>JAOUNH010000065.1 GCA_029881055.1 Gammaproteobacteria bacterium
ACTGGCTGCCTTCTTTGCGGCCGGCTTCTTCCTGGCGACCTTTTTGGCTGCCTTCTTCGCAACCGGCTTCTTCCTGGCTACCTTTTTGGCGGTCTTCTTCGCGGCCGGCTTTTTCCTGGCTACCTTTTTAGCTGCCTTCTTCGCAACAGGCTTCTTCTTGGCTACCTTCTTCGCTTTTTTCTTCGCGACGGGTTTCTTCTTGGCGACTTTTTTCGCCTTCTTCCTGGCTACCGGCTTCTTCCTGGCAACTTTGGCCGCTTTTTTCTTTACGGCAACCTTTTTACGTTTGCCGGCGGTGGTCTTTGTCTTGCGGGCGGTGGTTTTTTTCGTAGCCATGAGTTGCTCCGTATCGAAAAAGTGAACGCGTTAAGCGTCGGTGGGCAGGCGAGATTTATACGCCTTCCATAGGCGAAAGCCAATCAGGGATCGCCGCCAACCATTGCGACGCGATACGAGCGGATTGCGCGGTCTTATTGCTCGAAGATCCGCCATTCCGGCATGTAGGAAATGCCGAGGTTAACGATACGCGTGATCAGCGCGTCGTACTCGATCCCGACCGCCTTGGCGGACTCTGCGAGGTCCTCGCCCTCGGTCAGTGCGGGATTCGCGTTTGCCTCCAGCAGGAACACGGTGCCATCGGCGCGCATGCGAAAATCCAGCCGCGCATAACCGCTCAGGTGCAGGGCGCGATAGATGCGTTTCGCGAGCCGCTCCAGGCTGCCGATCTCGGCATCGCTCAGGTCCTGTGCCGGTCCCGTCGTAATGCCGTGCTTTTCCTGATACTTGCGGTTCCGTTTCATGCGTTGCGTGGCGATGCCGGACTGCGAATCGACCATGGTGCCGAAATTCAGTTCCCATATCGGCAACACCTTGAGACGCGTGTTGCCGAGCACACCGATGTACAGCTCCCGGCCGTCGATGTATTCCTCGACCAAGGCGTCGCTTTGTATCCGCTCGTGAATAAACGTCACGCGTTCGCGGAGACTCGTCATGTCTGCAACGATAGAGGCCTGCGATATGCCAAACGACGCGTCTTCGGTCGCTGACTTCACGAACAGCGGAAACTTCAGTTTCTTCGGCTCCTTGAAACGTTTGCCGTGAGGAAACAATTGAAACGCCGGCGTAGCCACGCGGTGCCAGGCCAGCACCTGCTTGGTCAGGACCTTGTCGCGCGACAGCATCAGGCCGCGCGGGTTGCAGCCCGTGTAGCGCTGGCGGATCATCTCCAGGTAAGCGACTACGTGATGGTCGTAAGCCGCAATCCCTGAAAAGTCCTCGAGCAGGTTGAACACAACGTGAGGCTTGAACTCGCGTACCGTCTCGCGCAACTCTGACAGGCGATCCCAGATGCCGATCACACGTACGTCGTGCCCGAGGTTTTGCAGCGTCGTGTAAACGTGATTCTCGGTGCGAAACAGGTCGATATCCTCTTCACTGAGACCTTCGAGGCTTTGCGGTGGAACGAGCAGTTCGTGCGTCATGACCAGTATGCGGCGGCGTTTCATAGCGCGTAGTTCTCCCGGTTTCGTTTGAGAATATCGAGCACGATGCGTTCGTGCAGGCGCACGATCGGCCGTTTGGCTTCACGCCGCGAGCTGCGCAGCACGAGATCGAGCTGGCGTGCGCGCTGGGTCACAGTGCGAATCGCGTGGTCCACGAAATACGGGTGCAGTCTCGCGCGCCGCTCGAGCAGGCGTCTCAGCTGCGGTTCGATTTCGCGTACGAAACCGCTGGCGGCAGGCGCACGAGGGCGCTTGCTGCGCGGCACGAATACGCGCGCCATCCACTGGTCGTAGCGGCGTTCCTCGCCGCCGTAGCGTTCTTTTTTCAGTCGATAGTGATCGCCGAGAGTCTGTTCGACGACCGACAGTGGATAATTCACCGAGCGGTCGCGCTGCTTCGGCGTCCTGGTCGCGATCTCGTCGAGGATCTGGTCGACGAACTCGAGTTTGCCGAGCGCTGGCCAGTCAGCGTAGTCGCGCCGCCAGCGGGACTTGGGCTGCATCCAGACGGCAAAGGTTTCCGCGAAATCCTCGGTTGAGTGACTCTGTGCATACCAGTGGCCGAGATGCAGCACATGACGACGGCTGGCCGGTCGCGGCGCATAGTCGTCCGGATACGGCGCAGCACCGCGACCGAACACGCGTCGCCAGTCGGCGCGTCGCCGCAGTGCATACGCGTTGTCGATGGCGTGCCCGGTTTCGTGGCGCATGATCCGCATACGCCACTTCCTTGAGCCGCCTTCGACTTCGCCCATGATGTTGCGCTCGAGCTGGCGCAGCCGCGGATGCGCGAGGTAGAACGGAATCGCAAAGCCGGGGATGCGGTCCGGGGAAAACCACTCGGTCGATAGCCAGACATGTGGCCGAAAGCGGATGCCGCGTCGCTCCAGCTCCTCGCGCAGCCGCAGGACGTCGGGCCACACCAGGCTGTTTCGCAGCCGCAACCGCAGGCTGCTGAAGCGCAGATTCAGCAGGGCCTCATCATCGTAGTCGGCCCAGGGATACTCGGGCAGATTTGCTGTCATTGACCTGTCCTGGTTAAAGCATAGTTGACCAGCTTGCGCTGCAGTCGCCCACCGATGCCTGATGGCGCGTCCAGCCCGAGTCGATGCAGCGCCGCGTGATTGGACGCCGCGTCGCTCGTTACGATAGCACCGAGCATCACGCGAACCTTTGATGCTGCGGTGGCCGTACTGGATTGTAACCAATCGAGTGCCGGAACGAGTTGCTGCTCCGCAGCGGTCAGGTCCGTGCCCAACGGGTAGCTGGGAAAGCTCGCGCGCACTTCGGCATGATCAAAAACATCCTGTATGGCGCGCGGTGAATTGCGGCTCGCATCGTCAGGAACCCGGTAGTCAGCCGCCACTTTGCGTGCGGCTTTGGCCTCCGCCACCAAAGCCTGCTGAAAGGCCGAGTCCGTAATCTGCAGCAGGGCATCGATAACCTGCATGTCAGTCCTGCCGCGCGTTGCGGCAATGCCGTACTCGGTCACAAAAATATCGCGGTGGTGGCGCGGTACGGTCGCGTGGCCGCCGGACCAGCGAATATTGGACCGCGTGGCACCCCCTTTCGAGCGGCTGGCCCGCAACATGAGGATCGAATGTGCGTCCTCAAGCGAATGCGCCATCGCCACGAAATCGAATTGACCGCCAACGCCGCTGACCACGCGGCCGTCATCGAGCGTGTCGGAAATAGCCTCGCCCAGCAGTGTGGCCATCATCGTCTCGTTGACGAAGCGCGCTTTCTGGCGTTGCTGCCGCTTGCGCGCCTCATCGCCAAACAGGGTGTTGACGAAGGAGATGTGCGTCATGTTGATACGCCGCCTGCGTTCCGGGGGCATCTGCCGGAGCGTTTCATAAAACGCATTCGAGCCGATGAAGAAGCCACCGTGAATCAGCGTGTCGTCCTGTTCGTCGGCGGGTCGCCGGATCAAGCCGTGCTCGAACAAAGCGAGCAAAGCATCGCTCATCATTTCAGTCGATGCGTACAGTCCCTTCTCAAAAGGTGCTGTTTCCACCGGCAACGCCAGGCGGCTTTTTGATCGGGTACCGCCGGGCAGCTTCTCGAGCACAGCCGCGAAGATTTCGGGCGAGTCATGTCGCAATCGCAAACAATGCGCGACAGCATCGCTCAGCGAACCGATCCCGAGCTGCAGTGTGCCGCCGTCGGGAATGAGACTCGCGACATGCATGCCGGTCGCATAGTCTGCCTGCGTCACTTGCCGGTTCGGCAAGCCGAACAGCGGAAACTGGCAGTCTTCGCTGTCCAGGATGAAATCGAACTGACCCGCTTCAAGCTCAGCGTCGCCGAACATGTACGGCAGCTGCCGGTTGACCTGGCCGACTATCGCGATCGCATGGCCGGAACGCCGTCGTGCTTCCAGTCGCGGCAACAGGTCAAGCGTGACTTCGGGGTTGGAGCTGAGGCTGTATTTGCCCGGCGCTGTATCGTGCGTAGCGACCAGCTGGGCGACCGCGTTGACGCCGAGCTTCATCAATTCATCGACGGCGTGGCTGTAGTTGATGCTGGCGTAATTCTGTTGCGCGGCATCGTTGCCCAGGTAGGCACCCGGTCGCAGATAGAATTCCCGGACCTTGATGTTGGCGGGCAGTTGGTTTGCTTCGATCGCCGCGACGTAGGCCGGTGTCGGCCAGTCTGCATACAGGCGGTCGACGAGTGGCTCTGCGAAACGCGCCTCCAACCCGGCCCTGGGCTCGGGCGGCGACAATGTAAGGCCCGTGAAAATCGTGAGCGACAGCGATGCATCGGACACCGCGCGTGCGAACAAGGCATCCGCGACATGCACCGCTTTGCCAATGCCGATCGGCAGGCCCAGTACGATCGTCTTGCCGAGCATTGTGATCAATGCATCGGCGATCTCTGTCGCGGATTGAAAGGTTCTGCTCACCGTTGCCGAGCCTCTGGACCGGCAGGCAGGCTGACGCAGGGAGAACCAGGGATTGATGCCATCCGCCGAGCTTAGCAAGCGCGGCTGGTTTGTGACATTCCAAGCGTCACTTTAAGAAGTGCATGGCGACAAATCGTACTTGTCGCCATGCACCCGCAATTACCCTCTAGAACTTGTACCCAAAATTAACCGCAAAAACCCAGGGATCAATCTTGATGGTACCCAGCTCACCGGTTTCGGCAGGATTGATGCCGTCGTCGATCGTTGCTGTGATGTCCGATTCAATGTTGATCCAGCGGACGTCGAAGTTGATTAATGCGCGATCGTTCAACATCCAGTCGGCGCCGATCTGTGCGGCAACGCCAAACGAATCGTCGAGTGAGAAGTCGACGATGCCGGCATCAATAATGTCCTGAGTAAGATCTTCAGACAGGAATGTCGTGTAGTTCACGCCAAGTCCAACGAAAGGCTGGAACTTCGCTTCCGGTGAAAAGTGATATTGCACCGAAAATGTTGGCGGCAGGTGTTCGACTTCAGCGAACGGAAGTGTACCGCTCTCGGTGGTAACACCGTCGGAAATCGTCGCATCGAGGTCGACGTCATGTTTGAACGGCCAGGCCGCCAGGATATCGAAGGCCCAGTTATCGGTGAACATGTACGTGCCGGTCAATGTCATGCTGACCCCGTCATCGACCTGCACGACGGCATTGACCGTCAAGGTGTCGATGGTGATTTCCGGAAGTACGAGGTTGTCGTTCTTTGGCATGACCATGCCAACGCCGCCGCGCAATATCCAGTCGCCGGCTTCGTGTGCGACTGCGGGTGTTGCAATCGAAGCCCCCAATAGTGCGCCTGCCCAAATGAGTGATGATCGTTTCATGATGGTCTCCTTGATCTCTTCGATCGTTACCACGGCCGTCATCCTGCCGACGCGAACGCGTAGCAAGATCACACGGATATCCCATCACTCCATGGGGATAAGGAAAATACGTAGTCGGAGAAGGTGTTTGCAGGCTGTCCGTATTGACACAATTTCAAGACCGGCACGAATTCGGCCGTCATCGTATGTTGTGCGACTCGGCAACAATGCGGTCCAGATCACCGACGTCCAGAACAGGTGCCGCCTCGATGTCTTCGGCGTCGAGTAGACTCGCGACTCTTTCCAGAGTCGCGAGGAGGGCACGCATCGTACTACGGCGTAATATTTTGATTCCCGCTAAAGAAGTTCGTCGGGTCGTACTTCCGCTTCACTTCGGTCAGGCGCTTGAAGTTTGCGTCGTACGCCGCCTTGATGTTCCCGGCCGCTTCGTCGGCGGCCATGTAATTGACATAGGCGCCGCCGGTCGCAAACTTTCTTAGCTCGTCACCGAAAGTTCTGACCCAGGCAATGTTGCGTTCATCCTCGTCGGCGTTGACCCAGGTACCGAAGACAGACGTGTTGTATTGCGCGTGGCGATTCGAAAACGCCGTGTCGTGAGCGCCGACCCGGCCGACAGCGCCGCCCATGTGTTCGACGAATATCATCGACGCGGGTGGCGGCAATTCGCCGGCACGTGCAACCAGAGCATCAATGGCCGCGTCGCTCAACTCCGTCATCATGTTTGAACGCCAGTAGTTGCGGAGGCCGGGCGGGGAGCCCGCGTCGAACAGAGACTGCTGTGCTTTGTACGTTGTCGGTCCGATGAAATCGAGAGCAGGCGGCCCAAAGTCCTTGATGGGTTTCACCAGCCGCTCGCCATCACCGGCGGGACCCTTGTGGCACACAATAATGACGCCCGCGCTTTGGCCTTCAAGCGCTGTTCCTGGCGGGCCGACGATGACACCCGCCCCCGCAGAGACCGAGTCCGGTGCCTTCGATGTGTAGTCGCGGTAGAAGTGGAACATGTCTTTCAACATGCTTTGCGGATACATCGCCATGCCGCCCGTAATCGGTTCGAGGTCGTGCAGTTTGAATTCGAACGACGTGACGACGCCGAAATTGCCGCCGCCGCCGCGGATCGCCCAGTATAGATCGCTGTTTTCATTCTTGTTGGCCACGAGCAGCCGTCCGTCTGCCGTAACCACGTCGGCCGACATTACGTTGTCGCAACTCAGGCCATGCTTGCGCATGATCCAGCCGAGCCCGCCACCGAGTGTCAGGCCACCGACACCGGTCGCCGAAACCGTGCCGCCGGTAGTGACCAGGTCGAAAGCCAGCGTCTCGCGATCGACCGCGGCCCATTTGGCGCCGCCCTGGACACGCGCCCGCTTTTTCGCCGCGTCAACCCGAACCCCGTGCATGCCGCCAAGATCGATGGTGATTGCACCGTCTTTCAGGGCCTTGCCGGCGACATTGTGTCCGCCACCGCGCACCGATACCGGGATACCTTTCTCACGCGCATATTTAACGACATCCATGACGTCCGCTGCGCCGCTGCAACGAGCTATAGCGGCCGGGTGTTTGTCGATCATGCCGTTCCACACCTTGCGTGCTTCGTCGTAGCCATCGTGATGCGGCAGGATCAGGTCGCCGCGCAGCAGGCCGGCGAGGTCATCCAGGTTGGAGGAAGGCGCAGCGCTAGCGGCAGCCGCGGCTTGTGCAAACGAGAACCCGGGTGTTCCCAGCAGGGCGAGGCCGCCAACGGCCGTCGAGCCCATCATCAGGTCTCTGCGTGAAATTTTGCCACTTGGTTTTTTCATTGTTGGTCTCCCCGGTTGGCTGGTTATTGTTTGTTCTGTGCAACTAAAAATAGCAGATTAGAGCGGCCTTCGCAGGCTGGTCTTGCTTGCGGAAACGGCGATGCATTACGAGGGTACGGCGTCATTGGGAAAGGGTGGCTCGGCTGCAGCAACAAGCCGGGTGCGCTCTCCCGGGAAAGTCGCTACTCTGTCGCCTACTGTTTTTGGGGCAATGCTCCGGGGTGCGATCAATGAGTTTCTTCGCAGAACTCAAACGCAGGAACGTCTTTAGAGTGGCGATCGGCTATGCCATCACGGCCTGGCTGTTGCTGCAGGTCGTCGATCTCGTGCTCGATAACATTCACGCGCCGGACTGGGTCATGCAGGTGTTCATGCTGGCGTTGGCCATTGGTTTTCCGCTGGCCATATTTCTTGCCTGGGCCTTCGAGATGACGCCCGAGGGTGTCAAGCGCGAGTCGGAAGTCGATCGCTCCACGTCCATCACAAACCAGACCGGCCGCAAGCTGGACCGGGCGATCATCGTCGTACTCGCTGTGGCTGTCGTATTCCTGTTGTATCGGCAGGTCGGAATCGATGAGGTCGAGCAACCCGTTACCATCGCAGCACCACCCGCAGAGGCCAGCCACAACTCCGTCGCCGTGCTGCCCTTCGTCAACATGAGCGCAGACCCGGATAACGAGTATTTCTCGGACGGCATTGCGGAAGAAATTCTCAACGTGCTGGCGCGCATTCCCGAGCTGAAGGTCGCGGCTCGCACCTCGGCGTTCGCGTTCAAGGGCAGCAACATCAACATTTCCGACATCGCGCGTGAACTCAAGGTCAACAATGTGCTGGAGGGCAGTGTGCGCAAGTCGGGCAACCAGGTCCGGGTCACAGCGCAACTAATCAAAGCCGACGACGGCTACCACCTGTGGTCACAAACTTACGACCGGGAACTCGACAACATCTTCGCGGTGCAGGACGAGATTGCAATGTCGATCGCCGATGCGATGAAAGTTACCCTGGACATTGACACGGGCGAGTCTGGTAACCTGACCGGCACCACCAGCACCGCCGCGTATGACGCCTACCTCCGCGGTATGAATCAATGGCACCTGCGTACCGGGGAGGCGCTGTACAACGCTATCGAGCTTTTTGAAGAAGCCATCGCGATCGATCCCGAGTTCGCCAAGGCCCACGCCGGTCTCGCTCTGACCTATGGCATTCTCACGGATTACACAGAAACACCGTTCAGAGAGGGATTCGCGAAGGCAGGCGTTGCGGCAAGAAAAGCGCTGGCGCTGGACCCCCAGTCCGTCGAGGCGGCCACCGCCCTGGTCTACAGCACTGACGACCTGACCGAACAATTAACTTTCGCCAAACGCGCCGTGGAATTGGGGCCCTGGTTTCCCACGGCGCATCAATGGTATGCAACCAGTCTGCAGCTAATGGGCGACCTCGACGCGGCTCGCGCGGAATACCGGCTCGCCTATGAGATGGACCCGAAAGCCAGGGTCCTGGCGCATAATCTGGCGACAAACTACCAGGTGGCGGGCGACTGGGCGGATGCTGAACGCATTCTGCTGCAACTGGTTTCCTACGCGCCGGATCACTATTTCGGCTGGCATTTACTGCTGTATCAGTACCTCGTAACGGGTGATATGGAGAAAGCAAGGCAGGTCGGCAGTGAGCTTGCGCAAAAGCTGGGGCGCGATGAGAACAGTGTCCAGACGTACATCGACCTGTTTTCCGACGATGACAAGAAACAGGCCGCCGTCGAAAAACTTATGAGTTGGCAACGCTCTGACGCCCCGGACGGCGCTCGCCTCCTATGGGATGGAGTTGAATCTTTGCTGGCGGCCGCCGGTGCCTGGTCAGAGGCCAGGATTCTGTTACAGGACCTTATAGATAATCGCCCCGCTTATCAGTATGGAGGCATCCGCATCGATCGCACCCTCGCCGCGTTTAATTGCAGCGCGGAAACGCAGGCGATGTACGAAGCGAGTGGCTTGCCGGAGCTGGTGGTGCCGTATCCGTGCGAGGGGTTAGTGGATTAATGTTTGCAGGAGTATTCACATGAAGTCGTTCGTCGGTATCAAAGTAGCGTTGCTGGCACTCGTTGTTTTAGGGCTGTTCGGCCTCGCGGTCGCGCAGGGCGGGCAGGAAGATAAACGCAGCATTTCGGTGACCGGCTCGGGCGAGGCGGCCGCAGCGCCGGACCGTGCACACATCAACGCGGGCGTGCAAACTCTCGCGCCAACGGTCAGCGAATCCGCAGAAGAAAACCAGGCCGTGGTGGAACGCATCATGAAGTCGCTTCGCGACGAGGGTGTCGACACTGCGGATATTCAGACCGCCGACTACAGCATCTGGCAGGAACAGCAACACGACCCTCGCGGCACGGGCGAGTCCAGGATCGTCGGCTACCGGGTCAACAATACCGTCCGCGTGACGATCAATGACATCGATCGACTGGGCAAGATACTTGCTGCCGTTACGAACGCGGGTGCGAATACGGTCCAGGGCATCAGCTTCAGCGTTAAGGATTCCGCGGCCCTCGAGGCACGTGCTCGCGCCGCCGCGATGGCGGACGCACGTAGCCGGGCGGAAGCACTCGCCGAACTGGCCGGCGTGAAGCTTGGCAAGGTCCTCAGCATTTCGATGTCGTCGGGCGGCGCGTTCCCGAGGCCGATGGCAGGCGGATTCAAGGAAATGGCGATGTCGGCTGCAGCGCCGGACATTTCGGGTGGGCAATTGAGTGTCACCGTGCAGGTGCAATTGTCTTACGAAATCGAGTAGCCAATGCGCACATCAAGGGCATGAAGCGGGATTTGGAGGGGCCGCTGTCTACAAATCTGGCCACTTAGCCGCGATATTGAACGTCCACGGCCGGGCTGCTTCCTGCAGCATTTCTCTTACGCTCGCCAAACTGAGGGGTTGTCACTTGACAACCTCTCTTTGCCTACATAGCATTCGACTCGGTCAAACCAACAATGCCGCGCCAACGCCACCCGAAGAAAGAGATCGAGGAAGCGCTTGCGTACGCCGAGCTTGCTGGTTGGCGCATTGATGTCGGCGGTTCGCATGCCTGGGGAAAGATGTATTGCCCATACAAAGACAAGGACTGTCGTTGTGGCGAGTTCTGTATTTCGAGCATCTGGAGTACGCCTCGGAATGCCGCGAATCACGCAAAGCAGCTTCGACGTGTTGTCGACAATTGCACTGAGAACGAATAGAGATGGAACAGTATGATTTCACCTTGCGATTTTCGCTTGCTCAGAATGCCGCTGAGCCCGAGGAGTTCGTTGCAGCGCTATTGGCGGAAGGATGTACTGACGCGCTCATCGGCCTGGGCATACCGGGACGGATAGCGCTCAATTTTACTCGCGAAGCACCGTCTGCCGACGAGGCCATTTTGAGTGCGCTGGGAGATGTTCAACGCGCTGTTCCTCATGCACGCCTGGTTGAAGCGACACCCGACCTTGTCGGCCTGACCGACATCGCAAACTTGCTCGGCTTCTCAAGGCAATACATGCGAAAGCTCGCAGTCAAAAAGGGCACCGGATTTCCGCCACCTGTTCATGACGGCAAACCTGCGATCTGGCACCTCTCAACTGTGCTTTCGTGGCTTGCGGAAAGCGGGAGTCGCGATCTCGACGCGACGCTGCTTGATGTCGCGCGGGTCAACATGCAATGCAACCTGGTAAAAGATAGCGCGTCGCTGGATCGTAGACTGTCAAACCGGTTGAAGGGATTGCTTCTCTAGTTTTCCCGCGCAACCAGATTCATCGCGGTCGCGCGCCTCTGAGGCCCATCAGCACGGCATCCAGCAAATCCAGCGGCAGGTTGAATCGAATCCTGCGGATGAGCTTCGCGCGCACCCTGCGTTTGCTTGCCGCGTGCGCACGCAGGTCAAGCTTTTTGAACGTTTCGGCATGAGTATGGGCGCGCGGCATGAGTTCAGCAGACTCGACCAGTTCATCGAAAAAACCCGCCTTCAACGCAGTGTCGACATCGAAGAATTCCGACAGGTTAACGGCACGCTGAAAGGCTGCCGGGTTTAGCCGGTGCTGCAACATGGCCGCGGCAACCCGCGGCATCGTCAGGCCGATCGCCACTTCGTTGGCGGCAATTTTGAAATCACCACGGCTGCCGATGACATAGTCCGCCGACAACATCAAAAAGACACCCATCGCCATGCAGTGACCGTTACAGGCGGCGATGACCGGGTAAGGGTAGGCGAGGACGCGGGCGGTGAGACCGTAGCCCAAGCGCAGCATGCGCAGCGCGTTCACACCGCCGTGCTTCATGACCTTGAGATCAAACCCGGCCGAGAACACAGAATCGCGGCCGGTAAGGATTACGAGCGCCTTGTCGGATTCGGCACGATCCAGCGCCTGGTAGATTTCCCGAAGTACCTCAGGCGACAGGGCATTGCGTTTGCCGTCGTCGATGCGAATGGTAGCAACTTGATCTTTCAGGTCGTACTGCACAAATTCGTTCGTCATACGTAGCAATCCAGCAGGTCGAGCGCCATATGTATCATCAGTCCAATACCCACGATTCGCGTCTGTTTCGGGAAACACAATACTACGTAAATGCCAATCGCCCAGTAAGTATGCAGCGGATGAAAGGCGATGCTGCAACGCTCGGCATCGTAAATCGGGTGCGCCAGCAGGTGATCGAGATCGACGAGCATCGTGCTAATTAATATTAAGAAACTCTTCAGCCATTGAGGCCGGAAGAACAATCCGGCGACGACCGCCGGTACTGCGAAGTGCAGCAGGATGTGCAACATGCAGGATCTCCGCCCAGTCTAGATGTCTCGACCCTTCTTGCGCTGGGTCTCGCTGATGATCTTCTTATAGAGCTTGCCGGTCGACTTGTCGCGTGCGCGTCGCTCGGCGATGCTTTCCCTGTTATGCGCTTCTTCGCGAACGAGCTTGCGCCATCGCGAAAAACGATCAGCGTCGATTTTGCCGGATTCGATAGCGGCCCGCACGGCGCAACCCGGTTCTGCATCGTGCGTACAGTCGCCGAATCGACACTCTTTCGCCGCGCCTGTAATCTCCGCGAAAACGTCGTCGAGACCGGTTTGCACATCGGTGAGTTGCAGTTCCCGCATACCCGGCGTGTCAACGATCCATGAGCCGCCCGGTAACCGGTACATTTGCCGCGACGTAGTCGTATGACGGCCTTTATCGTCGTCAGAACGAACGGCCTGCGTTGCCAGGTCATCCATCCCGCGCAAGGTGTTCGAGAGCGTCGATTTGCCGACGCCGGACGAACCTAGCAGCGCTATCGTCTGCCCTTTTGCGAGCCACGTATCGAGGCAGCTGAGACTCGTCCTCGACAGGGCGTTGACGGCCTCAACCAGCAGTCCGGGCGAAAGCCTGGATGCACGTTTGACGTATTCGGACGGGTCGTCGCAAAGATCCGCTTTCGTGAGCACAACAATCGACATCACCTGTGCCTCTCGCCCGATAGCCAGATAGCGTTCGAGCCGTGCCTCATTGAAGTCGAGGTTGCAGGAAGAAACGATCAATAGCGTATCGACGTTCGCAGCGATCAATTGCACATCGCGACCGGTGCCCGGTGCTTTTCGCCGGAACAGGCTGCTGCGCTCGAGCAGACCCACAATTTTCTGCTGCGAACGATCTAGCAGCACCCAGTCGCCGACAGTCACCGGGCCATTGTCGACATTGCCGGGTGGCGGCAGCGAGGTGTCGATACCCGGCGCTACGAGATGCAACCGCGAACGATGCACATCGATGACGCGTGCCGGGCTATGTTCGCCCTCAGGCAGGAGCGAAAGCTGCCTGTCATGGAATAGGCCCCAGCCCAGATCCTCAAGGCACGAAACGGACAGGGGTGTCGGGAGCTCTCTCAAAAAGATTCATCCGGGGGTCCGGCGTCAGCGGTTTAGGTAGAACTGCGAATTGACGCGCTTGATTATGAGGCCGATCGTACAAGATGAGGGAACGTGCTGAACATTTTCTTTGCGTGTTCGTGAGGGCGCGATCGCAAGCTGTTGTCTGCGCAATTAAATCTTCGATAGTTTTAGCGGCATACAGTGATCGAGAAAATGAGTTAGTTATTAATTAATATACGGCTTAGTCTATCACTCCGACGATGTGTGTCTTTCCGAAGGGAGCAGTTGAATGCGTAAACAAACGATAAGCTTATTTGCCGCTTGTGCGGTAACAATGACGATGGTTTCTGGCCCCGCGTTCGCTGCGGGCGAGCCAAAATCCAACCAATTCTGGTGGCCGGACAGCCTTAGCCTAAGTCCGCTTCGTGACAACGGCGTTGAGTCCGATCCATTACGGGGAGAATTCAATTAC
>JAOUNH010000066.1 GCA_029881055.1 Gammaproteobacteria bacterium
GGTCTTGCGAACAAGGAACTCGGCCGTATCGACAGTGCGGAGACGGACTTGAATCGCAGTATCGAGCTCCTGCCCACAGCGCCTGCGCATTTCGCGCTTGGCGATATTGCGGCGACGCGTGGTAATTCGAGTGCAGCGATAGAGCATTACAAAATCGTCGCGAAATCAGGCGGCGAGTACGGCAAAGCGGCGACGGCCGCGCTCGCAAAACTGGAAATGCCCAGTAACCCGGGCGCCTACATTGCCCGAGCCTGTGCGGCGGACGGCGCTGGCAAGCTGGTCGTAACGGTGCGCAATGACACGACCGCGACCATCACGGGCGTGCAGGTTGCCGTCAGTTACACAGACGCGTCCGGCAGGTCGGTACAAAGGCGTTTCAGTATTCCCGGGGAAATTGCGCCCGGGAAGCTGGCGAGCGTGAATACGGGCATGGGGCCATACACAACGGGCAGCACCTGCCCCGCCGAGGTTGTGGCAGGCCAGATTGTCGACCTTACTTGAGCGCCAACCTCAGTTACAATGGCCGCCGGGCGTGGTCGCGCGCCTTGTGCGTATTAACGTGGAGGCGGGTCATTGATTAAATTGCGCTACACAATTCCGAACAGCTTCACAGCAATGAGCCTGTTGCTCGGCGTCTCGTCTATCGTGACGACACAGCTGGGGGAGCTCGAGCTTGCGGCCTGGATCATCGTCTGGTGCGGACTGCTCGATACGATGGACGGTGTGGCAGCGCGCCTGCTCAAGGCGACATCCAATTTCGGCGCCGAGTTTGACTCTATGGCCGATCTTGTTTCTTTCGGTGTCGCTCCCGCAGTCCTGGTGCTTAATGCCGGATTGCAGATGGGCGGGGTGGAATATGACACCGGCCAGTTCTGGCTGCTCCTGGTCGCGGTCGCAGTATTTGTGCTGGCAGGGGCTATGCGCCTGGCACGATTTAACCTCGCATCCTCAGATTCGCCCAAAGGATGGTTTACGGGTATTCCTATAACAGCGGCCGGCGGTGGACTGGTTTCTTCCATCGTGCTGGTGCTCATTCACCACGGAGACGTTGCCGCGTCGCTGCCACTCCACCTCTACTTCCCGGTCCTGATGTTTGTGCTTGCCTTGCTGATGATCTCGAGGATTCGTTTTCCCAAAGCAACGCGCCGCGACAGCAACCTCATCAATGCATTCCAGGTCGTCGCGATATCGGGAATTTACTATTGCGGCATCACGCGGACCCATCCGGAATACCTGCTCGGCATGGGCTTGTTTCTCATGATCGCCGGTATCATCGCGGGACGTATAACGCGCGACAGATAAAACGCGCGACAAACAAAACAGAGTAAGAAACAACCAGGGGGATTCATGCTCGGACGCAGTTTTCTGGCAGTACTCGTATTTGGCTGGGCGCATTGCCTGTACGCTGACGACAACTTCGACCTAAGCCGATTCGATCGAATCGAAGGATTCATAGATCAGTACTGGGATGCTGACAGCGGCCGGTTGCTGCTGGACGTCGGCAAACTCGACCAACCCTTTATCTACCAGTCCTCCCTGGCCAGGGGCGTTGGGTCAAATGACCTTGGCCTGGACCGCGGCCAGCTCGGCAACACACGGGTCGTTCGGTTTGTGCGCAGCGGGCCGAAAGTCCTGCTGGTCGAAGATAATCTCGCGTACCGCGCACGTAGTGACAACGAGGACGAAGCGCAGGCCGTCGAGGAAAGTTTCGCGCGCTCCGTAATCTGGGGTTTCGAAGACCTTGAGCCCCTCAGCGAAAGAGTCCTGGTCGATGCGACTTCGTTCATGCTTCGTGACGCGCACGGTATATCGGCGCGATTGAATTACGCTGGCGAAGGCTCGTATTCGGTCGACGCGTCGCGATCGGCAATTTTCATGCCGCGTACCAAGGGCTTCCCGGACAATTCCGAGGCCGAGGCGATTGTGACATTCGCAGGACAGCCAACGGGCCGGCATCTGCCGACCGTGACGCCGGATGCCAGCTTCGTCACCGTTCATATCCACCATTCGTTTATTCGCCTGCCGGACGACGGCTACGAACCGATCGCCTACGACCCACGCAGTGGCGTCATCGGACTCGCTTATGATGAGGCGGGTTTCGCTGACTATGCGACTGCGGTCGGCGATGATCTGACCGTGGATTTCGGGCGCCGTCATCGACTGAAGAAGAAGGATCCTGCCGCGGCAGTTAGCGAGGCCGTCGAACCGATAGTCTATTACCTCGATCGCGGCGCGCCGGAACCGGTACGGTCCGCCCTGCTCGAAGGCGCTCGTTGGTGGAATCAGGCCTTCGAAGCGGCCGGCTACAAAGACGCTTTCCAGGTCGAGCTGTTGCCGGAAGGTGTGGACCCGTTGGATGTCCGTTACAACGTCATCCAGTGGGTACATCGTTCGACACGAGGCTGGTCCTACGGATCATCAATACTCGACCCGCGAACCGGGGAGATTTTGAAAGGCCTGGTATCGCTCGGATCGCTGCGCGTGCGGCAGGATTATCTCATCGCCGAAGGATTGCTCGCACCGTATGCGGGCGACACCGTGCCGCCGGAGATGCTTGATATGTCGCTTGCGCGTATTCGACAGCTTTCGGCTCACGAGGTAGGTCACACCATCGGCTTCGAACACAACTTTGCCGCGAGTACGCAGGATCGCGCGTCGGTGATGGACTATCCGGTTCCACTGGTCGGGATACGGGACGATGGCAGCCTGGACCTGAGTGATGCATACGATGACAAAATCGGAGCTTGGGACAAGCGCACCGTGTTGTATGCCTACCAGGATTTTCCCGAAGGCGTCGATCAGGATGCCGAGAGGGCGAAAATCCTGGACGAAACCGTCGCAGCAGGATTCAAGTACGTGTCCGATAACGATGCGCGGTCGGCTGCGACGGCCCATCCTGATGGCAATCTCTGGGATAACGGCGGGGACGCCGTTGCCGAGCTTGAGCACCTTTTGCAGGTTCGCAAGATCGCGCTCGGGAATTTTTCCGAGCGCAATATCCGTATTGGTCGGCCGATGGCGACTATCGAAGAAGTCCTCGTGCCGATCTATTTGCTGCACCGGTTCCAGATCGAGGCAGTAGGCAAACTCATCGGCGGGCAGTATTTCAGCTACAGTTTGCGCGGCGACGGCCAGCCGGCTCCAGCGACCGTTTCCGCCGAGCGCCAGCAACAGGCGATCGATGCTTTGATTGCGACGCTCGATCCGTCCGTGCTGCAACTCCCCGACACGATCGTTGCAATGATTCCGCCCCGGCCGCCGGGCAATCCGAAGTCGCGTGAAACGTTCAGCGGTGCGAACGGCATCGTCTTCGATGCGAAGGCGCCGGCAGCAAGTGCCGTAGCGATGACTTTGAGAGTGCTGCTGGAGCCGTCTCGTGCGGCACGTCTTGCGAGCACGGGTGCGCCCGGGCTTCACGCAGTAACGGGTGGCTTGCTGGACGCGACCTGGAAAAGCAAAAGGTCCGGAACAATCGAACGGCAGACGGAAAGGCAGGTGATGTATGCGCTGCTGGCGCTGGCATTCAATCCGGCGGCGGATGGAGAGGTTCGCGCGATCGCTCTCGCTGCCCTGGATGACCTGGACAGCTGGCTGTCCCGGCAGTCGCCGAAAGATTCGGTGCTGGGCGCGCACTATAAATTCGCGCGGTTCGAAATCCAGCGGCTGAAAAACGATCCTTCAGAGATCGAGCAACTGGCTCCGGTGGTAATTCCACCCGGTTCGCCGATCGGCTCGCTTTCGGTTACGTACTAAGCGAAAGGTACAAACATGTCCACGACCCTTGCTGTACTCATTGTCTATCTCGGCATTCTCGCCGCGCTCGCCATCTGGAGCCGGCGCGAAACGCACACGCTGGCTGGTTTTTATATAGCGGGAAAGAAATTGCCGTACTGGGTCGTGGCGTTCAGCACGAATGCGACCGGTGAAAGTGGCTGGTTGCTGCTCGGTCTGTCGGGTATGGGCTACGCCGTCGGCATGCAGGCTTACTGGGTCGTTGTCGGTGAGATCCTGGGTATCGCAGCGGCATGGTGGATCGTCGCCCGGCGCCTGAAGAAGTTTGGCGATGAAACCGACTCGATAACCGCGCCGGATGTCCTGGCTGCGAAGTTTAAGGATCACTGGCACCTGATTCGTGGCTTTGCCGTCGCGATAATTCTCGTGATGGTTACCACCTACGTCACGGCGCAAATGGTCGCGACAGGCAAAGCTTTCAGCGGTTTCCTTGGCATGGAGTATGCAACCGGTGTTGTCGTTGGCGCGATATTTGTCATCGGTTACACCTTCGTCGGCGGGTACAAGGCCGTGTGTTACACCGATGTCGTGCAGGGCGTGCTAATGCTGCTCGGCCTGATCGCCGTTCCTGCGGCGGCAATCTACGCGTCCGGTGGCTGGGGGGAAGTGCACACCAACCTTGTGCACCAGGATCCGGCGCTGGTGGACATGTTCGCCGTATCGGACGGTGTCAAGCCAGCCTGGATTGCGATCGCGAGTTTCATCGCTATTGGCCTGCCTTTTATGGGAGTACCGCAGCTACTGGTTCGCTACATGTCCGCGGAAAATGATGACCAGATAAAAAAGGCGCGCATTGTTTCGATGGTCGTGCTGGTGATCTTCACGACCGGTGCTGTCACCGCCGGTGTTGCCGGTCGCGCTTTGTTTCCGGGACTCGACGATGCAGAAACGATATTTCCGGTTATTTCGAACAACCTGTTTCCGGCGGTCGTATCGGGTGTGCTAATGGTCGTCGTACTTTCGGCAATCATGTCGACGGTCGATTCCCTGTTATTGCTCGCGTCCTCGGCGGTCGTCCGCGACACCTACCAGAAGATCATCGGCACAAGCAAAAGCGAAGAGACGCTGTCGAATTACGGCAAGGTTGTCACGATCATCATTGGCATTATTGCGGTTGTGATGGGCATCCAGGAGCCGCGCCTCATTTTTGACTTCGTGCTTGCGTCGTGGTCGGGCCTCGGATCCGCATTCGGTCCCGTCATCGTTGGCATACTCTATTACAAGCGAATCACCTGGGCTGGCGTCTTGTCCGGCATGCTCGGCGGATTCGCTGCGAGCGTCGTCTGGCTGACCTGGTTCAAAGATGACTTCCACGGCCTCTATGAGGCAATCCCGGGGTTCGTCGCGGGTTTTGTGCTGACTTATGGCGTCAGCTGGCTGACGAGCAAAAAAACCAATTCGATGTAACCTTTTTGCCTTATGAGCCCTATAACTGTGTAAGAAACACAACCGAGGGTTACAAATGGGCCACCTGAACTATCGAAATTTCAAACTGACCGTGCTGGTAACGGCCGCGCTGTTGCTCGTTGCGCCGGCACTGGCCATCGCTGATGCCAGGGACATACCCGGCAGTGCGACCTGGTACTTCCACGTCGATCTTGATCGCATGCGAAAGACGGAGGCCGGCCAGGGCGTGCATCGCTGGATGGTCGATGAGATATTCGATGAACTTAAAGAAGATGCCGGTATCGATGTCGAAAAGGAACTCGACCGGCTGACAGCGTTCTCGCTTGAAGGGCAGGGACCTATCTTCCTGTTCGAGGGAAATATCAGCCAGGTATCCAAAGACCGACTGATGACCCTGATTGCCGTTGAGGGCGATCTTCAGCCTCTGAAAGCGTCCGGCAAGGCCTACTACCGCTTCACAGGCAATGGCAGCCACGGCGACGGAGGTGACAAGGCCGCCGCAGGAGGGAGCAACATAGAGGTGCAATTTGATTCACTCGAGGACGAGGCCTGGATCAGCATGGCACTCGACAAGAAAGTGATCGTGACGTCTAGCGAAGCGCAGATGCAAGACATGCTCAAGGGCGGCGGCAAGATTGCGGGCAGCAATGGCCATAAAGGCGCACTGCTGGTCCTGACGGCGGAGAAGACCCTGCTGCAGGCGGGCATGAATTCTGCGGCTCTCGGCGATGAGAATGGATCGGGCTGGGATTCCAACATCCTGCGCAATACTGAACAAGTGGCCTTCCTCGTCGCTGCAGCGGACAAGAACCTTGCGCTGGAAGCACAGCTGACAACCAAAGAACCGGATATGGCGCAGTCGCTGGCGTCGGTCGTTCGTGGCCTGATCAGTCTTGCGTCATTCAGCGACGAAATGGATGCCGAGGCAATTGCCGTACTTCAGGGCACGCGCGTCGAGGCAAAGGGCAACAACCTGACCATTTCGCTCGCTATAAACTCCGACTTGCTTATTTCGACCTTGAATGATTGACGAGAATGCTGCATGACTGGCGGCAGCGAGCATGAGCTCATTGACGCTGCGAAAGCGGGGTCTGCGGATGCATTCGCAGACCTCGTTCGGAGTTACCGTGTTCGCCTGCTGCGCTTTCTCGTGACGCGATCGGCAAGTTACGCTGACGCCGAAGATGCGCTGCAAGACACGCTGATTGCCGCCTACCGCTACCTGCATTCCTACGATTCTCGATGGCGTTTCAGCACTTGGTTGTACCGGATCGCGATTCGCAATGCAGGCAGGATCCGGTCGCAGAATATTGTCGAACTCGCCGACCTTGTCGACGAGGAAGACGATCCGTTGCAGCACTGCATCCGTGCGTCCGAAACGGAAAATCTCTGGGTGAGTGCGCGGCGCATCCTGAATGATGAGGTGTTTATTGCGACCTGGCTGCGATACGCCGAGGACATGTCTATCAATGATATTTCAAAGGCGCTGGATCGATCCGATTCCTGGACCAAGGTGAACCTGCTCAGGGCACGCAAGGCCCTCGATGCCGAGATGAATGGCAACAACGATGGAAATGAAGCCTATGGATAAGCTCACAAAACAACTGAAGAGAGACGCTGCGCGCATCGACGTGCAGGTTTCGGATGAACTCGATCGCCGGATTACGGCGTCATTACAGGGCATAACGCCGCAGATGCCGGAGCGCCCGCCAATGCAGCGACGGCCACCTGTATTCTGGTGGGCGAGCAGCCTGACAGGCGCAGCTGCTGCAATTCTCCTGATCGTGATGTTGAATTCCCGAACTGAATTGCACGATACGACGATCGAACCAAAGCAGATGTCGCCGGTTGCGGTAGCGACTGCGCCCACGATCCAGTGGAAAGCAGAATCGGCAATGCTGACCGGGCCGCTGCAACAGGAGCTCGAGGACCTGCAATCGGACATAAAGAAAGCGGAAGAAAAGGTCAAGCGTGATATAGGGCTTTGAATCTGTGGAAAATACCTATGGATTCCACTATCCTCGGTCGCTGGGAATCAAATCGCACGACCAACAAAGGATGCCTTAAGTATGCCTTTCGCTGTTGTCTTGATACTGCTCGTTGTCGGCTCCATTCTTTTCCACTTCCTGAGTCCCTGGACATTTACCGAGTTGGCTTCCAACTGGGGCATGGTGGACCTTACGGTCGACATCACTCTCTATGTAACGGGTTTCGTCTTTGTCGTCGTTAACCTGTTCATGGCCTACTGCGTCATTCGGTTTCGCCACAAGAAGGATGCGCGAGCGGCTTACGAGCCTGAAAATAAAAAGCTGGAATACTGGCTAACAGGTATTACTGCCGTCGGTGTTGCGCTCATGTTGACGCCCGGACTGTTCGTTTGGGCGAAGTTCGTCGATGTCCCCGAGGATGCGCATGTGGTCGAAGCCATCGGACAACAATGGCATTGGACCTATCGATATCCGGGCGTTGACGGGAAACTCGGCGAGGTGGACGCGGAGCGCATATCCGCGGACAACCCCTTCGGCATCGATCCCGAGGACCCGCACGGCCAGGACGATGTCATTGTTTACAATCCGGAAGCGCACATACCCGTAGACCGCCCCGTCAAGTTCCTGCTGCGTTCAAAGGACGTGCTGCATAACTTCACGGTGGCGCAGTTCCGCGTAAAAATGGACCTGGTACCCGGCATGAATACCTTCATGTGGCTGACCCCAACCGTTCCGGGCCGCTTCGAAGTCTTGTGTGAGGAGCTCTGCGGTATTGGCCATTTCGCGATGCGAGGTGCCGTCGTCGTCGATGAAGCCGCAGATTTCGATCGCTGGCTTGCACAACAGACAACCTTTAGCGAACAGTCGGCGAGGGCAGCCGGAAATGCCACCATTGGCGCGGCGCAGTACGCCGTCTGTGCGGCCTGCCACGGCTCGCAAGGCGAGGGTAATGCGGCGTTGAACGCACCGAAGCTCGCGGGTCAGCCAGCGTGGTATCTGAAGCGGCAGGTCATGAGTTACAAGACCGGCTTACGCGGCGTTGGTCCTGGTGATACCTACGGTCAGCAAATGGTTGGCATGGTAGCGACGCTGCCAGATGAAGCCTCGGTCGATAACGTTGTCGCACATATTCAGACTCTGCCCGATAACGCAACCGTGACGACGATCGACGGCGATATTGCGCGCGGTCAGAAGCTGTACACGGTCTGTGCGTATTGCCACGGCGGCGATGGCATGGGCAGGCAGGCACTGAACGCACCGCGCCTGTCCGGCAGCTCGGACTGGTATCTCGCGCGCCAGTTGCGACATTTCAAAGAGGGCGTACGTGGCGCACATCCCAAGGATTACTACGGTTACCAGATGGGATTGTTGAGTCAGACGTTGCAGGACGAACAGGCGGTTGATGACATCGTCGCTTACATCAACACTTTATAGGTCGATAAATTATGTCTTACGTTGCCTTCGCAGATCGTGACCACGAACACGAACATCACGATCCGGACACATTCATCACCAAATACATCTGGAGCCAGGACCACAAGGTCATCGCGATCCAATACGGACTTACAGCGATATTCGTCGGTCTGATCGCGCTCGGTTTGTCCGCCATGATGCGTCTGCAGCTCGGGTTTCCGAATGACTTCCACTTCATCAATCCGGAGAACTATTACCAGTTCATCACCATGCACGGCATGATCATGGTGATTTACCTGTTAACGGCACTGTTCCTGGGCGGGTTCGGCAATTACCTGATCCCGTTAATGTGCGGATCGCGCGACATGGTGTTCCCATACATGAATATGCTCAGTTACTGGGCGTATCTGCTGTCGGTCATCGTCCTAGTGATCAGTTTCTTCGTACCGGGTGGATCGACAGGGGCCGGCTGGACCTTGTATCCGCCGCAAGCGATATCGGCAGGTACACCCGGCGTCGACCTCGGCATCCTGCTGATGCTGGTGTCGCTCGCGATATTCATTGTCGCCTTCACGATGGGTGGCCTGAACTATGTTACGACCGTGCTGCAGGCGCGTTGCAAGGGCATGACCCTGATGCGCATGCCACTGTCAGTCTGGGGCATCTTCATCGCGACCATACTTGGCTTGCTCGCGTTCCCGGCCCTGCTCGTCAGTGCCATCATGATGCTGTTCGACAAGACCCTGCATACGAGTTTCTTCATGCCCGCGATCAGCTCCATGGGCGTGGACCCTGGTTACACGGGCGGCAGCCCGATCCTGTTCCAGCACCTGTTCTGGTTCTTCGGCCATCCCGAGGTGTATATCGTGGCCTTGCCAGCCTTTGGTCTCGTATCCGATCTCCTGAGCACGCACGCGCGCAAGAACATCTTCGGCTACAGAATGATGGTCTGGGCCATCATTGCCATCGGCGGCCTGAGCTTCATCGTCTGGGCTCACCACATGTACGTCAGCGGTATGAATCCGTACTTCGGTTTCTTCTTCGCGACGACGACCCTGATCATCGCTGTACCGACGGCCATCAAGGTCTATAACTGGGTTCTCACGCTGTGGGAAGGCAACATCCACTTGCGAGTGCCGATGCTGTTCGCGATTGGCTTCATTTTTACGTTCATCCATGGTGGCCTGACCGGTCTTTTCCTCGGCAATGTAACGATTGACCTGCCCCTGTCGGACACCTACTTCGTGGTAGCGCACTTCCACATGGTGATGGGTGTGTCGCCTGTGCTTGTTGTATTCGGTGCCATCTATCACTGGTGGCCGAAAATCACGGGCAAGATGTACAACGAGACGCTCGGCAAATGGCACTTCTGGATGACCTTCCTCGGCACTTACGCAATCTACCTGCCGATGCATTACCTCGGGTTTGCCGGCGTGCCGCGGCGTTATTTCGCGATGGGCAATACCGACTTTCTGCCGGCTTCGGCCCAGGACCTCAATGCTGCCATTACGATTTCGGCACTGTTTGTCGCTGCGGCCCAATTGCTGTTCTTCATCAACATGATCTGGAGCCTGGTGAAAGGACCGAAGTCGGATCCCAATCCCTGGCATGCCACGACGCTGGAATGGCAGACGCCGGATCATCCGCCGAAGCACGGCAACTGGGGACATCATCTTCCCGAAGTGCATCGCTGGGCTTATGACTACAGCGTGCCGGGCTACAAGGACGACTTTATTCCGCAAAACGTTCCGGCCGACAAGGCACCCGCCGGCAGGGATCACGGGGGAGCGCACTAGGTGACCATTGCCCTCGGCTTTCTCGCCATCATACTGGCGACCTTGCTGGGCTGGCTGCTCAAGCACACCTTCAATGTGGCGCCGTGGGAAACGGAAACCGTTAGCGATACGGCTCATCATGGGCCACTCGGCGGAGTCGACAAGACCACGCTTATTGCACTGTTGACCTTCCTGGCGGTGGTCTCGTCATTCTTCGCCCTGATCCTGAGCGCTTACGCATTGCGTATGGACCTTGGCGACTGGGTGCCAATGACCGAACCGCAGCTGCTCTGGACCAATACCGTGATGCTGATCGCCGCGAGCATTGTTTTTCAATGGACGCGCAATGCGGCCGTCAATGGCCAGACTAGCCGATTGCGGCCGGGGCTCCTGATCACGGGCGTCCTCACGCTCGGTTTCGTGTTGGGGCAGATCGTCGCGTGGCAACAGCTGCAAAATTCCGGGCATTACATTTCGAGTAATCCCGCGAATGCATTTTTCTATTTCCTGACCGGCGCGCACGCCGTGCACATCCTGGGGGGCTTGTACGTGTGGGCGAGGGCAACACAGAAGGTCGTGTTGGGCACAGCTGATGTTGCTGCCGTAAGGCGCAGTGTCGAGCTGTGCACAATCTACTGGCACTTCCTGTTGCTGGTCTGGTTGGTTCTTTTTGGATTGCTGTTATCGACCTAAGGGGTCCTTATGTCAGAAGCGATACTGGATAGCGGAGCTACCGAAGCTCCAGGCGCAAAGGGTCTTGTAGACGACTGGTCGCGAGACAAGCAGGTCTTTGGTGTGCCCTGGGGCAAGGCCATGATGTGGATCTTCCTGCTCTCGGACACCTTTATCTTCAGCTGCTTCCTGGTCGGCTATATGTCCGTCCGTATCGCCACCACGGATCCGTGGCCGAATCCATCCGAAGTATTCGGATTGGAGGCGTTCGGCGTGCAAGTGCCGCTGCTGTTGATCGCCATTATGACCTTTGTCCTCATCACCTCGTCGGGCACGATGGCGCTTGCCGTCAATATGGGCTACCGCAAGGACCGCAAGAAGACCTTCTGGCTCATGGTAGCTACAGCGCTACTGGGCGCGACATTCGTTAGCATGCAGGCGTTCGAGTGGAGCAAGCTGATCAGCGAGGGCGTACGTCCCTGGGCCAACCCTTTTGGTGCGGCGCAATTTGGTTCGAGCTTCTTCATGATCACGGGTTTCCACGGAATGCATGTTACCGCTGGTGTGATCTATCTGCTCATCGTGGCGTTTCGTGTCAAGAATGGTTACTACGAGAAACGTGGCGGCAACTACGAAATTGTCGAGATCGCGGGGCTGTACTGGCACTTCGTTGACCTCGTCTGGGTATTCATCTTCGCATTCTTCTACCTCTGGTAAGGCACAGGAATCTTCGATATGGCTACAGAAGGGACACAACATCCGTTAAAGATCTACTGGATCATGTGGGCTGCGCTGTTCGTGCTCAGCACCTTTTCTTACCTGACGGACTTCATGGACGATGGCGCCTTGCGAACGACCCTTATCCTGACGTTCATGCTCGCGAAAGCAGGCGGAATTGTCTGGATATTCATGCACATGGGCTGGGAACGGCTGGCGCTGAAGCTCGCCATCCTCGGTCCGCCGGTAGCCATACTGGTACTCATTGGCATGATGTCACTTGAGGGCGAATACGTGGAAGACTCGCGCATCGACAACTACGGCGAAAGTACTTTTGTGCCGGAGACGCCGGGGCACTAGCGAGAACAAGCTTCGAAAGCAAAAAGGCCCGCCTGTGCGGGCCTTTTTCATGGTTGCCACACGGCTTACGGCGAAACCGTGAGATGCTATCCTCTGCTGCCGATTAGACAATCAGATCCCTGGTGACCCCAAAAATGCTTGAACCTGTCATTGCAAAAACGGATGCAGAGATATCGAAGTGCTTCCCTATCGTAGCCGAGTTGCGTCCGCACCTTGACGAAGCATCGTTCGTCGCGATGGTACGTGGCATGGAGAAGCAGGGACACCGGGCACATCGCTTCTATCTTCGCCAGGGCATGGACATCGCCAGCTTTCATTTCAGCGAAAAACTCGACAGACTCTGATCATGGGCAAGCGACTGACACGGGCAATTATTCTGGTTCTCGATTCCTTTGGCATCGGTGCGACCGCGGACGCCGACAGGTTTGGCGATGTGGGTGCCGACACTTTCGGTCATATTGCCGAGCAACGCGCGAAATCGGCGGCTGGACCTCTGCGATTACCGAATCTTTCCAGCCTGGGCCTCTTTCATGCAGGACAGGAAAGCACCGGAAATTTTCATGCTGGCTTTGATCCTGATACAAAGATCATTGGTGCCTACGGCCACGCGGCGGAACTGAGCAGCGGCAAGGATACGCCGAGCGGCCATTGGGAAATTGCCGGCGTCCCCGTGTTATTCGACTGGGGTTATTTCACGGGCAAGGAAAACACGTTTCCCAAAGCATTGCTCGACGAGTTGATAGTAAAGGCGAAACTGCCCGGCGTGCTGGGCAACCGTCATGCCTCGGGTACGACAATCATCGCCGAACTCGGTGACGAGCATGTCACAAGCGGCAAACCCATCGTCTATACATCGGCAGACAGTGTCTTCCAGATTGCCTGCCACGAAACAGCATTCGGCCTCGATCGTCTCTATGAACTTTGCGATATCGCACGCAAGCTGGTCGATAAATACAATATCGGCCGCGTGATTGCGCGGCCCTTTGTCGGCGACAGCCCCGACACTTACGTACGCACGGGAAATCGACGCGACCTGACAACGCCGCCGCATGCGCCGACGGTGCTCGACAAACTTGTGGCGAGTGGTGGTGAGGTCGTCAGCGTGGGCAAGATTTCCGATATCTATGCACACATGGGCATCACGAAAAAAATCAAGGCCAGCGGCAATGCAGCTCTTTTCGATGCGACGCTCGACGCGCTTCGCGAAGCAAGCGATCGCACGATCGTGTTCACCAACTTCGTCGACTTTG
>JAOUNH010000002.1 GCA_029881055.1 Gammaproteobacteria bacterium
AAGTTAAAGAAATGGAATACAGGATGTTTCAGTCACGCTTGACCGACTGGGAACGGAATGAACTGGCCAATATCGTCTAGCAGAGGGCGTGTGAGTCTGCCCAGACCTAAGGGCTAATCCTTATCCCTACGTAATTTAACATAATATACATTATGCGCATATCCAATGGTCTCGACCTGTAAACTCATACGACGCAAGTATCTGTAAGACGGCATCAGTCGCTTCACATCAATGTCGCCCCCACACCGCAAGATCTCCCGCTTGGGGTATTCTGACCGCCGGTCCATCTCTCACTGTGATTCGTAGCCATGAAATTGCCAGTTCTCGTCGTACTCTCCGGTCTCTTCTTGTCATCCGCCTTCGCACAAACAGACGTTCCGTCAATCCCGTCGCACGATGCGTTTTTTAGCGCCATCAGCGAACTCTGCGGCAAAGCATTTTCCGGAACGGTCACCGTCGATAACGACAGCAGTGACGCGTTTGCGAACAAGAAACTTGTCATGCACGTCAGGCGATGTGATGAGACGCAACTGCAAATTCCTTTTCACGTGGGTGACGACGCCTCGCGTACCTGGCTGATAACCAAGACGGGTTCCGGCCTGTCGCTCAAGCACGACCACAGGCACAAAGACGGCACAGAGGACGCTCTTGCCCAATACGGTGGCCATACCGTCGATGCCGGGTGGGCACAGGTACAATCTTTCCCCGCCGACCAGTTTTCAAAAGAACTGTTTGTCGAACAGGCCATTCCGCAGTCCGTCGGCAATACCTGGCAGATGTATATCTACCCTGAGCGATTCACCTACCGGCTGATCCGACAGGGCCGGGAATTCAGGGTGGACTTCGATCTGACCAAGCCGATCGAAACACCGCCGACGCCGTGGGGATATGACGACGCGCAAGATTAGATCCGCGCAAACGCCGCGGCGGCAGCCAGTTATCGATTGCTATAGGCAGGTTGCGAACTTCGGCGTAGAGTAGCGCACCGCCGCTTCAGTGAGCCCTCTTGGACGCAGTATCCGTTCTTCTCCCGCCCGTTCCGCCGCCCTCTTTGGAAACCCTGAGCAGCGGTCTCGAGCATTACGGTTTTGTCGTGCTGCCTGACGGTCTGCCGCCTGACGTCACGCAGGCGCTCGCCGATTATGCGGCCCGGCTGGGCGCCGACGGCTACCACGCCGCCGCCGTTGGCAGAGGGCCCGAACAACAGCGTAACCGCTTCGTCCGGCGCAATCGCATCCACTGGCTGGATGAGCGTCGCCCGGTCCTCGCGCCCTGGCGCGACTGGTCGGAGTCGCTGCGAGTTCATCTCAACCGTAGGCTGTTCATGGGCTTGTTCTCGTTTGAAAGTCACCTGGCGCACTACCGCCCGGGCGATTTCTATCGTACCCACGTCGATGCTTTCCGGGGTGAAGCCAACCGGATGGTTTCCCTCGTTTGTTACCTGAACGCGGACTGGAAAGACGGCGACGGCGGCGAGTTGATCCTGTACACCGACCAGGGGACGGTAACGGTACTGCCAACGCAAGGCACCGTGGTCCTGTTCCTGTCCGAGGAAATTCCCCACGAGGTGAAGCCGGCGCGACGCGACCGTTACGGCGTTGCAGGCTGGTACCGCCTGAACGGCTCCTCGCCGGATCGGGTCGACCCGCCGCGATAGTCGAATCAGGGGAAACTCGGGCTCAGAAGTTGCCACTCGCTGTCTGAATCCTCAAACTTAAAGACCCTTTTAACCCAGCAACCCCAAGGAAACCCTTATGTGCCGCTGGCTTGCCTATTCGGGCGCACCCATTCTGCTCGACGAAGTACTGTTCAAGACGGACCATTCCCTGATCGACCAGAGCCTGCGCGCGTCGGACTCGTCCTCTACGACCAACGGTGACGGATTCGGTATCGGCTGGTATGGCAATCGCGATGTGCCGGGCGTGTACAAAGACATCCGGCCGGCCTGGAACGACTCGAATTTGCAGGCCTTGGCCGCACAAATCGAATCCCATATGTTTCTGGCCCATGTCCGGGCAACCACCGGCTCTCCGGTACAGAGAACCAACAGTCATCCGTTCGATCACGAGAAGTGGTTGTTCGTGCATAACGGACTGATCAACGAGTACGACAAACTGCATCGCGACCTTGCGTTTGCCATCGCACCGGATTTATTCCCACTCATTCGCGGAACAACTGACTCTGAGCTCATGTTTCTGCTTGCACTAAGCTACGGCATGAAAGTCGACGTACATGCCGGCCTGGCACGCATGGCTGGCATGGTCGAACACATCGCCGAGCGCCACGGTGTCAAAAATGCGCTGCAAATGACCCTCGGTATCAGTGACGGTGAATCGCTGTACGCGGTCCGTTACTCCACGGAAGGCAAATCGCGATCGCTTTTTCACAGTGCAAGCCGCGATGCGACGATGGAAATCGCGCCCGATGCAGGCCGGTTTTCGAGGGACGCGCGCGCGATTGTCTCTGAGCCATTGAGCCATCTCGAAGCTGAGTGGGTTGCCGTGCCGGAGGCGAGCTTCCTCACGATAACGAAGGGCAAAATCACTTGCGAATCATTCGCGCCGATTGCGCCGTAGGTCCGCGCTGACTGCTGCATATACCCATCGTTTAGGTACTACTCCCAATTGACCCTCAGCGCTGTCGCGCCCATAAATGTTGTGTGGCAACGGATACAGGCCATTTTGCCTGTGGAGAATTTGCGCCACTCAAAACCGGAGGAATTACCTGATGAAAACTCTCGCTTTACTTCTCGGAGCGCTGATTATCGCAATTGTTGCCGGGACGACGTTCGCTCAGGACGAGGTCAAGGACGTGCCGAAATCCTGGCAGGCGACTGCCGTCGCAGACGGCGCAGACCTTTACATGGAACTTTGCGCCTCTTGCCATGGTAAAGGCGGCAGGGGTGACGGGCCATCGGCCGGTGAGCTGAAGAAAATGGTGCCTGATCTGACGCGTCTTGCCGCACAAAATGACGGCGTTTTTCCGCGCGATGACGTGGAAGATTCAATCGCGGGAGCATCGCCCGTGTTATCGCACGGCACTGCCGAGATGCCAATTTGGGGCATGGTGTTCGAAAATGAACGGCCCGACCGCAAGATGTTTGAGCGCAAAGCGCTTTCCAATCAGCGGCTCTATAACCTGACCGAGTACCTGGCAACCTTACAAGCCAAGTAGCCAAGGGCTGGCATTTCTCACGGCTTCGCCGACAATTAGCGGCGAAGCCTTGATTTAAGTGCAGAATACGCACCGTGAGCCAAGCCAGAGAAAGCGAACTTGCCGAAATCCTGAATCGGGATTGTTATTGCATTTCCGTCAACAGAACTTCGCTCGGCGATAGTTTAGCGGCGCATTTGAAAGAATCCGGCGTGCCGGAACGATTACTGGATCGAAGCAGCAACCTGTTTTCGGATTCGCCTGTGTTTATGCAGCGCGGGCACTTGCGGAAAATGGAGCAGCTTATTGGCGCGGTGGAGAACATCGCCCGCAGCACCGCATATCGAAGCAAGGTTCTCGCCGCCGCGCCCGCCTCCGCCCGCCAGGACCTGGGTCCGAGCGGCGTCTTCTTCGGCTACGACTTTCATCTTGGAGCGACCGGGCCACAGCTGATCGAGATCAACACGAACGCTGGCGGCGTATTGTTGAGTCTCTATTTAGCCGCCGCCCAACAGGAGTGTTGCGACGCCGTAACCAACTTCTTCGGCAAGCAGCGCACGTTCCAGGATGCAGAACAAGACATCGTCTCGATGTTCAAGTCCGAGTGGCAAGCACAGCGTCCCAACTCGGCTCTGCGCACCGTGGCCATCGTCGACCACCAGCCATCGAGCCAGTTCCTGTACCCGGAGTTTCTGCTTTTCCAGACGCTCTTCGAACGGCACGGCATTGCAGCGATCATTGCGGACCCGAACGAATTCGAAATCAGGAATGACAAACTTTTCGCCGGCGACCGGAAAATCGACCTCGTCTATAACCGCCTCACAGACTTTTACCTGGAATCGCCAGGTAACAGCCGTCTGCTCGAAGCCTATCAACGGAACCTCGTGGTCGTAACGCCCTCTCCTTTCCACTACGCCCTGTTCGCCAATAAACGCAACCTGGCATTACTGTCGGACAGGGCGCAACTTATTGAGCTCGGCGTTGGCGAGGAAGACATCAACACATTGGCAGATTCGTTGCCGGCGACGATGATCGTCAGTAAGGACAACGCCGAGCGACTCTGGGCAGAGCGCAAGCAATGGTTCTTCAAACCCGCCACCGGATATGGCAGTCGCGGTGCGTATCGTGGCGCGAAACTGACGACCCGCGTCTGGCAGGACATCGTACGCGGCAATTACGTCGCGCAAGCCGTGATTCCACCCAGTGAACGTCAGCTCTTGGTCGATGGCAAAAAGCAATCGTTGAAACTGGATATTCGGTGCGTGACCTACAAAGGCGAAGTGCAGCAGTTAATCGCCCGGCTTTACACCGGCCAGACGACTAACCTCCGAACGGCAGGCGGCGGGCTCGCGACCGTCTATCCAACGCCCTGAATTCAGGCAATCTTGCGTTGAAACTGATTGGTTTCCAGTTGCATCGTCGACCCCGCCAACACCGTTGCCGCTTCCTGAACGACAATATTGCGCCGCCCAAGCTCTGACAGCAGATGCGCGTAACAGTCTGGCGATGCGCCAAGATACTCCGGCGGACATATGCCTTTTTGCTTGAACATGCCTGTCAATATTTGCCGCGCAACGATGGCGCAGGTGTAACCGGTCGTGCGTGCCATCGAGGTCGTTCCCGACGTTGCATCGAATCGATCCAGCAAGTAGAAATCCCGCCTCTCGTGGCGGCCGCGATGCTCCCCGGTCATGATGACCTGCATGACTGTGAGGTCGGCGTCATCGGCGCCCATGCGCCATTGTTCAATCAACAATCTTGACGTGACGTCGATGGGTCTTACCATCGTACCGTCCACATCCATCGGCTCAGTGCCAAAAAAGCCGCTATCGCGAAACACGCGCGCGAGGTTGGCATGACCTGGGTAACGCAGGGTCTTTTCCTTCATGAACGGAATATTCAACGTGCGCGCAAGCGACCGCAGGCCATCGGTATTGAACGCTTCCAATGTGCCAACACCCTTGAAATCGATCAGCTCGACATCCGAAAGCGCCGGACGCACCACGAGTTCCCCGTGCTCGACAAAGCGTGCCGGACGCGTGAACTCTGCCATCACGTCTATTGGAGAAAAAACGGCTTTGTATTCGTAAGGCCAGGAGCGCACGGCGGGCAGGCCACCGACCAGGCAAAGAAACGAATCCACTCTGTCCATCTCGCTGTGGACGTGCCCGGCAATAGCATTACTAAGCCCGGGCGCTACACCGCAATCCACAACCGCTGTGACGCCGCGTTGAATCGCCAGGGCATCGAGGTCAAACGGGTCTTCTGCGAAAAAAGAAATATCCACCGCGTTCTTGCCGGCATCAATCACGCGTCTCAAAGTCTCGTAGCCCATGTGGCCGGGCACCGCGCTTACCACCAGGTCGGCGTCGTCAATCACTGCCTTTAATCCGGCTTCGGTGGAAATATCCTGGCAAACAACTTCTACACGATCCAAATTGCGAAGCTTTGCCAAAGGCTCCGTCGACCGATCCACGGCCCGTACAAAACCTGTCTTTTCCATTGCCAGGTCTTTGGCGATGGCGCCGCCAACCAATCCGCTACCCAGTACAGTTACTCGCATGACGAACTCCGGAACGAACTATTACAGCCTGTTAGTTTCGCCGATGAACGCCGCTAGCGGTAATTCGGACTAATACCTATCGTACTGATTCACAAAAGAATATTTCACAATGTGGTATCAGCCGCTACGCTGTTGCAGCGCCTGGAAAACAATACGATCGTCACAACAAAATGATCGTCGCAAGCCCGAGCACCAGCATGAAGCCGCACATATCGGTGATTGTGGTTAGCATCGGACCAGAGGCAACGGCAGGGTCGACATTGAATCGCTTTAATATCAGCGGCACTGTTCCACCGATGCACACAGCGATCACCGTATTGACTGATAGCGCGCCAGCAACCACAAGGCTAAGCAACAAGTCGCCCTTCCAGAGCCACGCTGCAAAACCCAGCAGAATTCCCAACGCCAGGCCATTAATAAGGCCAACCACGATTTCCTTACGCAATACGCGAAATACATCGCGTGGCCCCGCCGCTCCGAGCGTTAGTTCGCGCATGCTCACGGCTACTGCCTGATTGCCGGAGCAACCGCTCATGTCGGAGACTATGGGCAGGAAGACCGCCAGCGCGATCACAGCGGTCAATGTGTCCTCGTAAATGGCAATTATGCTGGCGGCCATGATGTTCAGAAGGATATTGATGCTCAGCCAGGACAAGCGCCGACCGGAACGGACAAGTATCGGCATGCTGCGCAACTCGTCGCCACCAACAATACCGGCCACTTTCAGGCTATCGGCTTCAGACTTTTCAGTCAGTGCTTCGAGCACCGCCCTGCGCCGAACGATGCCCATAAGATTATTATGCTTGTCGACTACCGGAACAGCGGCGATATCGTATTCGTCGAAAAAGTCCTCGAGTTGTTCCAGGTCGGCGTCGGCCGTCAACGTTAATGCAGGCTTCGCAAACGTTCCGACCGCAATATCCGGATCACTGAAAACCAGGTCGCGAATTCGAACGACGCCCTTCAGTCTTCGCTTTCGTACCACGACATAAATGTAATGTACGGTTAGAAATCCGTAGTCACCTTCCTTGGACGTCAGGTCCTCCAGCACTTCGCGTACTGTGGCGCTCATCGGGTAGGACATAAACTCGGTCATCATCAGACCGCCAGCTTCGTCCGGCGAGTAAGCACTCAGCTCCCGAATCTCGAGCGCATCCTCCTCTTCGAGTTGCTCGAGGATCGCGTCGGCGTCCTCTTTGTCCATCTCCGCCAAAACGTCGACTCGAAAGTCGCTGGACATTTCCTCGACGATTGGCGCGGCCTTGTGTGCCGGCATGTCTTCAATAAGATCGGCAACGTGGCTGTCAGGCATTTCTTCGATAAGTTCTGCCGCTCTCTCGGCAGATATGATCGAAAGCAATGCTCTCTGTTCATCCGCGCTCAGATGAAATACGGCGTACAGCAAGTCGCCCGGGTTCAGTGAGTCCAGGAAAGACTCGAGCTCAGCCCTCGAATCGCCGTTTTCTAATAGGTCCCTGATCCTGTCCCAGGCCAGGTTTTGGTCGTCAGCCACGTTCGAAATCCTTGATTTTTCGGCGATTGAAATGCCGTCATTATAGTCGCTTGCCTCGTGCAAGCTCTCATATCATCGTCCACCGACTCAATCATGTTTTACACCACTCTTGCGGAATCAGGCCGGCAGCTAAGACCCGGCATCCTTTCGACGCTCGACTGATCGGCATTTTGTCTTTTATTAACAATAACTTAGGCGACTTCCTATTTTCGAGAAAAAATTCCTTGACTTGGAAAGTAAAAACATTACTTTTACGTCGAAGTATATGGATGGCTGCACTTTGAAAGGCTCATCCGGCCGACGTACGAAAATCCGAACCGAGGACCGATAGTGGTCTCGATTCAAACCTGGAACCAGCAATGAACGATGAAGACCTTGCGTTTGACGATATCGAAGACGGTGACGACCTTACAGACACGGACGACATCGGCGATACGGAAGACGAATTAACCGCATCCGGCCGCGGCCTGGCCTCGTGGCGACGGATTGAAATGGCGAAAGAGGACAAGCACCTCCAATCCGTCCTCGCGGATCTCGACGATTATTACGATTTTGATGACGTCGATGACGATATGGTTGCCAATTACTCAAACTGAGCGCCATTGGCAAGCTACTTGAATCTTATTATTTCACATCGACAGTTCACCGTCGGCGTGAGCACTACCGCAACTGATAATTGAGACGAGTAAAGTGAGTAAACGACACTATCATGACAATGACGATGACGTGGATGAGGCGACTTACGAGATACTTGGAAGTCGGTTCAGCCATCTTGGGCCTAATCATGTGGGTAAACCGCTGAAGAAGCTGCACCAGGAACGCGAAGATTCTGTTAAGCGCGAATTGACGCGGAAACCCAAAAGAGACCGCTTCGAGAGTTAATCCAGCCCCCCCCTGTTTTTGGGGCTGCACCCTTGGCGCTCCCGGCACCCAGCCGGGACGACAGTTTTTCGCGTCTCGTGGATGGTGAATAACACCTGCGACCTTTGATATGATCCGCGATTCGACGCGTGAAGGAAGACGTCAATGTCGCATGCTTTTGACTCCCGTATTATTGAATCCCACCTGAGCCGCCTCATAGAAATGAGGGAATTCGGCGGTGCCCCTCTGACCACTGGCCTCACAGACGAGGTGATTCTCGACTTTCTGCAGTCCGGTTATCACAAACTCTCGGATGCGATCGAGCTCGCATACGCACGTTTTCTCGAACTAAAAAAGAGTCATCCCGATTTCCTTGCCCTGGACGAATCCGGGCAAATCAAGGCGGCCCACGATGGGCTGACCAACTTCTATGCGGCAGATGCCGTTAATCCCTATATCGCTGTCGGTGCAGCGGGCCCCTGGATAGTCAGCCTGAAAGGTGCTGTTGTTTACGATTGCGGTGGCTACGGCATGCTGGGTTTTGGCCATTCACCCGAAGCTGTTCTGAAGGCAATGAACAAACCTCACGTGATGGCGAACATCATGACCGGCAGCGTCAGCCAGGTCGATTTCGTCAAGAGCCTCAGGCGTGAGATTGGCCACACCAGGACCGGCGGTACGCCGTATCACAGCTTCGTATGTCTTAACAGCGGCTCCGAGTCGATGTCTTTGGCGTCGCGTTTTGCGGACGTTAATACGCGCAAACTCACTGACCCTGGCGCCAAGTATGAAGGTTTCGAAATATGCGGACTGACCTTGAAAGGCAGCTTTCATGGCCGTACCGACTGGCCCGCCCGCTACTCCGACTCCAGCATGAAGCAATATCGCAAACACCTGGCGTCGTTCAGGGAGGACGATTACCTGCTGCGGGTGGAACCCAACAATATCGATGCGCTCGAAGCGGTATTCGCCGAAGCTGAGGAAGACGGCATTTTCATCGAAGCGTTCTTCATGGAACCCGTGATGGGCGAAGGTAATCCGGGCATGCCAATCGATCCCGAATTCTATGCGCGTGCGCGCGAATTGACGCTCGAACATGGCACTCTGCTGGTAGTGGATTCAATTCAGGCCGGGCTTCGTGCACACGGCGTTTTGTCGATGGTCGATTACCCCGGCTTTCGCGAGTTGCCGGCACCGGATATCGAATCCTACTCAAAGGCACTTAACGCCGGGCAATACCCTCTTTCGGTACTTGCGCTTTCTGATCGAGCTGCGGAGTTGTATCAGCAGGGCCTGTACGGCAATACAATGACGACCAATCCACGCGCGCTGGATGTTGCCATTGCCGTATTGGACGCCGTCAGCGCCGAGCAACGCGAGAACATCAGAGTTCGCGGTCTCGAGCTGGTCAAAGGTATGACCGCCCTCGCCAACGAACCCGACAGCGGAATCGTAAAAGCGCAGGGCACTGGCCTGCTCGTGAGCTGCGAGATTGAAGATCGATACAAAACCTACGGGGCAAACAGTACGGAAGACTACCTGCGGAGGATCGGCCTGGGTGTGATTCATGGCGGCAGACATTCGCTCCGATTTACACCCGTGTTCGACATCACTGCCAAGGAAGTGGCCCTGATTCTGTCGCTCGTCAGTGAGGCTTTGCGGAACGGACCTCTGCAAACCGACAGCTGACTTCATCCATTGGTCGCAAATCCCCCTTCTGTAGCAAGGGGGTAAATTGTATTTTTGTGCGCCAATTACGGTACTCGTCGATTCTTTAGCATCAGTATTGGATCTCCAGCGACCAAACGGTGCTCTAGGCTCATGTTGTTACCCGATAGCTTGTACAGGCGTGTTCCCCATTTTTGGCTGCTCATGGGAGTCTTCCTGATTTTCTATTCGCTGCTGGCCTGGCCGGACGTCTGGTACTTTCTAGGCTACCTGTTCCTGGGCTTTGCCAGTATTGCTCGCGCACTCTGGCTATTCCAGGCGCGCAAGCGCGTCGTCCGACGCGCAGAGGTTACCGTTCTGACGGCGACCCAGAGGATAGAACGAAACCGGGTTTAGGTTCACAGCGGGTTCCGCTTTTGGCAACCAATCCCGGCCTGCAGGTTCCAGGCTAATAGGTCTTGCGGCCTCGAGTCAGGACCAGCAGATTGCCGGCCAGCACCAGCGAAAAGCCTGCCAAGATGTAGGTATCGAGCGCGAGTCCCTCAAAGAGCATTGACAGCACTAACGCCACCACGGGAAACATGACACTGGCGTAGCCTGCCTTGTAAGCGCCAATACGGCCAAGCAGGGTCAGGTATGCGCCGAAGGCGATAACGGAGCCAAAGACGGTCAGGTAGGCCAGAGACGCCAGGTACGCGACGCTCGGATCAAACGTGAATTCGTGTCCCTGGAATACAGCCACGACCAGGGTCATTAGACCACCGTACAGCATGCTCCAGGCATTCGACTGGACGACCGGCAACTTTGCCTTCTGGGCACCCTGGGACACCATATTGCCGAATGACGCCATCAGTGCGCCCATGATCGCGAGCAGCGAGCCGAAAAATACGCCGTCAGAAAGCGATATTTCGCCGACCTGGGGACCGAATAATACAATAATGCCGGCGACCCCAAGCGTGGCTCCCAGATAGATGCGCGCACCGACGCGGGCGCCAAAGAACAAACGCGAATTGATGATATTCATCCACAGCATCGACGAAAAAGCGATAGCCGACAGCGCCGAGGTAATGTACATCTGGGCGTGGTACGCCAGGATGTAGTTCAGGCAAAACATCAGCAACCCCATCAGGGCAAACCACTGATGAGATTTTAGATTAAATTTAGTATTTAACCCTTTGACTTTACACCAGATAAATAATATAGCACTGGCGGCCAAATACCGATAAACGATCGACACCTCAGGCGCGACCACGCCGAGCTGGAACTCGATCGCAAGCCAGGTCGAGCCCCAGATAAGGACCGCGATAAGGTAGAGAAATGTGTTACTCAGCGGAGAAACTCGCAAAGTATGAGAGCGATGAAACAGCATAACCGGATAATGCGTTGATGCAAGAAGTCCTGTTGGCGCTCCCGATCGTTATCCCGGTGATCTTCTGGGCCGGTTATCACTATCACAAAGACAGACACTTGCCTGAGCCCGTCCTGAACCTCGCCATCTGCTTCGTGCTGGGTCTCGGCGCGGCAATGCTCTCCAGGCTCATGTACGTTGGCCTGGAGCCTCTGGGCCTGCGCCACGATGCTCTTGCTTTGGCCGACGACAGCCCGATTGGTCTACTGCTTTACTCGCTGCTGGCAATAGGTCCTATCGAGGAATTCTCGAAATTGCTGCCCTTTTTGCTCGTCGTCCTGAAATTCAAAGCTTTCGACGAACCCCTGGACGGCATTATCTACGCGTCGTTCCTGGGGCTGGGTTACGCGGCAGCGGAGAACTTTTATTACCTCGAATACCTGACCCTGCTGGAGTCGACCGCACGCGGTTTCGCCAGCCCGGTGATTCATATCCTATTTGCCTCGATCTGGGCGTACTGGATTACACGGGCGAAACTCGGTCGGAAGCCGGTCGCTCTGCCTCTGCTGCAGGGGCTTCTGCTGTCAGCCACGCTCCACGGAATCTATGATTTTCTGGTATTGCTATACCCGGTGGCGGCACTGCCGGCAGCAGCATCGATGATCGTCGCAATCTGGGTTTGGCGCCTGATGTTGATGCGACGCCTGCATCGCGCTGCCGAAGCTGAATCGTCATCGCGTCAGCCGCGATTATAGGGATTCCTGTCGTCGACCACGGCCACCGGCTCTTCAAGCGACAAACTCTCTATGGCATCGGAATCGGCTATCAGCTCCGCACAGCGCCGTTGAATGTCCGCAAGCTTCAGCGACACGTTCGATTGCGATAGCGGTAGCTCGTCGTATTCATTGTTCATGCTGCTGAGCTTCATTTTCCTGTCCATGGCGACCCTGTCTCTGTTCAGCGACAGCTGATATGTCGCAGTATAGAGACAGGGTATCCCCGAAAGTGTGAACTGGATCACACATATTTTTTGACAAAAACGCCTTTTGCCGTGCTTATGTCAGATTGCATGGCGATCAGGCACAAAAAAGGCCGTTCCTTCCGGAACGGCCTTCCTGCAGATCAGAATCTGCGAGCCGAAGCGCCTAGGGCTTCAGTTTTTCATACAGCGCAACCAGGATGATGGTGACTGATCCTGCAGCGTAAAGGCTACCCAGGCTTCCCATGATGCTGGAGATGTATTCGCCAACCGCTGGAATGGCCCCAAGGCCGCCGCTGACTACCGATAACGCTATGGCAGCAATAAGAACCCGCTGCCGGTCTTCTGCCGAAACGAACCAACCCGCTACTGCACCAAGAATCGCGATAACCATCGCAGCTTCAGGGAAGCCGCTCCACAATCCCGCAACCACAGCGGCGAGAACAGCAACGATCTGAACGATTTTTCCTACACCCATGAGAATCCCCTTTATGCTTTTGTTGTTATGAAGGTCTTATTTTTGTAAACCGCCGATTCAGCGCGGCCGGGAACAGTCTAGCAGTATTTAAATGGAAATTTTTTTATCTTTTGTAACAATTCATTACAGACGATTTCTAATCTTATTTCGAACTTTAAACAGGCCGAAATATCAATATTTGACGACGGCGGAACCCCAGGTGAATCCGGCGCCAAACGCAGCAAACATGAGCGTGTCGCCACGCTTGATCCTGCCGTCACGAACGGCCTGATCCAGCGCGAGAGGAATCGAAGCTCCGGAAGTATTGGCGTGTTCGTCGACAGTCGCGATGACGCGCTCCATCGGCATGCCCAGTTTTCTTGCTGCCGCCGTGATAATCCGCATATTGGCCTGGTGCGGCACGAACCAGTCAATATCGCCGATCTCTCCTTCCAGATCCGCCATCGTCTCCCTGGCTATCTTGTCGAAAGTCTCCACTGCCCGTTTGAAAACGGCATTGCCGTTCATTTCGATGAATGCCCTTCCCGAACGCGTCTGGTCATATCCGATCGAAATGCCGCACGGTACGTGTAACAGGTCTTCATATTCGCCATCCGCGTGAATGTGCGTCGAAATTATACCGGCCTCGTCGCTCGCCTGCAGGACCACGCAGCCGGCGCCGTCCCCAAATAACACCGCCGTGCCGCGATCTTCCCAGTTGGTGATCCGGGACAGGGTCTCTGCACCAATCACGAGCGCCGTGGTCGCACCGCCAGTCTTGATGAAGCGATTTGCTATATCGAGCGCATAGATAAAGCCGCTGCAAGCGGCCTGGACGTCGAACGCGGGGCAACCCTTCACGCCCAGGCGCCGCTGGATCATGCACGCCGTTGCAGGGAAAACCTTGTCGGGAGTCGCGGTACCGACAATGATGAGATCGATATCGGCCGGACCGACCTTCGCATCGGCCATCGCCCGTTCGGCGGCGGCGAGCCCGATCGAAGCGGTGGTCTCACTGTCCGACACCACGTGCCGACGTTTGATACCCGTTCGCTCCCGGATCCACTCGTCAGACGTATCCATCATCTTTTCCAGGTCTTTGTTCGTGACGACCTTCTCAGGAAGAAAACTCCCGATTCCGGCTATGCGCGCGTAGGTCATGAGTTCTCCTTGATGAAACCCGCTATCTGCCGGATGGTCGGATAGTCGAACAAATCGCTGATATCCAGTTTGCCGGGGTATTTCTCGTCTATTGCCAACACAATCTCCGTCAGTGTCAGCGAGCTGACGCCGACTTCGAACAGGTTATCGTCGGGACCGATCTTTCGATCCTTGGAGAACTCACGACAGATCGTCTCAATCTCCGCGACCAGCGGATCGTCGTCTGTTTCCTGAGGAGCGTTCTCCGTTGGGTGCAACTCAGCAATCGCCGAGTCGAACTCCCCGTCGAAATAGGCCTGCAGCAGTTTTGCCCGTTGCACCTTGCCACTGGTGGTCTTTGGGATCTTGGCAACCGGAATGACTTTGTCGACTTCAAGCCCGGTCTGCTCGCCAATCAGGTCCCGGACCTGCTCGACGATCGGCCTGAAGCCCTCAATTGATTGCCGATAAAGGATGAAAGCGATTAGCTCTTCTGTTTGTCCGCCTTTGGGCGTGGCGCCAGCAACAACCACCTTATTAAGGTCGAGGTCATCCAGTCGAGCGACGATTTCCTCAATATCGTGAGGATAATAGTTCTGGCCATTGACAATTATGATGTCCTTCTGGCGCCCTGTAATGACCAACTGGTCGTCAACGAATACGCCACAGTCGCCGGTTTGCAGCCAACCATCTGTCGTAAACAACTGCTCAGTTGCAACAGCGTCACCGTAAACTCTTTCGGTCACGCTGCCACCACGCAGCTGGATGTTGCCGATGACGCCGGCATTCAGAATGCGGTCACTGTCGTCAACGATGCGAATCTCCACATCGCGAATTGCTTTACCAACACGAACAAAGCTGACGGCATCCTCGTCGTCCGGCGCGACTTGCCGATACGGCTCACCGACCCGCAGGCTGTGACGATCGACCGTGATACGGGAATACTCCGATCCCGGCTCGGGTATGGACACGCCGACAGTGGCCTCTGCCAGTCCGTAAACAGGAAACATTGCAGTGCGCTTCAATCCATGTGGAGCCAGCGCCGCCAGGAACTCCTCGCACAGCTCCCAGGATATCGGTTCGGCACCGTTAAGAATCAGCTTTACGGAGGATAAATCCAGGTTATCCAGCCCCTTGCGCTGGAATAGCTTGAGGAAGTGTTTGTAGCCAAAATTCGGCGAACACAACTGCGTGGCACGCAATTCGCTGGCTTTGCTCATCCACAGCAACGGGCGGCGCACAAAGACGCTGGTATCCATCACCGCATGGTTCATGCCGACGCCCAGGACACTGAGGTGGTAGCCGATAAGTCCCATGTCATGCGTCAGCGGCATCCAGCTCAGGCTTTGGTCATCTTTTGTCCAGTTACACGCCTCGACAATCGCCCGGATATTGATGCAGAGGTTTCGATGCGTCAGTACCACGCCTTTCGGATCGCTGGTCGATCCGGATGAATATTGAATGAAGGCGATATTGTCCGGCGTCGACTGAAAGACTTGTCCGGTGGCCGTGGCATCGATATTGCCGATCAGCATGGTCTTGGATTGCAGCGTTTTCGTGATGTCGTGCAGATCGCTACTCGTCGAAAATTCGAGTAGGCGTTCAAGCAAATCTGCATCCGTGAACAAGGTTGCGCGGTCGAGCTGAGACAAAATCCGGAACAGTTTTAGCCGATGCTCGTCGCTGATACCCACGGCCACAGGGACTGGCACCATGCCTCCTAGCACAGCCGCCCAAAATGCGATGACAAAGCTTTCATTTGACTTGCTGAATATGACGAGTTCGTCGCCCGCCTCCATACCTTGCGCCTGCAACGAACCCAGCAGCGCAACAGCACGGTTCCACAAATCGCCGAAACTGACGACGCTTTCGTCGTTCTCGCCATCGATGAATCGAATCTCACGGGATTTGCCGCGTGCATCCGCCAGCAGGTCCGTCAAAGTGTTGTATAGCTCCATGTGTTCCTTAGCGTTGCATCGGTTTCATGTGGATGTCTTCGGCTGCGCGCAAATTGATGCCAAGCTCCAGCTGCGGTTGCGTCTCGTCGACTGCTTGCATACGAAATCTCGGCAGCAGCAATCCTAAGTGCACTTTCATTTCGAGGAATGAAAAATACTCGCCCAGGCAGCGTCGCGGTCCCAGTGAAAAGGGAAAGAACGGCCGCTCATTCTTGGACTGATCCGTTTCCCTGAAACGTTCCGGATCGAACCGCTCCGGGTCCGGCCAGTAGTGCGGCGTACGATGCAGGATGAACGGTGACAAGTAAATATCTGTATCGGGTGGCACATCGAAGTGCTCCAATTCGTCTTCCGCGTGCGAGCGGCGCGTGAATAACCACACCGGTGGATAGAGCCGCAACGCTTCCTCAAGTACCTGTTGCGTGTACTGCATGCTCGCCAGTGAATCGGCACTTAGCGCGGACACATTCGGCAGGTGATCCCTGGCTTCCGCAATCAGCTTCGCTTCGACTTCCGGATGCCTGGCAATAAGGTACCAGACCCAGTTGAGTGTATTGGCCGATGTCTCAAATCCGGCAACGATCAGCGTCATGAGCTCATCCAGCAGCTCCGCGTCCGAAAACGACTGCCCGTCCTTGTCAGTTGCCTGCAGGTACATGGACAGGAAATCGAAATCGTCGGCCCCGCCGCCGGCGCGCCTGTCTTCAATGATGCTCAGCAACAAGCTTCGCAGATGCCGGACCTTCATGACTACGCTGAGGTCGCGGGTCGAGTCCCGGCTAAGGAAAGCAAAGGGGTTTTCCCCCTCCGTGACGATGCGGGTGTGGTAATCGTCGCTGAATATGGTGATCAGGATCAGTTCCAGCGCGAAATCCGAGGTTTCGGAGGTGATATTGCAAACCTCGCCTTGCGCGGCCAGTTCCGCCCAGTGCACAGCTCGCCGATCACAGCACTCCACCATCACTTTCATGAGCCGGTGCACATTTTGACGACTGAAAGCCGGTTGTATCATGCGGCGCGATCGTCGCCACACGTCTCCATCGCTGACGATCAGGCCATTACCGAGCAGCATTTTCACCCGCTCGAATCCGGGTCCCTTGTTGTATTTGCTGTGGCGGCGAGTCAGGATGCGGCGAACCTCGACCGGATCGTTGACAAAATACGCCAGCCGGCCGTTCGGTTTGGTCATACTCACCATATCGCCGTGTTCGGACTGCAATTGTTGCAGCGTCGCCAGAGTCTCGGCGTCGATGCCCAGTGCTACTGGATCAACAGGGCCTGGAGGTATCCTGAATTTTCGCTGGACGGACGTCATCGGTGGCGGATTCAGAGGTATCGCATTGAAAAAGCAGGCGCAATATTACATTGACCCGCGCAGATTCGATACTGCAAACTCGAGAATGGCTGCGTGCCCGGTCGTTATCCACGACAAAGTCCAGTAACCCAATACAGGTCTGACATTGAGCAATCCTCCTCGAAAAGACTTCGATTCGATCGAGTCACGCCGAAGCACCGCATCCCGTCGCCGCATGAGCAGCGCTCGCCGGCTGTATTACTTCCTGGGATTGCCGGTGCTGCGCGGTATCATTCGCTTGTTGACGTCAACCTATCGAATTGAACACGTTGCCGGCGAGCGCACTATCGATCCCTATATTGGCGGGGACAAGGTTTGCGCGCCCTGTTACTGGCACCAGCACCATGTGGTTGGCTCGACCTTGATCCGCTCCTGGGTGCGACGCGGTTTCAAAGCCTGTTTTCTCGTTTCGGGATCGGTCGACGGAGAGGTTCCCGAGCGCATCGCTCGCGCCTGGGGTGCGGACGTTATCCGCGGTTCGGCTAATCAGAGCGGTGCGCTGGCATTGCGAGATATGCAGGGCAGGATGAAAGATGGATACTCCATCGTCACCACCGCTGACGGGCCGCGTGGCCCAATATACGAATTCAAGATGGGCGCGGTTCTGATGGCCAGGATTGCGGGAGTACCGATCGTACCGATCGGATGCGCCGCCGATCGCGCCTGGTACCTTGATCGCTGGGACAACTTCATGGTGCCGAAACCATTCGCTCGGGTCGCGCTGGCTGTTGGCGAGCCCTATTCCATCCCGCCCAATACGCCACTTGATCAACTGGAACCACATCGTCAACACGTTCAGGCAGCAGTCATGTCACTTATGGGAGACTGTGAGCAAGTCCTGAAGACCGCCAAGGAGGCCGGACAATGAGACTCGCTCGATGGGCATTCGCCGCCCTGCTTGCTCTGTTGAGCATTCCGGCGCTCGCGGAAGTGACGCTGGTCCCGCATACGGCGCAATATGACGTCAAGATTTCTATCGTCTCGGGTGTACTTAACACTGAGCTACGGCGAACGGCGGGCGGCTACCTTGCGCATCACGTTGTTCGCGCGACAGGAATGTCCAAATTGCTGACTAATGGGTCGATGGACGTAACGTCCGAGTTCAGCAGCAGTGATGGTGAACTGAAGCCCATCCGATTCCACGCCATTGATACGATCAAGAACGATCCGGATGTCGACCTCCGTTTCGACTGGTCGACGAATGAAGTCAGTGGCACGATCGGCGAAGAAAACGTGACACAGAAGCTCGACGGTGTTGTGCACGACAGCGTTTCGATTCAATACCGATTGATGAGTGATTTACTTAACGGCGGCGCCAATGATCGGTACACGCTGTTCGATATAGAAAAGCTGCGTGTCGCTGATGTTACGAACACTGGCACGAAAAAAGTAAAAACGAAGGCGGGTACTTTCGTTGCGGTGGGCATTCAACACCAGAAAGAAGGTTCATCGCGAACGACTACGCTTTGGTGCGTTGAAGAACTGGGCTACTTACCCGTGATTATCGAACAGCACCGTGCGGGAAAACTGAAGTTTCGCGCAACGCTTGAGCGTTACACGCCTACCCCAGAATAATCGACAATTGAAGTATCAGTAACACCAGCGCCGTTACTGCCGATCGAACATCTGCGTTTGTACGAAACTGTCCTTTTCTCCCTTGGCGATACGAATATTTCGGATCAGTACACCCCCATCCAGTCGCCAGGATTCGAACAGTGTCGTGCGGGAGTCGTCCAACGTTTCAATGACGAAAGAGCCGCCCTCCCAGCCGGACACACGCAAAGCCTCGATAGGGCCAATCTGTACTGACCGGTTTTCGCCAAAAGTAAACTCTTCGACAACGGAGCGGTCGTAACTAATGAATATTCCGTACCGAGTCTGGGTGATTTTCAGTGAGGTGCCGTATTCCAGGAACACCGCTACGGTGCCCCCGCCGCTGTTGCGGGTCTGCCGGGTACGCTCCATATTTCCGCCAGGAATAATGCCCTGCTGCAGGCCCGACTGATTCGTGGGGCGCCGCGTGTCCGATTCGTCACGCAACAACCACATACCGCTCAGGTCTACGCCAGGCGGTACGGCCGCACTTTTGGACTCGAGCACCAGTGGCGCGCTGCAGGCGGCAACGAGCAGTAAAAATGGCAAGACAATTCGGGGCGATCTCTGGAAAAATAGTGCAATCATGGGTCAACCGGCAGAATGAAAGCGCGTTACTCGGAATAGTAGCGAATCATTGGAGTAAATAGACATGCGTACCATACACAAGATTTTGGCGATTACGAGCCTGAGTTTACTCATGCCATACGCAGCAGCGGCTCAATCGGCAAGTGATGTCCAGAACATGAGTCCGGAAGAAAGACGCGCCTACATGGAAAGTATGTCTGAAGACGAACGCACCGCCATGCGAGAAAAATGGCGCGCCGAGTTCGAGAAGCTGTCCGACGAAGAGAAGCAGGCAATGCGCAAGCAACGCGCCGAACAGCGCACCGCCAAGGACACCAAACGCGATCGTGCGGCCATGCGCGAGCGCTGGGACAACATGTCGGACGAGGAACGTGCCGCGGCCAGAGAACGCTACCAGGCCGAGAGTGCCGAACGCCGGCAGCGCTGGGAATCCATGAGCGAAGAGGAACGCGCAGCGGCGCGCGAGAAACGCGGCGCACGCAAAGGATCGAAGGGCGAACGCCACAACCGGGAAGGCCAGACTGCCGATGAGAGACCGGAAAGCTAGAAATAGGCCGCCAGCGCTTTTTCGAAGGCGCTGGATTTCCTGATCCACACCGATTCGAGACCCAGCCACTCGCCGAGGGAATGCAACTCCGTTGCGAGAATCTCTGCTGTATTCTGAAGATCGGCGCCGTCTTCGAGATGGGCATTCTGAACTCGTAGAGTCGACGCCTTGCGGTCGGCTTTAAGATCGACGCGCGCCGCAATGGTATCCCCTACTCGAAACGGCAGAACGTAGTATCCCCACTTCCTGTGCGCCTCGGGCACGTAAATCTCGATGCGGTAGTCGAACCCGAACAGACGTTTCGCCCTGGGTCGGAACCAGACGACCGGGTCAAACGGCGACAGCAGGGATGCACCCGGGATAGACCGTGGCGATTTAGCTTCGCTCGACAGATATGCCGGATCGGACCAGCCGTCGACAAGCACTCGTTGCAGGGCGCCCTCCTCGACCAGTTCGTACACGCGAGGCTCCGCATCGCGAACAGGCATGCGGTAGTAGTCCGCGAGATCGTGCGCGGTGCCGATGCCGAGCGATATTGATGCCTTCCTCAGCAACTCGCGTTCGGCGTGTGTTTTTTCCACTGCTGCCGATCGATATTGCTTGCCGATAATGCGCTCGGGCAGATCGTACACACGCTGAAAGTTTCGCAAGCGTCGCCGAACCGCGAGCTGGCCCGTCCCGAAATGGAATTCGAGGGCGCAGCGCGGTATGGATCGATACCAGTCGCCCGCCTTTCGTTTCGGTCCCTCGACAGGCGGCAGGTCGTGCGCCGTCGACGCACCCTGACTGCTGACCAAGTCGAGGATTTCATCCAGGTAGCCAGCTCGATCGGGCAGCTTGCGGAGCGGGCTGTTTTTCCAGGGTTGATATTCGCTACGCCGGTGCGCCAGCAACGGCCAATCACTGCACGCGACGATGGACGCTTCGTGGGCCCATTGCTCCGTGTGCTCACCCGAGTCGTAGAGAAAGCGCTCGAAGCGCGTTCGATCGTAGGGACCGAGTCGTGACCAGATCATCAGGAAGTGCGCGGGAATCAGGACATTGACGAAATCCAGCTGGAGCACGGCGATCGCGGCCAGTGCTCGGCGAAAGTGTCGCACATCCGTGGGTGTGTCGGGTCGGGGCCGGTCGAATCCCTGTGCGGCCAGTGCGATCCTGCGAGCTTCTTCGACGGTGACTCTGACCCGCCGCATCAGGCTTTTTTTCTATTCATCGACTATAGCGTCCGCTTCGATCTCTACCAGCATGCCCTCACCAATAAGGCGGGATACCTCAACCATCGATGTAGCGGGAGTTATGGTGGCGAACGCCTCCTGGTGGGCTTTTGCAATCTCTTCCCAACGCGAAATGTCGGTGACGAACATGCGAGTGCGGACAACGTCATTGAGACTGGCACCCGCTTCTTCGAGCGCTGCTGCGATAATTTCGATACAGCGCCTGGCTTGCAGGTAAGCATCATCCGGCCCGACCAGCTGCCCATCAGCGCTGACAGGGGCGCTGCCGGACACGGCAATGTGAGGTCCAACGCGAACGGCACGGCAGTATCCAACCAACGGCTCCCATTTCGTGCCAGTACGAACTATTTTTTTGCTAGCCATAATGCAGACACCAATATGTAAATTGCGATTACTGCAGCGCCTGCCGGAATGATCGTGATCAGATCCGGATCCAGCGCGTACATTCCGAGCGGCAAAACGACGAATAGCCTGATGAGTTCGAATCGTGCCGCATAGGGTCGATCTTCATTTAGCAAGCCCAGGGTGTACAGGTTCGTCCAGAGCAACAAACAGGGTACGAGCACCACCCCCGCCCCCTGCGTCGCGAACGCATTCGCGATGAACAAGGCAGTCGCTATCACAACCATGAACTGCGCCAGCACATAACGACGCCTGGCTGTGGAAATATCGGGATCGTATTTTCTGAACCGCGTCAGGTCGACCGCTTGCTTGGGATATTCAGCCGCAACATCTGCCGGGCGCCAGCCTGTGCGACGAAACCAGATCCCGATCTTGTCCCGCCAGCGGCGCGTTCGTGTGGCATCAAACAGCAGGTAGTCGTAGACCTGGAAGTTAGCCCAGAACGGATTCCAGTTCCCCAGCGGTTTGCGTACGCCAAAAATCACCGGTTCGTCATCGGACTCTTCAATGAAAGTTCCAAACAGGCGATCCCAGAGCACGAAGATGCCGCCGTAGTTCTTGTCGATGTAGCGTTCGTTCTGGGCGTGATGCACGCGGTGATTCGACGGTGTTACAAAGATCCGGTCCAGCACACCGAGACGACGAATCTGCTGGGTGTGGACCCAGAACTGATAGATCAGGTTCACCGCAGCGACTGTTATCAGGACATCAGCCGGGAAACCTATCAAAAACAGTGGCACGTAAAAGATCCAGCTGAAAAGAAAACTGGTGCTTGTCTGACGCAATGCTGTCGACAGATTGTAGTCCTCGCTCTGGTGGTGCACTGCATGGGCTGCCCAAAGTATCGAGATTTCGTGGCCCAGGCGATGATTCCAGTAGTAGCAAAAGTCCCAGAGGACGGCGGCGAGTATCCAGAGAAGTACACCGCCAACCGAGGCATCAAACCAACTGCGCTCAATATCAAATAGCGCGAGCTTGCTGAGCACAAGGCCCCAGATTGTGTACTGCAGGAACTTCGTGAAATAGCCTGTTGACTCACTCAGGATGCCGGCACTGAGACTGTTGATGGCGTCATTGCTGCGGTAGTAGCCCGTGCCCCGCATACGGTCGACCAGGAACTCGACCAGTAGTGCAAACAGAAAAAACGGAACGGCAAGGGCAATCAGGCTCATGGGCGTATGTTAACCCGAAAGCAAAACCGAACGTCGGGTCAGCTGGCCTGGAGTTTCATCAATAGTCGGACGCACTGGATGCCAATATAGAAACAGGCGAACCCCCCAAGCATCGTTGCCACGAAATAGGAGAACGAATAAAAAATCTCGTTCTTCTGGATCATCGTATTCATTTCCAGGACCAGGGACGACAAGGTTGTGAAACTTCCGCAGAAGCCAATCGCAAACAGCAGCCGATATTGGTCTGGAACGAATCCGGCAGCGTTAAACCAGGCCGTGCTGGATATCAGTTGTGCGATTACGCCCATTAGCAGGCAGCCGACCAGGTTTGAAGTGAGAGTTCCCCACGGAAACTCGATATCGCGCTGCAGGAACACATTGAGCGCAAAGCGCGCCATCGCGCCGAACGCACCGCCGATAGCTACAAACAGATAGGAGTAGGCAACGAACCGCATCAGCCTGCGTTCAGTCGGGCAAGAGCTGCCAGGTATTCTCGCTCGAACTTCAAAACAATCTCCCGCGCCGGAAGTATCTCGGTGATATCGCCGACACCCTGCCCGGCCCCCCAGATATTCTTCCACGCCTTGGCACCGGTCTTACTGGCCTTGGCAAAATCCATTTGCGCCTTTGACCCTTCAGGCAGGTTTTCCGGATCCAGCCCGGCGTTCGAAATACTGCCCTTGAGATAGCTGCCGTGTATGCCTGTAAACAACGAGGTATACACGATATCGGATGCACTGCTGTCCACCAGCATCGCTTTGTACTCAGGAACCGCATTCGCTTCAGCGCTGGCGATGAAGCGAGTGCCGCTGTAGGCAAGATCGGCACCCATCGCCCGCGCCGCCAGTACATCGCTGCCACTCGTAATGCATCCGGACAGCATGAGGACGCCATCAAATTCCTTGCGAATCTCCTTGATGAGAGCGAAAGGACTCAAGGGTCCTGCGTGCCCGCCGGCACCGGCGCACACAGCGATGATGCCATCGACACCCTGAGCAATCGCTTTACGGGCGTGCCGAAGACTGATGACATCATGAAAAACCAGACCGCCATAGGAATGCACGGCTGCAACCACATCTTCAGGCGGCCGCAAACTCGTGATGATGATAGGCACCTCGTGCTCGACACAGGTATCGAGGTCCTCCTGCAGCCGCGAATTGCTTGCGTGCACGATCTGGTTGACTGCGTAAGGAGCAACCTTCTCGCCAGGATGGGATTCCGTGTACTCGCCCAACGCGTCCTTGATCTGCACGAGCCATTCGCCAAGCTTTTCCTGCGGTCTTGCGTTGAGTGCCGGAAAAGACCCGACTATGCCGGCCTGACATTGCGCGATAACCAGCTCCGGACCGGACACGATAAACATCGGTGCACCGATCAAGGGAACCCTGAGATTGCCTTCGAGCGCTTTTGGTAACGCCATCGTTAGCCCTTTATGGAATCCATAAAGCTGGCCTCGCAATCCGCGACGACTACACCGTCGGAAGCGCGGCGAGCTTCACCCTTCAGGATGATCAGGCGTCCTTTTTCCTTTTCTATCCAACCCTTAAGCAAAACTTTCTCGCCGACGAACAGCGGCTTGCGGTAGCGAATTTCGCACTTCGCCGTATGCGCCTTTCGACCCTGCTGATAAAGGACATTAGCGGTTACATCGTCCAGGGCCGAGTACACGATTCCCCCGTGCACGGTGTCGTTCCAGCCGACGTGGTTTTTTGTACCGGTGAATTCCCCGGTGCAGACATTTCCGTCAACAGTGAACTTGATCTTGAGACCAATAGGATTTTCCACTCCGCAGGCGAAACACATGTTCGCTGCTTCTATTGGCTCCGACATTTGAGGCTCCGAATCTAGGGCGTGACCTGGTCGATGACAAGGTCGACGGTTTGTCCGGTGTTGGCCTTGACAATCAAGGTGCCGAACCAGTCGCCCGATTGCGCGCTGGCACCGCCTGACATTGATACACGCGCAACAAGTTCGATTTCTTCAAAACCGGACAGTGGTCGTCCCTGCATCATCGCATTCTTGTCATTCATCGCAACGATCGCAGGTAACTCGGATAGACGTAGCGGTACGACAGCGACAGGCGGCGACGGTTGTGCAGGATCACGCGCGATCACAAAAACCGTTGCATCGCCGGGCATGGCCGCACTGGCAGCGTCCGAAAGGCTCAGGTTGACCGAAACGATTGCTGGCTCCTGAACCGGGGCCACATCCATGCTCGGTGGTGGCAAACCCCGCCATTCATTAATCTTGCGTTGCAGCAGATCGCGAATTTCGGGTGGAGTCTCCATACCCAGCAGAATTTCCCATCGATCGGCAGCCAGCTCCGTATCGCCGCGTTGCGCCGCAGCGCCACCCGAATAGAAAAGCGCATTGGCGTTATTCGGATCCAGGGCCAGGGCGTTCTCGAACAATCTCGAGGCTCGATCGGATACCTGCCCTCCCTGTTGTTCCATCAACGCTATCGCAAGAGCCACCATGGTCTCTGGATTCTTGCCCTGCCCGAGCTCGAAAGCCTTCTCAAATGCGGCGATGGCCTGCTCGTATTCCTGCATAGCCTGGTACGAGCGACCCAGCATGATCCAGCCGTCCAGGTCATTGGGCTGCTTCTCAAGCCGTTTTGCCAGTGCCGCAACAGCGTCCGCTGAGTCAGCATTACTGCCGGCCCCGGACGGAACGCCAGGCTGCCCTATGCTGTGATACAGCGCCGCGGACAACCCGACCGTTACCACAATAACCACCGCCAACACGGGCGTGAGGCGGCCTGAGCTTCGGTACAAGGGCCAGACGACAAATCCGAGCGCGAGCAGGCAGAGCAGAATCAGAATTAGCCAGAATGTCATTTCGCCTGTCCTTCGTCATTGATCGGCAGCGACATGCGATGGCGTACAACACGAAATATGGCGACACTGCCGAACAACACGAGCAGGAATGGCGCCACCCATAAAGCCAGCGTCTTGCCGCTGAATCGCGGCCGGTAAAGCACGAAATCGCCGTATCGGGTCACGAGGAAATCCTGGATTTCGGCATCATTTTTACCCTCGCTCATGAGGCGCCTGATCTCACGGCGCAAATCGGCGGCGATAAATGCATTTGAATCCCTGATGTTCTGATTTTGGCAGGTTACGCAGCGAACTTCGGCGATCAGACGCTCATAACGCGCTTGCATTTCCGGATCGTCAAACGCCTTCCCCGTATCGATGCCCGAAGCGGAAAATGCGCACAGAACCAACACCAGGACAAGTATTACCCGAGATATCATTTTTCGAGCTCCGCTATGCGTGGCACGAACTCCTGTTCCCACATTGCAGGACTCAAGGGGCCGGTAAATCGATAAACGACGTGACCGTCTGCGTTCAACAGGAATGTTTCCGGCGCACCGTAGGCGCCCCAGTCAATTCCAACCCGTCCGTCTGCATCGAACCCGGACGCAACGTACGGATCGCCCAGTTGCGCGAGCCATTTCAGTGCATCGTCCCGATTGTCGCGCCAGTTGATGGCATAAATCGGAACTTCCTGATCCTTGTGCAACTGCATCAGGAAACCATGCTCCGCGCGGCAACCGGCACACCAGGTCGCCCAGATATTGACCAGCGAAACCTGACCGCGCAGGTCTGCCGTGCTGATGTATCGCGTCGGGTCTTTAAGTGTCGGCAAATTGAACTCGGGCGCGGGCTTGCCGATGTATTGTGACGGCAATTCGGACGGGTCGCTCCTGAGTCCCAGAATCATGAAAGGAATCAGCAACAGCACCGCAATCAACGGCAGCAAAAATCGGTTCATTTGCCGGCTCTCCTGTAGCGCCGATCCGTGACCGTCACCAATCCACCAAGAGCCATGATGAGTGCGCCGATCCAGATAAATCGAATCATTGGCTTGTATTGAATTCGGACGCTCCATGCCCCATCGCCAAGCTGATCGCCGAGGGCCACAAACAGGTCTTTGTTCCAGGTCGGATGTATGCCTGCTTCGGTCATCCAGCTCTTTTGCACACGGTACTGCCGTTTCTGGGGTCGCACGACGGCTATGAAATTGCCATCGCGACGAATTTCGATTACGCCTTCGATGGCCTCGTAGTTCGGCCCCGCGACTTCACGCACTTCACGCATCTCGAACTGCAGTCCTGCTACCTCCAGCGTGTCACCGACCCGCATTGCACGATCGGACTCAACACCGAAAGCCGAGGTGATCGTTGCGCCGATGACAAAAAAGCCCATACCGAGGTGTGCAATTGACATGCCCAGCGCGGAGCGCGTAATCGCCGGCATTCCATCCTGCCGCAGCCAGGAGCGTACGATCGGAATCAGCGACATGATGACTATCCAGGCCGCCGCCGCGACGCCGACGACCAGCAAAAGACTGACTCGCCCGTAGAACATCAGGGGCAGGATTACGCCCACGAGAACCGCCGCAATGGCCGGCCAACGCAGCATCCGGATCCAGGGCTCTTTGCTTTGCTGCCGCCACGCCGTGTGCATACCGACACCGAGCAGCAACAGCAATGGAATCATCGGCACCAGGAACGCAACTTCGAACCACGGTGGTCCAATCGAAATCTTGCCACCATTCAGCATCTCGACAATCAGTGGCGCCAGCGTTCCCAGGAGGACCAGCGTCGCGGCCACAACGAGCAACACGTTATTCAGCAGTAAAAAGGTCTCACGGGAGAGCGGACTGAATCCCGCCGTTGAATCCAAAGCCGGCGCGCGCCACGCATATAAAGCCAGCGCGCCAACGACAACGATCGCAAGAAAGCTCAGTATGAAGTAACCACGAGTCGGGTCTGTCGCGAAAGCATGCACCGATACGATGATGCCGGATCGCACGAGGAAGGTACCTAACAAGCTCAGCGAAAACGCCGTAATGGCGAGTAACAAAGTCCAGCTCTTGAACAATCCCCTGCGTTCCGTGACAGCGAGCGAATGAATCAGTGCAGTGCCGACAAGCCACGGCATGAACGAGGCGTTTTCTACAGGGTCCCAAAACCACCAGCCGCCCCAACCGAGCTCGTAATAAGCCCACCAGCTGCCAAGTGCTATGCCGAGTGTGAGAAACAGCCAGGCGACGGTGGTCCAGGGCCGCGTCCATCGCGCCCAATTCATATCGAGGTCACCGCTGATCATGGCCGCGATAGCGAAAGCAAAGGCGACCGAAAATCCGACGTAGCCGATGTACAGCATCGGCGGGTGGATGGCGAGACCGGGATCCTGCAACAAGGGGTTCAGGTCAGCACCGTCCAGAGCCGCAGGTATGAGCCGCTCGAACGGGTTCGACGTCAGCAGAGCAAATAACAAAAATCCGACGGACAACAAGCCCAGCACACCAATAACTCGTGCTCTGAGTGTGTCGGGGACCTCTCTGCTGAAGCGTGCAACGGCGCTGGTCCAGGCCGCAAGTATCAGTAGCCACATCAACAAAGAGCCTTCGTGAGCGCTCCACACAGCAGAAACCTTGTACAGGGTCGGCAAGGCAAGTTGGGAATGATTCGCGACGTACAAAACGGAGAAATCACTCTGCAAAAATGCAACGGTGAGGCAAGCGAAGGAAATCGCGATAAACAGCAACTGTCCGTACGCAGCGCTGCGCGCTACTGACATTAGAGCGGCATCATTGCGGTGTGCGCCGATCAACGGCAGAACGGCCTGACATACGGCCAGCGCGAGCGCCAGGATCAGCGCAAAATGACCGACCTCCGGAATCATCCCTGGTTACACTCTGAGCCGCGTTCCTGCAGGGGCATCATCTTGTCGTCAACGTGCTTGGCCAGAGATTCGGCAACCTCAGGCGCCATGTAGTTCTCGTCATGCTTGGCGAGTATCTTGTCGGCTACAAACACTTTGCTCTCATTCATACGTCCGTGAGCAACCACACCCTGTCCTTCGCGGAACAAATCCGGCAGGACACCGCTGTAAGTCACTGGCAGGTCACAACGCATGTCAGTCACAAGGAAATTGACAGCCAGCGATCCTGCTTCGCGTTGCACGCTGCCATCGACAACCAGGCCACCGACCCTGAAGTTTCTCTCTTGCGGGTAATTACCTTCAGCGACATCCGAAATCTCGACAAAAAACATCATATTTTCGTCGAATGCACGCAATGTCAGTGCCGCGGCGACGGCTACGCCGATAACGGCAAGTCCGACGGCAAGCATGCGTTGCTGTCTTGGCTTCATGGTTGTTCCTCGAGCGCTTTTATTCGCACTTCAATATCACGGTAAACCTGATTGTGGCGAACCCTGGCCCGCCACTCAATGAATACAATCACAATAAGAGCGAGCCCAAAGCAACTCCATACGTATGCGCCGTAGTTACCCATCGCTAATGCGTCCATTTAAAGACCTCCTTCCGGTGACATAACGAGGTCGCGGACCCAGCGCGTGCGCCGCTCGCGGTACAGGACTTCTGTCCGTAATCGCCTCGCCAGCATCGCGCCAAAGAGGAACGTGAATCCGAGAATCATCGCCAGCAAGGGGTACAACATATCGGCATCCATGGCCGGACCACCTTTCTTGAACAGGGTCTGTCCCTGGTGCAACGAACTCCACCAGACGACCGAGTAATGTACGATAACAACGTTAACGACGCCCACCAACGCAAGGACACTGCTGGCTTTGTCGGCTTTCGCCGTATCGTCGATCGACGAGCGCAAGGCCATATAACCGAAATACAGGAACAGCAGGATCAACTCCGAGGTTAGCCGCGGGTCACCCCACTCCCACCATGTGCCCCACATCGGTCGACCCCAGATGGAACCCGTAACCAGCGCAAGAAACGTGAACGTGGCTCCCAGGGGCGCAGCTGCCGCACCGACGGCATGGGCCAGCTTCAGACGCCAGATGAGGCCGATGCCACCACCGACGGCCATGATCATGTATGCCATCATCGACAGGTACGCGGCTGGAACATGGATGTAAATTATCCGAAACGCATCGCCTTGCTGGTAGTCCGGGGACGCGACAAAGAGCCCGGCATAGGTGCCGTAGGCGATCAACATGAGACCGGGCACCGCAAACCAGGGAATAAGCACTTTGGCAATTCGATAGAAATGCGGCGGCGACGCCATCTGATGAAAAAATTTCCACATGAGCTAGGGCCTGCTAACACTAAACTGATAAACACTGTTGTGCCCGAAAAGGCGCCAATCAAGGCGCGACGATCGCCGTTTGGTCATTCCAAATAAGTGAGGAGCAACGCCGGGTGGCACCTTTTTGGGCATAACCCGCAGGGCCGGGGCTATTTTGTCGCCCGGCGGCGTTATCAGTCGCTTATATAGATTCACTATATGTTTCTCCTTCTGCCTTGCCGGACAAGAAAATAGCCTCGGCAGTGCTTGTCAGTTTAGTGTTAACAGGCCCTAGTTCTACTCGTTACTAATACGTAAAGCGGCTGCCGTAGCGTACGGGGCCAGTGAAATCGCCCCGACCGCGTACGCGCCGAGGGCCCAGATACCGGTTGCGTAAACTTCGTTACCTGCCGCCAGCGAAACCGTGTTGGCACCCAGCAATAGTACAGGCATCGCCAGGGGCAGGATCAGGAGGCTAAGCAAGGCTGTGCCGCGATGCAAGCCCACGGTCAGTGCAGCACCGATCGAACCCAACAGGCTGAGGCAAATCGTGCCCAGAAACAAGGTCAGCATCAGGACACCCATGGCGTCGCCTGGCATGCGGTAGGTCATCGCCAGTAGCGGCGATATGAGCACCAGCGGTAGTCCGCTGATCAACCAGTGGGCAAGGGTCTTGCCCAGCGCCAGCACCGGCAGGGGTTGTGGGCTGACGAGCAGCTGGTCCAGGCTGCCGTCCTCGTGATCGCTCATGAACAGCGTGTTGAGCGACAGCAGGGTTGCGAGCAAGGCAGCCACCCAAAGCACGCCGGGGCCGCTGAATGTCAGCTGCTCCGGACTTGGGCCAACCGCCAGCGGAAAAAGCGTGCAGACCATCGCAAAAAAGAACAGCGGATTCAGGACGTCGCCGGGGCGTTTCCAGGCCAGTAGCAAATCGCGTCGCGCGACAGCCAGCAAACCGGCAAACATCCCTGGTTGTTCCGGAAGGCGATCACTCATCTAGAGACCCACCCTCACGACCGGGACGTTGATCTCTATGTCCTGGTGCGCCGCCATGACACACATACCACCCTTCAGCAGGTGCTCCTCTGTCAGCTCCATGACCAGCTTTCGTCCCTCACGGTCGAGGTTGGTGAATGGCTCATCCATCAACCAGAGCGGTACGTCGGCCAACAGCATTCGAGCCAATGCAACGCGCCGCTGCTGGCCGGCGGACAAGGACCGCAATGGCAGTCGCTTGAGCCTTGCGATCGCAAGCCGATCGCACACAGCGGCCAGATCAACATTGCCCTGCGGCCTGAGAGAGGCCTCAAAGCGCAGGTTTTCAACCAGGTTGAGATCACCTTTAAGTCCCGTGCGGTGTGCCAGCCAGACAAGCGCGCCGTGAAACTCCTGGCGTTGCCGGTTGACGGGGATGTCATTCCAGTAAATCTCACCTTTCTCGAGACTCAGCATGCCCGCAATCGCGCGCATCAGACTCGTCTTGCCGCTGCCATTGCGGCCTTCGAGCAACAGCAGCTCACCGGGATTTAGCGCAAATCCCAGTCCCTTGAAGAGGCAACTCTCGCCTCGAATCAGCGTGAGGTCTTTTCCGGATAGCTTTGCAGTCAATGGCTTACACTCTGTCGCGAATCGCAGACGCTTGAAAAATTATCGTGAAACACACTAGGCTTTCAGAACATTGCTGCATAAATATAAAGTTAAATCGAAGAAAAGATTGTGTGCAATTGAGAACTATAAAGTAGCTCGATTCCGGTTTACAAAAACGAAGATCGAATAATAGACTGACCAGCCCGGTCAAGACGTCAATTCGAAACGACCGGAACCCGACAATACCACTTTAACGCGACCGAATAGTCTGCGGGTAATCACTTATGGAATTGCGACAAGCCGGCCTGTTACAGCAACCCTTCCGGACGCATGGGAAGCCGCTGGCCGTTTTGTCGTATGCCTCCAAAGTCGCCGCACTCAATATGCTGGCTGACACCTGCGCGCACCCGCATGGCCTGTCCTTGCTGCAGGGCCCCGCCCTGTCCGGCAAGTCAACACTGATACGCAGTTTCGTGGAGACCTTGCACGAAGACTGCTCTTTCGCCCTGATCAATGGCAAAGGTCTGAATACGACAAACCTCCTGATCGCTGTACTCAGACAGTTCGGTTATGAGCTGGACCTTAATTCGGCCAACGAGTTGCTTGGCCTCGTGCGAGTCTTCGCATTGCAACAGGCGGCATCACACAAAGCACCGCTGTTGATCATTGAGAATGCCCAAGATCTCAATCCCAGCGCCTTGCGAGCGCTGAGCGAGCTCGCGGAATTACGCGTTCGGAACGCCAGCGCTCTGAAGATGGTACTGGTTAGCTCTCGGTCACTGAAGACCATAATGGCGGCGAAGGCCATGGAATCCCTGGCGAAACGGGTGGTCCATGATTTTCACCTTCGGCCCATGAACCGGGAAGAAACGAAACTGTATCTGCACACCAAGTTACGCGCGGCGGGCAGCGATTGCCCCGAATTCGTCTTTCCGGAAGAAATTTGCCTGGATATCTGGAATGCCTCCGGAGGTTGGCCGGGTATCGCCGATCGCGTCGCGTTGCTCGCACTGGCCGCGGCCAGGACACTCCCTGTGCACGTCACGGCAGTGGAACATCCGGCGCTGCCGTTGGGAACATGGTCGCAGAGCGAAGTCTCGAATCTGCAGCCCGACGAGATTGTGCCACCCGCGCCGCCGCGCCTGATCGTGACCAATAATGGCAGCGTCATTAATGAGCTGTCGATGCAAAAGCCGCGCGCCATTATCGGGCGCTCCGAATACAACGACATATCGATCGACAGTCGATTTGTGAGTCGACATCATGCCTTGCTGGTGCGACATGGCACGGCGACATTCCTGATGGACCTCAATAGCACAAACGGCACGTTTGTAAATTCCAAACGGGTTTCAAACCACGTATTGATGCACGACGACGTGATAACGATCGGTCATCACCGAGTCAAGTTCCATGACCCCTGTGCGACGATCTTTGCAGACTTTGACGGCACCGAATTCGCCGACACGGTGATCATGAAGACGATGGAAGACATGCGCGCTTTACTCGCGCAGGAAAATACGGCCCTGTTGCCTACCGCGACAGAAAACCTGCCGACGATTCAGACCTGAAGTCCTTCAGCCGAAGAACTTGCTCTTAAAGTGCTTGCGGCACATTGATATGTAGCGGTCGTTGCCACCGATCTCGACCTGCGATCCTTCGGTAACCGCATTGCCGTCGCCGTCCAGCCGCAGCACCATCGTCGCCTTGCTGCCACAGTGACAAATAGCCTTCAGCTCACTCAGTGTGTCCGACCAGGCGAGAAGGTATTTGCTGCCCTCGAAGGGCTCGCCCTGGAAATCGGTACGCAATCCGTAGGCCAGCACCGGAATATTCAGCCGGTCCGTCACTTCGCTCAACTGAAACACCTGGTCACGTGTCAGGAATTGCGCTTCATCGACGAGAATGCAGTGTAAAGGCTCTTCACGATGCTGCGCGTCGACAATGTCGAATAGATTCTCGTCGCTGTTGAAAACTGTGGCGTTGGTCTCAATGCCAATTCTTGACGTAACCTTGCCGGCGCCATAACGATCATCGAGCAGCGGCGCCATTACGAGCGTATTCATGCCGCGTTCCCGGTAGTTGTAGCTGGACTGCAGCAGCGCGGTCGATTTGCCCGCGTTCATCGACGAATAGTAGAAATAGAGTTTGGCCATCGGAGTATTGTGGCATCGCTTTATCCGCGATGCACCACCGATAGGCTGAGCTTAGCGTCGGAGAGTAAGCAGATTTCCCAGCGATTGGCGAATGCCACTGCGAGCAGCACTCTCATGTCGACAACTCGGGCATTCATTTGTCAGTCTGCGTCGATCCGAAATGACTTGCGGCACCGGCGTCACTTTGCCGCGGCGCAGACAGCAGCTGCAAATCACGAGGTTGCTAAGGCGACCCAGCAGGCGGTAATCCACATTGTCTTTAACAGTCGTGGCCATAACAGTACTCCGGCAACAGCTTCAGCCGTTCGAAGTATCGTTTTCGCATCCCCGGGAAGATTTGGCCAGCAAATGCGGCCGTTTCGTACGAGTTTTGCTAACCAGTCGTGGTTTCGCGTGTGATACGCGTCGAGTTTTCTGTCAAATTCGCTTCGCCTGCCAGTTTCGTCAGGTACTTGGCAAACGCCGGGTCTTCACCGAGCAACAACGCGGGTATCTCCTCGCGAAAATCATCCCGCGCACACCATTCCTGCATGAAGTCCTCCCACGATCGCCAGCGTCGCGCTTCTTTCCCGGAAAGATCTGTGTCGTACAACAACAGGTAGGCGCGCTCGAAGATAGCGATCAATAATCCAAAAATCGCTTGCATGCGCTCCCTTTGCTCGGGACTGAGGTCGGTCGATCTCGACTTAGACAACAGCCGAAGGTCAGGGTTTTCCAGTGCCAGGCGTAGAAAATCCTGGTAGCTGCCGGCAACAGCTTCGTAGACTTCCTCTTCCTCCGCCGCACGCTCCTTGCGCTTTTCGTAAAGAAATACAGCCATCGCGAGCGGCAGGCCTAGTACCGTTACGACGTAGCTCAAAAGTTCCCAGGTTTCGATATTCATTAATCGATCGATCCCGATCGTCGAAGGCACATCAATGCTGCGAGTGTAGCGAAGCTGGCACCGATAAGAAATGTTGCCGCCGGTCCCGCGTAATCCCAAAGCACGCCGGCAATAATGCTCGCAAATAACAATGCCAGCCCGGTGGCGAGATTGAAGATGCCGAACGCAGATGCGCGTAGCGCTTGCGGCGAATGGTGGGCAACCAGCTTTGCAAAGAGCCCCTGCGTTACAGCCATGTGCAAACCCCAGAGGGCTATGCCGAAAAAAGTGCCATAGAGACTTGAGGAAAACGCGAGTACCAGATCCGCTGCGATCAGGGTTACGGCACCGAATATTAGCAACCGGCTGCTGCTAAAGTGATCGGACAAGGTCCCGGTCGGATAGGCGCCCAATGCGTACACGATATTCATCGCCACAAGCACAAGAGGCGCAAGTGCAAACGGCAAGCCATCCGCACTCGCCTTCAAAATCAGGAATGCCTCGCTGAATCGGGCCAATGTGAATACGGTACCGATGACCAGCACGGTTTGAAATTCTTTTCCGAAACGGGTGACATCTTTAAATTGAATTGGTATGCGAGCGGCGTGCTCAGCGTCGTGGCCAACTTGGTCTTTCACGCCAAAGAGCACGAGTAGTACGGCGAGGCCTGCGGGTATGACGGCTATCCAGAAAACGGCTCGCATATCGCTGGCCAGGAGATACATGAGTCCCACAGCCAACAGCGGACCGACAAAGGCACCAACAGTATCCAGGGCCTGACGTAGTCCGTATGCCCTGCCGCGGATCGCCTGCGGTGTGACATCGGCGATCAGCGCATCACGCGGCGCGCCGCGAATACCTTTACCGATTCGATCCGCGAAGCGTGCTGAAAGCACCATTGCCAGGCCTTCGGCCAGCGGAAAAAGCGGTTTCGATAAGGCAGCCAAACCGTAGCCAAGCAATATCAGAGGTTTGCGCCGCCGCAAACGATCTGAAACGTAGCCCGAAAAAATCTTTGCGATCGATGCCGTAGACTCCGCGATGCCGTCAACCAGACCGACCAAAGCAACGCTGAGGCCGAGAGTCGACGTCAGGAACAGGGGCAAAAGCGCATGGACAATTTCAGATGAAATGTCCATGAACAGGCTGACGAACCCGAGCGCCCAGACCGTTCGGGGAATGACCGGCTTGCGGGGAGAAATGTCGGGAGAAAGCATCATCGACAAATATTAATGCAAACAGATGGTGCCCGGGGCGGGACTTGAACCCACACACCCTTTCGGATAACGGATTTTAAGTCCGTTGCGTCTACCGATTCCGCCACCCGGGCCGGGTCTGGAAAAAATGGAGGCTAGGGTCGGAATCGAACCGGCGTACGCGGAGTTGCAGTCCGCTGCATGACCACTCTGCCACCTAGCCCCGGGGTACTTTGCAGGCGTCGCAGTATACAGCGACTTTGCAGGCAGTCCACCCCAATTATCTGCATAATGCCTGCATGCGATATTCCAGCCGCATCCTCTTTCCAGTCCTCGCTTCCGTGCTTGTCGCGTGCACCGAACAATCCCTGCCCGTCTTCGACATTCCAATCCCGATTTCGGTCCCAAGTGGCACGCCGGCTTACGGTCCGCGCCTTGTCACCAGTCCTGATGGCGAGGTGATATTGAGCTGGATGGAGCGCGGCACCGACAACGTTGCACTGCGCTTCTCTGTCTATGAACAGGGGTCCTGGGGCCCGGCCGTGACGGCGACTATCGACGAGCACATGTTCGTTAACTGGGCGGACCTGCCCGCGGTTACGCCGCTGGGCTCCGGGTCGCTCCTCGCCCACTGGCTGAGCTACACGGCTGACATGCCTTACGCCTACCAGATTCTTACCGCGCACTCCGCCGACGAAGGGGCGACATGGAGCGCACCCAGAAGCCCGCATGTAGATGGCACGCCGACTGAGCACGGATTCGTATCGATGTATCCGGTCTCAGGCGCAACCGGGCTGGTATGGCTGGATGGCCGTCAAACGCCCGACAAAGGCATGACACTGCGCAGCGCGACGCTCTCAGCGGACGGCGCCGTGAGTGACAAAGCCGTGATCGACGATTGGGTATGCGACTGCTGCCAGACGGACGTTGCCATCACTGAAGCCGGTCCGATCGCCGCCTATCGCGATCGCACCGCCGATGAAGTGCGAGATATTTACGTGGCACGAAACCTTAACGGCGAGTGGCAACCCGGCTCAGCGATTGCAAATGACGGCTGGGTGATTTCAGGCTGCCCCGTGAACGGGCCGGCTATCGATGCCGCGGGAAAATTCGTCGCCCTCGCCTGGTTCACCGCCGCCGGTCAGAAGCCAAAAGTGCAGACGGCCTTCTCCACGAATGCTGGCAAGTCATTTTCAGAAGCCATCGAAATTTCTTCGCCAAATACCACTGGCCACGTTGGAGTCACGCTGCTTGACAGGCATACCTATGTGGTCAGTTGGATGGAACCCGGAAAGAACGGGGATTACGCGATCAAACTCCGTGCTGTTACCACTGACGGGCAAACGGGTCGAGAGCATATTGTTGGCCGTACATCCGTCGCACGTAATGTTCCGCAATTGATACGCGTTGGCGACAAACTGGTACTCGCCTGGACCGACACATTCGACAATGTGCAGAAGGTTGCATCGGTGCAAGTCGCGATCCTGGGATTCTACGACTGAGCGGAATCATAGATTCCAGGCGTAGCCCAGCTTCATGAACAAGCTGCGATCTGACACTGTCAGCTTGTTTAGACTATCGTCGTCGTAGAATTGATCCGAGTACCCCAGGAACAAAACTGTCTGTGGGTTGATTTTGTAGGAGTAGAGTAATTGCCGGCCGACGTCCGTGGTCTCCGACTCAACTGGATCCAAATACACGGCAGGATTTCTGGATGTATCGGCCTGTTGTACTGTAAATCGCAAAAACGAGCGCACATTGAACTGCCATGTCAGTCGCGCATCGACGACGGCAGCATCGAAAATCTTTTCGCCTTGTTTTGTATCGAGACCCGCAAAAATGCCACGCAGCCGGAGTAACAAATTGCGACTGATATTCCAGTCGATGGCGGGTTCGACACTCCTCTCGTCGGCCAATCGGGTATTGTCGTAATCGATTTGATCACCCATGGTAATACCAAGGCTTAACGAGATACCGCTGCGCGGCGTCAATTCCGTATAAATGGCAGCGCGTTTGAGGTCGAACATCACATCATTTTCCAATTCCGACTTCATGCGGTAGGCGACGTGCACAAACGACTGCAAGGGCCCTTGAACGCGAAGCCTCAGCACATTGCTTTTTTCTCGCAGCCTGCCATCCTCCAGATGGGCAATTTCGTAACCGGTAGCAAGGCTGACTCGACTCCACCGGCTTCCGTCCTCGCCATGCCAGACTCTACCCGCATCAACCACGATGAGATCCTCGCCGACTCTTGCCATAAACCCTGAGTCCGCCCGAAAACCGCTTGAGCGCGAAGCGTATTGAACGTTGCCAAACCAGTTGCGCGAATCGTACTCATAGCTTGCCAGGGTTGCGTTGCCGTCGAAGGTGTCGACGGGTTGCGAAAACTCCAGCGCCGTTGCGAGAGGGTAGACAGTTTCGGATTCGACGATCTGCGCCGTCAGCGTGTGCCGGTCGCTGAGTTTCCAACGCATGTCAACACCCGCCAGGTAATTGTGATAGCCATCGCCGTTACGAACGGTTACCACGCCACCAAGCGACGATGTCTGTCCGAAGCCACGACTGTATCGTCCGATCATCGCCGTATTCGATTGCTCAAGTGTCGTTGAATCTGACCCAAATACACCCGGAAACAAGAGATTGGTAACGGCATCTTCGACGAGCAGAACACCAAACGTGTGATCGCCACGTTTTCCCGTCAACTTCGTACCGACGTCGGGGCTGCCGATGGTTCTCGTGAAAACAGTTCGCATGGGTGTCGAAAAGTAATTGGCACCCTCCAGAAAGAAGGGACGTTTCTCTGGATAAAACAGGGCAAATCGCTCATTGACATCCAGTTGCGCGACATCCGCTTCCACTTGCGAAAAATCAGGATTGATAGCAAGGTTTGCGGTCAGGTCAGGCGTAATTCCCCACCTGAGACTGAGACCCGCCTCGGTCGTGGTGCCTTTGGATAACAGCGGATCGACACCGGGATTCTCAGTGGCGTCCGATCGAGACATCGTAAGCGTTGGCACGACTTCGAGGTCGCGGCCAGGTGTGACGTCTTCGAGCCCGCGCATTGAGATGAACTGGCACAGAAAGCAGTTGTTGCCGCGATCGTGGGGGATGTTCGAAAACGCGTACGTTTTATCGCGCGGATACGAGCGATACAAAAACAAACCCCAGGTCTTGATTCCGTCGGTGGCCGGGAAACGCAGTTGCGTCAGAGGGATCCGGATTTCAACAACATACCCGTCGGCATTGACCTGTCCTGCCGAATCCCAAATCGCATCCCAGGAATCATCTTCCTTGCCGAAATCGCCACCTTGCAGGCTGGACTCGTCGTAGGTCACGTCCATCTGCACGCCGAGAGGTGTAGAGTAGAATTCAACGGCCCTGTGGCCATCATTGTAGGTATCGATCATGATGCCTACATAGTCATCGTCCCAGGCCGAGTCACGGTCGCGCAGGTAGGCGCGTATCGCCGACGGGTCAGGATCGCTTGCTGCAAACCCGACGTACAAATTAATACCGTCCTCCATAATGTAAGCATGGGTCTTTAAGCGTGCCGCAATATTTTCGCCGGGTTCGGTCTCGTAAATCAGCTCTACCTCGGTCGCGTTCTGCCACGCGTCCTCGTCCATAACGCCGTCGACGACGATTTCACCGGTCGTTCGCGGCAATTCCACGCCGCTGGCACTTGCTGCAGAACAATTCAGGGCAAGCGCCAAAAACAGGGAAAATGAATATATCGGGGTTGCAGTCAAACGTGGCTCCTGAAAAATAGCCAAAAATATGTGATGGTTGCCCGCGGCAAACGACCTGATTTGATTTATAAGAAAAGTAGCGATGATATCGATAATTCCCCTAGCGCGTCTCGGACCACTCACGAGTCTGTCAGTACTCGCTGGCATCATTGCAACTATCGTATTGTTCATGGATGTTGTCGATGATAACTGGGCATGGGCCGGTTTGGTGCCTCTGCTTGCCTACCTCGGTAATTGTTTCTACCGGGAGAGACGACTCATCCAGGCAGATTCCGGCAGAGAACGCGAGATCGTGAAAATGCATTTCGTCGTGATTGCAGCAGATCGTGCAGCTCGATTCTGGAGCGCACTGTTCTCGGCTGTCGCTGTCGCTACCGGTATCGCAACCACCGGCATCTGGGCCTACCAGTTATACCTGTGTTATCTCGCACGCCGCTGGGTGCCGCTGACCTGGCACACCGTCGTTGGCATGCTTCCACCCAACGATTCAGCGTTTGTACAAAGCTTGTTCTATTGGCTTGGCGATACCAATTTCGGCGCCGTCGTTTTGATCGCAGGCTTGTTAATTGCTGCACCGCTCGCCGCAATCGGCTGGCGATCGAATAACAAGGCCAAATTTCGGCGCAACGAGCTATCCAATTTGAAAAAGCGGTCCTAGTCAGCCTCTTTACACGCGCGTCGAAAGACCTGCAGCAAGCCGTCGTTTTGCGCCATCAACCTTGCGCTCACCAACTCGTGTCTTCCGCCTTTCGCCCGCAGGATTTTTCGCAACAAACGCTTCGAATCAGTGGACCAGTCGGACGGCTGAAGTGCCGCGAAGTACGGCGCAATCGCGCGCAGCGCCGCTAACTCCGCTCTGTTCCAGCTTCTGAGTGAACGCACACTGAGGTCGTGCATCAGGCGGCTCGCAACACGATCTGCGGCAGCGTTTCGGGTCTTTTCGCACACGGCGGCCAATGCATCGGATGCCAGCCGCGAACTGGTCGCCAGCCATTCTTCATTGAAAAGCTCTGACGGCGCACTTCCCGGCAACGCAAGGTGCATGTCGCTGCTTGCGAGTTTTCTGAGCACTTTGGTGGGGCTTCGATAATCACGATTGCGTTTTCGTTTCGCCTCCTCATTGCTTGCGAGTCGACGTATCGCCGCGTCCAGTGGGCGGTAGCCCAGGCGATAATAGAACCAGAACGCACCACTTTGCAGCGCTTCGCTATTGTCGCTGCCGATCTGATAGGTACTGGCGATGAACCGGTTGCAACCAACCAGGGCGTGGTAAACCCGCATAACCTGTACCCAGAGATACGAGGCTTCGCTGCCACGATACTCGTCGAAAATATTGATTCCGGTGTTCACCTGTTTGAACAGCACGCTTGCGCCGCCATAACCGATGGGCACGCCGTTCGCGAGTATGAGATAGCCCAGCGTGCACTCGAGCGCGAACCGGTATTCGGGCAACAGGCCGAAGACTGCGACGGCGATGCCCTCGCCCACATTCGCCAGGTACACTTCCTCGGGATTGGCGAAGTTGAAGTGATAGGTTTCGCGGTGCCGAGCGGCGAGCGACGCCATCGCAACATCGATCAATCGCGATCCTTGCTCGATGGGCAGTCTTGAAATCGACCGGACAGGGCGTTGAATCTCCTTCTTGACCTGCCTGGGCCGTGGTCGAAGGTTCTCACGTGCATGGATGCGGGCAACAGGAAAGACGTTTGTCGATTTCGAATAGATATCATTGCCAAGATTCCAGGCCAGGGGAATATCCGCCGTATCGTAGAGCTCGCGCAGGAACGGGCGAGATCGACGATCCTCGAGCTGCGCGAGTAACCAGTCAAAGTCGGTCCCCTTGCGGCCGGAGCGCGCCGCATCGATCCACTCGCGGGTCGTGACATAGCCGCTGCTGAACCAGTCCCCTTCCGCCGGCTGCAAGATGTGATGCAGCAATTCGTCAAGGGCCAGGGTGTCGTCAAGCTCGGCCCAGTCGATGGATACCGCTCCCGGCGCGACTCTCGCGAGCCACCTCGCGACGTCAAAGGAAAACCGGTAGTGCACGAGCGTTCCGGCAATACCGCTGTCAGCAAGTTCCCGGCGTTGCGCAGCGACCAGCTTGTCGACCGTCTCGTGGTAGCGACCAAGCTGATCGTTCGCCTCACGCCCCTGAACCAGGGTCCGGGGAAACGCGCGCTCGAAACACAGGTCCTTGTGCAGGGCCTTGAATCGGGTGACTGACGGCAAGCGCGATGACATCCGTGAAGATGCTAGTCGACGGGCTTATCCAATCAATAGGTAGAAATCGCCGGGCGCCGGCTGGAAAGAAAAAGGCCGCTCAAAAAGCGGCCTAAGTCTTTGATTTTTGGAGCGGGAAACCAGGTTCGAACTGGCGACCTCAACCTTGGCAAGGTTGCGCTCTACCAACTGAGCTATTCCCGCGAAGGGGCGAGATTCTAGCCTTTGACACACTTAAGTCAAGACGTAAATGCGCCTTTTCTAAACCACCGGGTCCTGATCCTTGATGATAAACGGCCAGGCAGCCCGGAGGTAGATCAGCATCGACCAGATGGTCATTACGGCGGCCAGCAGCAACATTATTACGCCGACCTGGTAAATCGGGATGCCGAACAGGGTGTTGTGATAGACCATGAAGCCGATGCCGAACATTTGCATGGTGGTCTTGATCTTGCCGGCGACTGAAACCTTGACGTTGGCCCGCTCGCCGATCGTCGCCATCCACTCGCGCAAGGCGGAGACGGTTATTTCGCGGCCTATGATGATCATCGCGATCACGTCTTCGAACCAGCGGGAATCAGCCTGGACCAGCATCACCAGCAATATGGACACCATGAGCTTGTCCGCGACAGGATCCAGAAACTCGCCGAATCGCGATGTCTGGCCATAGCGCCGTGCGACCCAGCCATCGATCAGGTCCGTCACTGCAGCAATAGCAAACAGGATGGCCGCAAGAGGCCGCGCGTTTGGCAATTGGCTGTAAAAGCAGATCACGACGACAGGAATCGCGGCGATTCGGAACAGCGTCAGCATGTTGGCAAGATTAACTTTCAAAGTTCACCCTGATCCGTTTTCTAATTATCAAGATGCAGCGCATTGTATATGTTTTCGGCCAGCTTTCGGCTAATACCGTGCACTTCGACGAGGTCGTCGATCCCGGCGCCCGTGACGCCTTGCAGTCCACCGAACTGTCGCAGCAACTCCCTGCGTTTTTTCGGTCCCAGACCGGGAATCTCCTCGAGCCGTGATGTGCGGCGCGCCTTGCCACGTTGTTGCCGGTGTCCTGTAATCGCAAATCGATGCGCCTCGTCGCGAATCTGCTGAATCAGCAACAATGCCGGCGAGTCGGGTGGCAAATCGACAGGCCGCGTCTCCCCGGCCCGGAACAATTGCTCCGCGCCTGGCCGCCTCGATCGACCCTTCGCAACGCCGATGACCGTGAGCCAGTCGAGTTCCAGCTCAGCCAGTACCTTCATCGCTTCCGTGAGTTGCCCTTTCCCGCCGTCGATAAACAAGATGTCCGGCATGGGAACTTCGCCCTTTTTCACACGGGCATAGCGTCGCCGCAACGCTTCAGACATTGCCGCGTAGTCGTCTCCCGCAGACGCTGGATTGAGATTGAAACGGCGGTAATCGCTTTTCAGAGCGCCGGTTGAATTGAAAACGACGCAGGATGCTACGGTCGCCTCACCGGACGTGTGGCTCACATCGAAACACTCAAGCCGTTGCGGCGTTTCTTCGAGCTGCAGCGCCTCGGCCAGCGCCAGAAACTGGCGTTTGAGCGTTGCGTTCGTTGCGACTTTCAGACTCAAGCCCTGCTCTGCGTTGGTTTTCGCCATTTGCAGCCAACGGAGCCGGTCGCCTCGGACTTTCGAGCGAATCTGAACCCGGTGTCCGACACGAGCGGTCAATTCCTGCTGCAGCAATACACCGTCCTCGATTTCCGTCTCCATGATGATCTCGCTGGGCGCATCGCGTTCCAGGTAGTACTGCGCGACAAACGCGTTGAGAATCTTGTGCGTGTCGGTTTCGCCCTGCAAACGCGGAAAGTGATCATGGCTGCCAATCACCGAACCGTTGCGAATGAAAAGGATGGTCACGCAGTGGATAGCTCCATTCGACGCATAGCCAAGAATATCCAGGTCGAGTTTGCTCGTGCGACTGACTAACTGACGCGCCTCGATTTCCTTGAGCTTGGCGATCTGATCGCGAAACCGCGCGGCGTGTTCATAGTCCTTCACAGCGGATGCCTTCTCCATGCGCTTCACGAAAGTATTGACGACGCTCCGATTCTTGCCTTCGAGAAACAGGATCGCGGCGTCGATATCCTTCGCGTACTGCTCTTCCGAAATCAGATTTACGCAAGGTGCCGTGCAGCGCTTTATCTGGTATTGCAGGCATGGGCGCGATCGATTCTGGAAAAAACTGTCCGCACAATTGCGGATCTGAAACAGCTTCTCAAGTTCGTTGAGGGTTTGACGTACCGCCGAGGTACTCGGATACGGGCCGAAATACCGTCCCTTGCCACGCCGTGGACCCCGATGAAACTTGAGGCGCGGATAACGGTGCTCGGTCGACGCATAGATGTACGGGAAACTCTTGTCATCGCGAAGCAGGATATTGAATCGCGGTTTGTGCTGCTTAATGAGACTGTATTCCAGCAGCAGTGCTTCTGCCTCCGTGTTCGCTACGGTCACTTCCACGCGGGCAACCTGGTCCATCATCGCTGCCGTTTTCGGCGCATCGTGAGTGCGCTTGAAGTAGCTCGAGACGCGCTTCTTTAAATCGCGGGCTTTGCCGACGTAAATCACTTTGTGCTTCGCATCGAGCATGCGGTACACACCCGGCCGGTGGGTCAGCGTACTCAGGAAGGCCTTGATCTCGAATTGCGCGTTGTCACTCACGTTTGCAGTTGTCCAGCAGCTCCCGGGCCTGCGCAAAGATCGCATCAAACATCGGCTCCGTCAGGCGCCGCGTGTTCGTGTTGTAACGGCTGCAATGGTAGGAGTCCAACAATTGAAAGTACTCTGCATCGTGCACCGCGGCGTGGCTAAATCGGTATTCCGTCTGCCGCATACCGAGCGCTTTGACGATCGCCCGATGGGCTATGCCGCCGAGCGCCAAAACGACGGAGTCTCTGGGCAATGTACGAAGTTCATTCGCGAGAAAGTTGTTGCAGGTGTTGATCTCGTCACCGACAGGCTTGTTGTCCGGAGGCAGGCACTTGACGGCGTTCGTTATCCGGCAGTCGACGAGCTCGAGATCGTCGTCGGCGGCTTCTGAATGATCGTGCGTTGCGAATCCGTATTTGTGCAGCATCTGGTACAGGAGTATGCCCGCGTGGTCACCCGTAAACGGGCGCCCGGTGCGGTTCGCGCCGTGCATGCCGGGCGCCAGTCCGACAACCAGGAAACGCGCATTCGATGCACCAAACGGCGGCACCGGTCGGCAATAGTAGTCGGGATACCGTCTTTGAACGTCGTCGAGAAAGGTCGCGAGCCTGGGGCAATCGCGGCAATCCCTTGCGAAAATCGCATCGCTCTTCAAGCGCGTCAGTCGTTCATGTGGCGAATGATCGCCTCGCCAAATCCACGAGTGCCAACCAGTTTCGCGCCCGGCACCATCTGGTCCAGTTCCTGCTCGACGTCTTTCTTGCCGTGCGGTTTGTCTTTGCGTTTCGGCTGGTGAATCGCTTCTCGCAGGCGTGCAAGGTCGAAAGTCAGTTCGCCGTTGGCAATCGTTCTCGCAATGCCCTTAAGGACAAGATCGGCCGCCTCTTGCCAACCGATGTAGCGCAACATCATCGCTGCCGAAAGGATCAGTGATCCGGGGTTGACGCGGTCTTTGCCCGCAAACCCCGGCGCAGTTCCGTGCGTCGCTTCGAATACACCGACGACATCACCGAGGTTCGCGCCCGGTGCGATACCGATACCGCCCACCTGTGCCGCCAACGCGTCGGAAATGTAATCACCGTTAAGGTTCAGCGTGGCGATAACGTCATAATCCTCAGGCCGCATCAGTATCTGCTGCAGGAAGTTATCGGCGATCACGTCCTTGATAACGATCTCCCGACCGGTTTTCGGGTTCTTGAACGACAACCACGGCCCATCGCCAATTTCTTTCGCACCGAACTCAGTTTTGGCAACGTCATATCCCCAGTGGCAAAAAGCGCCCTCGGTGAATTTCATGATGTTGCCCTTGTGTACGAGCGTTACGGATTTCATATCACGATCGATACAGTGCTGTATGGCTTTGCGTATTAATCGCTCGGAACCCTCTCGCGACACCGGCTTGATGCCAATTCCCGAACTGAGCGGGAAGCGAATTTCGGTAACGCCGAGTTCCGTTTGCAGAAAATGAATCAGTTTTTGCACTTCCTCCGATCCGGTGGGGAATTCGATACCGGCGTAGATGTCTTCCGTGTTTTCGCGAAACACCGTCATGCTGACGAGTTCGGATTGCAGCATGGGTGTCTGCACGCCCGGGAAGTAGCGTATCGGACGCACACAAGCGTACAGGTCGAGTGTTTGCCGAATGGCGACGTTCAGTGAGCGAATACCGCCGCCTGTCGGTGTCGCGAGCGGGCCTTTGATCGAAACCAGGTAGCGGCGAAACGCATCCAGGGTTTCCTCCGGCAGGTATTCATTTTCGCCATAGACTTCGGTGGCTTTGGCGCCGGCGTAAACCTGCATCCACTTGATTTCGCGTTTTTCGCCGTAGGCAATGCGGACGGCCGCGTTGACGACGTCGAGCATCACGGGCGTGACATCAATGCCAATGCCGTCGCCTTCGATGTACGGTATGACAGGACAATCGGGAACATTCAGGCTGTGATCGGGATTCGCGGTGATAGGCGCGCCATCCGCGGGCACATTGATATGATCGTAGTGCATGCTTAAGTCCAGGGGAGCGGAAAGGCGTGCATTGTACATACCGCCGGGAACCACAAAAAGTGTTGATTCTTCTGAACAAGCCCTACCAGGTGCTGTGCCAGTTTACCGATCGCGACGGGCGGGCGACGCTGGCGGACTATGTGAAGACCCCGGGGGTCTACGCGGCAGGGAGACTCGATTTCGACAGCGAGGGCCTGCTGCTGCTCACCGACGACGGCCGCATGCAGGCGAGAATCAGCCAGCCCCGATCGAAGATAAAGAAGCGCTACTGGGCGCAGGTCGAGGGTATCGCCAGTGCTGCGCAGCTTGCGTCCCTGAAACACGGTGTGGTGCTCAAGGACGGCATGGCGAGAGCGATTGATGCGAAACGGATCGATGAGCCGCCGATACTATGGGATCGCGACCCGCCCATACGCCAGCGCAAGACGGTAGCGGACAGCTGGGTCGAAATTACGCTTGCCGAGGGCCGTAACCGGCAGGTACGGCGCATGACAGCCGCGGTCGGCCTGCCCACCCTGCGCCTCATTCGGTACTCGATCGGCCCCTGGACGCTGGACGACCTGCCACCAGGCAAGACCCGGGAAATCAGCAACGACGCCGCCTGGCACTCCCTGGACCAATTAAGGTGACAGTGACCCTAATTCAGCGTTGAATTAAGGTCACTGTCACCTTAATTCAGGAGTTCTTCAGGCCTGCGATTCGCATGGCCACTTCCATGGCCTGCTCGTAGTTAAGCCGCGGGTCGACTGTCGATTTGTAGGCATGGGCAAGGTCAGCATCCGTCAGGCCGCGCGCGCCACCCGTGCATTCCGTGACGTTTTCGCCGGTCAGTTCGAGGTGCACGCCGCCCAGATGGCTGCCCATCGCCTCGTGTACGCGAAACGCCGATTCGAGTTCCGCGACAATGTTGTCGAAACGGCGCGTTTTCGTGCCGTCCGAGGTGCTCTCGGTGTTGCCGTGCATGGGGTCGCAGACCCATAAGACCTGGGCGCCCATCGCTTTTACAGTGCGAATCATGTCCGGCAGATGATCCTCAACCGATTTGGCGCCAAATCGATGAATCAGCGTCAGGCGACCCGGTTCATTGTTCGGGTTCAGCGCGTTCACGAGGCCCTGCAGCCATTCGCGGGTCATCCCGGGCCCGATCTTCACACCGACAGGATTCGCAATGCCGCGGAAAAACTCGATATGCGCGCCGTCCAGTTGTGCCGTACGCATGCCGATCCACGGGAAGTGCGTCGTCAGGTTGTACCAGCGCTTGCGT
>JAOUNH010000067.1 GCA_029881055.1 Gammaproteobacteria bacterium
TTCTCTGATCTAAAATTCATGACCCTTCCTCGGGTTAGTGATAATTCGGGGGTATTGTATGCTTACGTTACCTGAACGGGGACTTAATCAGTGTGACCGACATCGAAAACTGGCTAACTCGCTACGCACAAACACACAAAAGCCTGAGTAACCCCGTCGCTTACTGGCTTGCTGCGCCGATGTTTGTCGTCGGAATCACCGGACTGCTGTGGGCGCTGCCCGTACCGCTGGAATTTGAGGAAATCTCGCCCCTCCTCAACTGGGGCAGCACCTTTCTCATGGTGACGGCCGTTTATTACTTCATAATTTCCCTGTCGCTGGCGATCGGCCTCTTGCCGCTGCTCCTGGGCCTCGCAGGCACCCAGATGTGGCTACTGAACTCCGGCTATCCGGCAATCGCCGTAGCCACGGGCCTGCTGGTCGCCGGCGCCTCCGGGTTGATATTTTCTCGCGGCGGCTCCCTGCGCAGCCTCCTTGAGGACCTGCAACTCATCATGATTGGGCCCGCCTGGGCTTTATCTGTGGTCTACAGGCGTTTCGGAATACCCATCTAGTCGTATAGAATCGACGCCCCTAACGATATCCCAACCTCAGGAATTCACCCGTGAGCACCCAACTCGATCCCATGGATCTTTATGACGTCCGCTCGGAACTTAGCGAAGAGGAAGTCATGGTTAAAGACACTGTCGGCCGCTTTGTCGACGACAAGGTTATTCCCCTGATGCGCGAAGCCTTTGAAAAACATGAGTTTCCGCGTCACCTGATCGGCGAAGTCGCCGAGCTCGGCCTGCTCGGCAGCTCGATAGAAGGCTATGACTGCGCCGGGCTGAACAGCGTCAGCTATGGCCTTATTTGCCAGGAACTCGAGCGCGGCGACAGCGGCTTGCGCAGCTTTGTATCGGTGCAGAGCAGCCTCGTCATGTTTCCGATACACGCGTACGGATCCGAAGAACAGAAACAACGGTGGTTGCCTGCCATGGCTCGCGGCGAAGCTATCGGTTGCTTCGGCCTCACCGAACCGCAGGGCGGCTCGGACCCCAGCAATATGAAGACGCACGCCAAACGCGATGGCAAGGACTGGATCCTGAACGGCTCAAAAATGTGGATCACCAACGCAACGATTGCCGACGCGGCGGTCGTGTGGGCCAAGACCGATGAAGGCGTGAAAGGCTTCATTGTCGAAAAAGGCATGCCCGGCTACGACACGCAGGAAATCGAAGACAAGTTCTCGCTGCGCGCCTCCGTCACCGGCGCCTTGTTCTTTAACAATGTCCGCGTACCTGAAGCCAGCGTATTGCCAGGTGTATCCAGTCTGAAAGGGCCCCTGAGCTGTCTCACGCAGGCACGTTACGGTATCACCTGGGGAGTGATCGGGGCGGCGCAGGCCTGTCTGAACGAAGTACTCAGCTACACGCAGGACCGGGTTCTGTTTGGCCGGCCACTCGCAAACACACAAACCATCCAGATTCGTATGGCCAACATGGCGCGGCAGATCACCACGTCACAGCTATTGTCATTGCGGCTCGGACGCATCAAGGACAAGGGCGAACTCAGTCCCACGCAGGTGTCGCTCGCAAAATGGAACAATTGCCGGGCAGCCCTCGACATTGCCCGTGATGCACGCGACATATTGGGTGGCGCGGGAATCAGCGCCGAGTACGTGCCGATACGGCACATGCTGAACCTCGAAAGCGTAATCACTTACGAAGGTACCGAAACCATACACCAACTCGTTGTCGGCAAGGAACTCACCGGGGTGAACGCTTTTTGATGTTGCAGGCGTGAGTTCGACCCGCCTGCCAGACAACAGGGACATGTGGCGCATTGCAGCGCCCATGATCCTGTCAAACATCTCGGTACCGCTGCTCGGCATGGTCGACACCGGCGTTACCGGGCATCTCGAAGATCCTGCTTACCTCGGCGCCGTCGCCATTGGCGCAACGATTTTCACGTTCATCTACATGGGCATGAACTTCCTGCGCATGGGCACCACGGGAATCGCTGCACAGAGTTTCGGCGCGGACGACAATGATGGCCTGCGTGCTTCACTCGGGCAGGCACTCATCGTCGGTCTCATTATCGCGTTGGCCCTGATCGCGCTGCACGTGCCTCTCGGACGCATCGCGCTCGATTTGCTCGGCGGCGATGCCGACACGCAAGCGTTTGCCGCCGAGTATTTTTCGATCCGCATCTGGAGTGCGCCCGGAACGCTGGCCAACTTCGCGCTCGTCGGCTGGTTCATCGGCCTGCAGAATGCACGCGTCCCCTTGCTGATATTCCTGACCATCAACCTCACCAACATCGCTCTTGACCTGTTGTTCGTGATCGTCTTCGGCATGAAGGTCGACGGTGTTGCCCTCGCGTCGGTGATTGCCGAGTACTCCGGGTTTGCAGTAGGTGCGTCGTTCGCGTTATCGGAGCTCCGCAAACGTGAGGGTCACTGGCCGCTGGCACGTTTGACCAGTATTTCGGAATACACTGCTTTCTTTTCTGTCAACGCCAACCTCTTCGTTCGCACCATGGCACTCATGTTCACGCTGTCATTCGTCACCGCGCAGAGCGCACGCCTCGGTGGACTCGTGCTGGCGGCGAATGCCGTGCTGCTCAATTTTCAGCACCTGACGTCATTCGGCCTTGACGGGCTTGCGCATGCTGCAGAAGCGCTGGTTGGGAAGGCGGTTGGCCAGAAGCGCCGCGACGCTCTGGAGCACTCCGTGAAACTGACACTGAAGTGGTCATTGATTTTCGCAGTCGGGTTCACAGCGCTCTACCTGTTTGCCGGGCCGCTGATCATCGCGATTCTTACGGACCTGCCCGATGTTCGCGCTACCGCGATTCACTATTTACCCTGGATGATTGTTTCACCACTGGTTTCTGTCTGGTGTTTTCTATATGACGGCGTCTATGTTGGGGCGACACGCGCGCGCGAGATGCGCAACATCATGGTGTTCTCGACGCTCCTGGTTTTCCTGCCTGCCTGGTACCTGTTAACCCCGTTGGGCAACCACGGCCTGTGGCTGGCCTTTATGCTGTTCATGGCGAGCCGCGGCATCGGCATGCACTACACTTACCGCAGGAAGGTACTCGGCGCTTATGAATAAACTAGAGACCGCATTTTTCTTTGAAGACGGTGACTACCTGGTCGCGAACGACGCCGCGCGTGGCCCCTGGTCTGCCGATGCCTGCCATGCCGGGCCCGTTTCCGGGTTGCTGGCGCGGGCCGCCGAGTCGGTCATAACTGACAAGCAACTGGTCAGGCTAAGCGCGAACTTCATACGCCCGGTGCCGATGAGTGGTATTCGCATCGACTGCGACGTTGCGCACAACGGTCGCGTCGCGGCCGGCGTTTCGATGCGAGCTTTCGATCGCGACGGGAAACTCTGTGCGACGGCGACGACGACACATATCGTCGTTGCAGGTGTCGGCAAGTTTTCCACCCCCGAATGCCCGCCACCGCCGGTGAGTGACGAGGAGCCCTACGACTTTGTTCTTTCAAAAGCCCCGCACGGCCAGGTTTTCATTTCCAATTTTGTGGAAACACGGTACTCGCCCGATTCCCATCGCAAACTCGGTCCCAACACGATGTGGATGCGCACGCCGCCATTGCTTGCAAACGAGGAAACAAGCCCGTTTCAACAGGGGTGCACACTCGCTGACTGTGGCAACGCAATATCGTGCAATCACAAGATGACCGAAGTCTCCTGCGTCAACTCGGACATTACAATCGCGCTACATCGTTTGCCGGAAACGGACTGGCTCGCATCCAGAGCAGTCTCTCATTGGCAGAGCACTGGCATCGGACTTTCGCATGCCACCTTGTTCGACGAGGTTGGGGCGATCGGCTACGCGATACAGTCACTGGTTTTGCGACGCCTGTAGCGAGTGACGCGCATCCGCGATCCTGCAAAGCTCATGTGCGGCGCGGCGTGCCCAGACGTAACTGAGTAGTCCGGACAACAAATTGGCTGAAGCGTAAGCGGCAAAAATACCTGCGATCCCGAACCACTGCCTGAACAGCAAGGCCATCGGCAAGTACAGAATAATCATGCGCGTGACACTGACATAAACCGCCGGCATGGGCTTGCCGAGTCCGTTGAATGCCGCATTCATGACCATCACAATGCCATAAGCGCCGTAACTGATGGGCGCGATCAGAAGGAACAGTCGTGTCACGTTATTGACCGCCGGGCTGTCGCTGAACAAGGTTGGCAGGAATCCAGAGCCCAGCGCCAGGAGCACTGCAATCGCCACGGCAATTGCCATGCAGAAAATGGCGCACAAACGCAAAGACTCCTGGATGCGCTGCTCTTTGCCCGCCGACAGGTTTTGGCCGACGAACGGGCCGATGACGGAAGACAGCGCGTAGAACACAACCAGCACGAGGGACTCGATACGGCTGGCAACTCCAAAGCCTGCGACGGCTTCGTGCCCGTAGCGGGCGATCATCGCGGTAATCAAAGTCATCGCCACCGGGATGATCGCGTTCGTTCCCGCAGCCGGCAAGCCAACGTGCAAAATGTCTTTCCACGACTGCTTCATTTCGGCCGGGTCCGGTTTGTTGAAGCTAACCAGATCAAGTCGATGCACGAGAAACCAGAGCGTGGTTACAAACATTGTGCCGCGAGCTATCAACGCCGCTGTAGCAGCTCCGTTCAATTCCAAAGCCGGAATCGGCCCGAGACCAAAAATAAATATCGGGTCGAGGATCACGTTCAAAATCGCGCCAGCAATCATGATCTTGCCAGGAAGAACCGTATCGCCTGTCGCGCGCATGCTGCTGGTGCCGACCATGCCAACGACGAGAAAAGGAACGCCTGTATAAAGAATAGTCATGAAGGTCCGAATCATCGGAATCATGTCGGCGGGTGCGCCCAGCGCCTTGAACAGCGGGTTGATTGTCAGGACACCGACAACAGCCATGCTTGCGGTGATGATGAACGAGAGCAGCAAACTGTCGGTTGCGAGTCGCCGGGCGCGACGGTGATTGTCAGCGCCGATGGCGCGAGCGATAACGGAAGAAGTGCCGGCACCCAGTCCGATCGCAACGCTGGTGATGATCATGAGTATCGGGAAACCGAAACTGAACGCGGCAAGGGCCTCGTCACCGACCTTGCCGAGGAACCACGCATCGATGAGCCCCTGGGCCATCATGGTCGAAATGCCGAGCAACATCGGCACGGTCATTTTCACGAGGTGTCGTCCGACCGGCCCCTCGGTAAGTTTCGCTTTGCGGGTTTCCATGCAGACTCTTGGTGCGCTGTTCCGCAGAGACTAATACAGCATCCTTGCCGTCACAACGTAGCGCAGCGGCCCGCCGGTTTCCCGGGTGTGGAAGGGGTAGCAGGTAACAAGGCTCAGGATCGCCGTGTCCGTGTCCAGCAACAGGCTGCCTTTTCGCGAATCGACGATCTCGGTTGCAACGACCTGGTACAGATGCTTAACGCCCTTGTTCGATTCGACATTCAGGAGCTCGCCCGCCTGCAGATCTTCGAGAAACCGGAAATGCGTGTCCCGGTGTCCCGCAATGACCGTGTTGCCCACCTCGCCGGGCATGGCGCTCGCGCTGAGGTGACCCGGCCCGAAAGCCAGCGTCCGACCGGAACCGCCTGCAAGTACGATCAGGTCAATCTCGGCAGTTCTCGCCGTCAGCCTCGCCACCGGCCAGGTGTCGGCCCAGGGCCAGGGCGTCGCGCGGTCTTCGCCGAGGCCGGTGCGCGTCCAGGCGCGCTGCATGAGTTCCTGCGCCAGCCAGGCTTTCGCCGGGATATAAGCGCCGTGCCCCAGCTGCCAGAAACCGAGGCAAAAAAGCGTCGCCACGAGCAGTCGACCCAGAATCCTAGGCGCGTTGAGCATGGCGAATCGTCACGCTGCCCCGCAGCAAGACCAACAGCAGCAGACCGGCCAGCAGGGACAGCCATCCCGTCAGACGAAGCCAGGGCGCATTGGTTGCCGTCGCCGGAAATCCGAAAATGGCATTCGTGCTTTGGCCGTAAGGCATCAGGTTCGGAACCTGCTCGCTCATGAGAGGATCGCCACTGGGGCGAACAGGCGTTTTATCGACGGCAACGAGACTCGTGTACTTCGAAACGAGGTGATGCGTCAGTGCCGTCTCGACTATGGCCGCACGAGTTTCGCTCGCTTCGGACTGGCGGCGCTCAGCGTCCATCAACTCACCGATGCGCGCGCGTGCCCACAAAGCGCCGATACCGGGACTTTCCAATGCGGCTTTGACCGGGAGTTCGGCTTGCCAGCCGCCACCGACGGAATTGCCGCTGATACGAACGAAATCACCTTTGCGCATTGCACCACTTGCCGCCGCTTTCACCGTGACCGGCTCGCCGAGGTACAGGTCCGGCACGGTCGACGGATAGGTATCGACTACCACGCCGCTTGGCCATTGCACCTCGATGTCGGTGATCTGCGGTTGTTCGAGTTTGCGGAACACGCCTTCCATCTTTTCCCGGACTTCGTGCAAGGCGCTGATGAAAGTGTAGGAACCGCGGCCGGCCTCCGCCGCCTTGCGCATGAACCAGCTGTTGGGCGCCGAACCAATGCCGACGGTGAACAGACGCGCAGCGCCCAGGTGGTCTTCGATCATCGAAAACAACTCGTCCTCGTAGCCGACGCTGCCATCGGTGATGAATACGACCTGCCGCAAATGTTCTTCGGAAGGTGGCGAATCCAGCGCCAGCGCGAGGGCCGGACGCATCTCGGTGCCGCCGTTCGCCTCGAGGTGCTGCACGAAGCGCGATGCTTCGGCGATTGTCGCGGGCGTGACCGAACTGCTCTTCGTGTACAACGCGTGCGTGATCGAGTTGAATTCGATGACGTTGAAGCGGTCACCGCTTTTGAGCCCTTTGAGCGCCAGTTGCACCGCCGTCTTTGCCTGTTGTATCGACACGCCGTGCATGGACCCGGAAGTGTCGATGATGAAAATGGTTTCCCGCGGCATTGTCGCCGCCGGAAGCTCGGACTCGTCGGGCGGCATCAACATGAGCAGGTAGTGTGGTTTGCCGTCGATCGTTTCGACAAAGGACATAGCTCGCGGCGCGGCCGATGGCACCGGACGCCACACGAGCTCGAAGTCGTGGTCCATGGCGACGCTACCTGCGGACAGCGATACCGTATACACACCCTTGTCGGTGCTGACGCTGACGGGATGGTAGCGGCTCGCGATGATCTCGAGCGGCATGCCGGCATTGACGCTGGCCTGCAGCGAAAGCCGATGAGCGTTGGAGTTAGTAACTTGCGGCGGCGTGATTGTCGATGCATCCGGCACGCGATCCGTGTCCGGTGCCCAGCCGCTGCCGGTTCGATCCGGTAGCGCACTGCCTGAAATGTAACGAGGCGTCAGCGTCATCGGGAAGCGAATACTGAATTGGCCATTCTCGTAGCGTAGGTCTTCCAGGTACTCGACTTCGACGACGACCAGTTCGCCCGGTGCGACGTTGGCCACACTGGTCGTGAACAGGTTGGCCCGTTGCTGCTCAACCAGGCTGGCTTTCTTGCCTTCTTGCTTGGCTTTTTCATAGGTTTTCTTCGCCTCCTCTTTTTCCTGGATTTCGCCCTCGATGAATCGCTCGCCGATGTGGAGGCGCATGCGATCGACCGCAGCGTTGTCGGGGAGTGGAAATACGTAAACGCCTTCGACCCAGTCAGCGCTCGTGTTGCGAAATTCCTGCCGCACCGAGACGCGGGCGACCAGTCCGCTGATCTTCATGTCGACCGCTGTATTGAGCAGCGTCGCGGTCGTGTAGCCAGTGGCCATGCGCAGCAACAGGCCGCCCGACTGCATGTCAATGGGGCTCGGGCCGTCCGACGTGACCTCATCAGCGTCTGCCGCTTCCGGTCCCGCCAGGAGAATGGCGATCAGAGTGAATACCCAAAACCACGATTTGATGTCCGATTGTGTCTGCCGCACGACGCGCTCCTTGTTCGGGTCGATAGTTCTTGATACTGATTAGGCGACCGCATTCGGTCGTCCTGTGGACCGCGGCATGGCAATGCACCGATGGAATGTGGCAAATTGTGGCTACTGATAAGGGAGTCGAACTTGGCCAAGCGCATTGCGATCATCGAAGACGAGGCGGCAATCCGGGATAACTACTCGGCGGCATTTCGCCGCGAAGGCTATGCCGTTGATGCTTTCGACGCCCGTGCACCGGCGCTCAAGGCATTCGACAACCGCCTGCCGGACCTCGTCGTCATCGACATCAACCTGCGCGATGACGTCGAAGGCGGGTTTGAGCTGTGTCGCGAACTCCGGGCACGTTCGTCCGATTTGCCAATCATCTTCCTGACCGCGCGCGACAGCGAATTCGATGCGGTCTCGGGCCTGCGCCTGGGCGCTGACGACTACCTGACCAAGGACATCAGCCTGCCGCACCTGATGGCGCGCGTTGCTGCATTGTTCCGGCGCATGGACGCGCTGAAGAAACCGCAAGGCGTGGAAAGCCGAATGACGCGCGGCGATCTCACGATCGACACCGAGCGCATGACCGTGCAATGGCAGGAGCAGACCGTGAGCCTCACACTGACGGAATTCTGGCTCGTGCACGCGATGGCGCGATACCCGGGTCATGTAAAAAATCGCCAGCAACTGATGGACGCAGCACAGGCCGTCCTCGATGACAATACGATCACATCGCACATCAAGCGCATTCGCCGCAAATTCATCGCAATTGACGCCAGCTTCGATGCCATCGAAACCGTCTACGGGATGGGTTATCGCTGGCTGAGTGCGTAACCACCGCAGTCGATGAATCTCAAACGTCAGTTGCTACTTGTCAGCCTGCTGGCGCTGATGCTGCCGTGGGCCGGTTGCGAATTCATTCGTGAAACGGAATCCGCGCTGCGCGCGGGACAACAGGAGATGCTTGCCGGGACGGCGCGAGCGCTCGCGAATTCGATGGCACGGTATGCCGAAGAATTTCCGGACAGGATTGCTAGAACGGTGGCCGGCGAACAAATATTTCTGCACGCGCTCAACAATCGGCCACGCATCGACGGGTATATCGACGACTGGCTTCTCGACCTCGCAGCATTGAAAACACTTCGCGGCAATGACGGGCAGGTGCGTATGGCAGTGGGTACGTATGATCGCATGGTGTACCTGTACGTTGATGTCAGTGATCGCGAACTCGTTTATGCGACCGCAGAAACCATGGTGCTCGATGACGGACCGAGGTACGCGGATCGCGTAACGCTCGTCAGCAGCAGCCCGCCTTATCTCGAAGAGCGCATCGTGTTCGCGGCCGAAGCACCTGGTGCAATCGTCAGTTACAGGCAGGACAGTTATGGCTTCGCGCCGGAACCGGCGATTACGGCCTACTGGCAGGATGTTCCGGGCGGTTACCGCATCGAGGCACAAATTCCTGCCGATATGCTCGGCACTGACCTCGGCATGGTTGTGAGCAATACGTCCGACGAAAACCAGCGTGGCGTGCGCATCAGCAGTTACTCGGGGCGGCGTCCGCCGCCAGCGGTTCATCAGGCATCGGAGTTGCGCCAGGTCGCAGAAAATCTCGTACAAACCGGGATGCGTATTTTGATTACGGATTCGGCGGGCTGGCGCATCGCAGCGGCCGGCGAACTGACCGAGTCAACGTCGAACCGCTCTTTCGGCGCAGGCTGGTCCGCGCGGATCTACGATCTCGTCGTCGAAGCGGGAGAAGTTGCGGCGTCTGCAGAGCCGGATGCCGGCGGGCGCGAACAGCAACCTTATGTGAGCGCCGCGCTCGATGGCCGAGAGACGGCAGGCTGGTTTCGAGGTGACAGCAATGGTCGTGCGATCGTCGCAGTTGCCGCTCCGATAGTGGAAGACGGTGAGATCCTCGGCGCCCTGGTCGTGCAGCAGGATACAGACCGGATACTGAGCCTGACGAACGAAGGTCTCGTGAGGCTGATCAACGTGACCTTGTTTTCGACCCTGATCGTGGCGGGAGCGCTGCTGGGTTATGCGTCCTGGCTTTCGCGCCGCGTCCGACGCCTTTCTCTCGCCGCGGAAGCGGCGCTTGAAAACGAAACTCTGCACGCGGCATTGCCAAGCGCCCTGGCCGAAGACGAGATAGGCGACCTGTCGCGCAGTTTTTCATCCGTGCTGCGGCAATTGGGCGACTACAACGCCTACTTACGGACGCTGGCATCGAAACTCTCGCACGAACTTCGCACACCGCTCGCTATCGTCACATCATCGCTCGAAAATCTGGAACACGAGTCACTGAGCGAGTCGTCCGCCGGTTATACAGCTCGGGCACGCGAGGGTGCGGATCGCCTGCGACGCATTTTGAGTGCAATGAGCGAAGCGAGTCGTGTCGAGGAGTCGATGGCGAACTTCGAGGCGGAATCGTTTGATTTTCGTAAAGCGCTGTCGTCGACCATCGATGCCTATCGCGATGTGTACGCCGAACGCACATTCAACCTCGATTGTTCGTCGCCGTCCGTTCCCGCGAAAGGATCACCGGAACTGCTGATACAAATGCTGGACAAGCTGGTCGATAACGCTGTTGGCTTCAGCTCGGTCGGTGACACGATCAACATTGGCCTGGACGTGGCCGGCGAGAACCTGCTGCTGTCGGTGACCAACCCGGGACCGCCGCTGCCGGATCGCATGCGTTCGCAGCTTTTCGATTCCATGGTTTCAGTACGGGGGGCCGAAGGCTCACGGCACCTCGGGCTCGGGCTCTATGTGGCGAAGCTGATTGCCGAGGGCCACGGTGGCAGCATCTCAGCCGAGAACGTCGACGGCGGCGTGCGTTTTGAGGTTCGCTTGCCGGCCTGACGCAAGCAAGCACTCGGAGGTTTGTTCGTCGCGATCCCTGCTATCATGGCCGCACCCGCTAAGGCGGGGAAATCATTGGGGGTTCAGCACTTGTCAGTATTTGAAGAACTAAAACGCCGTAACGTATTTCGTATCGCCGTCGCCTACGCGATCGTCTCGTGGATCGTGCTGCAGATCATTGATGTGGTTTCGTCCATATTCGAACTGCCGGTCTGGGCGCCAAAACTGGTCTTTGTCATCCTGGCTGTGGGCGCGATTCCCGCGCTGATCTTCGCCTGGGCCTTTGAAATGACACCGGACGGCTTAAAAAAAGAGGCCGATGTCGATCGCTCGAAATCCATCGTCGGCACGACCGGGCGCAAGCTGAATTATGTGATCGTAGCGACACTAGTGCTCGCGGTTGCGCTGCTACTGGTAGAACGACAGACGATGGAGCGCCCGGGTGAGTCGGTTGCAGCGGTGGATGTTGCTGTCGATACCGACGAGCCCAGCTCAATCGCGGTATTGCCGTTCGTGAATATGACGTCCGACCCGGAGCAGGAGTATTTCTCCGACGGCATCAGCGAGGAAATCCTGAATTCGCTGGCAGCGGTGCGGGAGCTGAAGGTTGCGGGTCGCACCTCGTCGTTTGCGTTCAAAGGCCGGAACGAGGACCTGCGATTGATCGGCGACGCACTTGGCGTAAGCCATATCCTCGAAGGTTCAGTGCGTAAGTCGGGCGGACAGGTACGTATTACTGCGCAGCTCATTCAGGCCGATAACGGCTTTCATCTCTGGTCCGAAACCTACGATCGTGAACTCGTGGACGTTTTTGCGATTCAGGACGAGATCGCGGGCGAGATACTTGCGCAGCTAAAGCTTAAATTGCTGGGTAATGATGAGGTGATCACCGAAGCCGATCGCACCAGCCCGGAAGCCTATGAGCTCTACTTGCGGGCTCGGCAACGAATTTCCGGTCGCGTGGGTTCCGAGATAGAAATCGCTGTCAACGAACTCGACGAGGTGATCAAACTCGACCCGCAGTATGCGCCGGCCTACGCGCAACGCGGCATCGCGACGATGTTGCTCTCCGAGGAACAGTACGGATCGTTGCCGGATACTGAGGCGAACCGGCGCGGCAAACGGTTTGTCGACCAGGCTTTGGCGCTGAACCCCAATCTCGCTTATGGCTGGGCGGGCCGAGGCCTGTATCTCTATGACGATCCTGCCACCGCGGAAGAAGCGATCGATTCGTTGATGAAGGCGCTGGAAATTAACCCTAACCTGATTGATGCCAGTAACTGGTTAAACAACACCTTGCGCCAAGTCGGTGACATGAAAGGCGCCCTCGGCGTTATTTCCGAACTGGTCGAGCGCGACCCGTTTTATCGGCCTGCGTTTGGCAATGCCATGCAGCAGTTCAATTCCTTCGGGCAAACCGAGAAGGCCGAGGAGTTGCTGCGCCGCATGGCGGCGCTGGACCCGGACAACCCGGATGTCTTGATGGGACGCTCCGTCAACTACCTGTTCTCCGGCAAGCTCGGCGAGAGCCTCAAAGCCATGGAAGAGCGGCGCGCGCGTGGCCCCATGAATGGCGTAGCCAAGTTGTATCTGGGCATCGGCCTGGTCGGCACGCAGCAGTATCAGCGCGCGATCGACGAGGGCAACCGCTTTAACGCGGTCTTTCCGCTGTACGAACTGGGCAAACACGAGGAGGCTCACGCGCTGGCGAGAAGCAATGCCGCCCAGGGGTTTCCGGGAGACCTGTTCTATCTTTTCCTGCGGGAAAATCGCGAACAGGACCTGGTCAATTATGTGGAAGAGCGCTGGCCGAGCGTCGAAGCATTCGCCCAGGAGAACCCGGGCGATGAATACGGGCAGGACGTCGTCAGCTCGCTGGCATTGGCCTATAAACGGCTCGGCAATGAGCAACAATTTACAGCGGCTATTAAGGTGCTCGATCGCCATCATCAGAAGATGCTGGACCAGGGCATCAACAACGTGGCTTTGTCGAGAAGTATTGCCGATCAGAACGCCATGGAAGGCGATCTGGACGTTGCCTTTGAACGACTGCAGGCTTCCGTCAAGAAAGGTTTTTCATCGCCCGGCAATCCCATCGACATCAACCCTCACTTTCAATTGCTCGCAGCCGACGCGCGATTTGCAGCAATCGAGGCATCGATGCGGGCCAACCTGAACAATGCCCGCGCCGTTGTTGGCTTGCCGCCGGTGGACAGTAACTACCGGGTGCCGGAAGACTCCGCGACCGCTCTTTGAATGCCTTGATATGGTTGGTCGCCAATTTCAGCTTGCGGCCTAAGACTCCGTAATCAAACCGTAAACAGCGAGTTACGTCGAGGAATCGACGGCGAACCTAGAGGCAGAGTCGCTTGATCTTCGTCAGACCTCTATGTTGCCAATCTTATTGCAGAGGGACACTGCGGCAATATCACGGCCGACAATGTCGACGGCGGCGTGCGATTCGAGATTCGATTGCCGGCCTCAAAC
>JAOUNH010000225.1 GCA_029881055.1 Gammaproteobacteria bacterium
CACCAGGACATCGTCCGCTTCCGCAATCGCCGCGAATTGCAGAATCATCGGCGTATCCATTAACGTGGAGCAGGGGATACCGAGCCGGAAGAACTTGTGACAGGCATCGCTGGCAACGTGCCCGGAAGCGCCGAGGCCGGCAAAAGCGATCTGGCGTGCGCGTGACAGGGCGGCAACCGCGGCATCGATCGGCATCTCCGAAAGGCGCGATTTCATGTCAACCAGTGACTGGATAGAGGCGTCCAATACCTTGATAACGGCGTCGGATGACTTGTCATCGGGGTGCACGTCGCGATGGACGTAGCTTCCGGGGCGGCTCAGGGATTCGGTCAGGCGTATGCCGAGTTCGCGAAAACCCCTGAGACCGACACGACGGCAAAAGCGCACAACTGTGGGTTCACTCGTCCGGCAGGCCTGTGCAACCTCTGCCAGTGTTGAGCCGGCGGCCTCTTTCGGGTGCGCGATGATCCACTCAGCCACCTTGATTTCGGACGGGCTTAAGTTAGGGAGAGCAAGCTGGATCTCGGAGAGCATGTAGTAAAACTACAGCATTTTTAAAGAAAATACGACAAAAGTTGCTACAAAACCTAATATATGTAGTAAACTTTCAAAAATATTCAAGGAACACCCATGGCAGAACTGCTCCCGGTAGACACTTTCGATCTGCTCATATTCGGCGGCACGGGCGATCTCGCGATGCGCAAGCTCCTGCCCGCGCTGTATCACCGTGACCGGGATGGCCAGTTTTCGCCCGAAAGCCGAATTATCTCAGCCAGTCGCGGCGCCATGTCGCAGGACGAATACCTGGCGTCAGTCGAGGCTTCGCTGCGCAGCAACCTGCCGGAAGGCGATTTTGACGACGCGCATTGGTCGTCGTTCCGGAAGCGACTCAGCTACGTGCAGGCCGACGCGATCCAGCACGACCAGTGGGGCGCCGTCGTGAATGCGCTGGCAGGTCATGAAGATCGTGTTCGAGTCGCCTATCTCGCGACCGCGCCCAATCTCTTCGGTGCCATCGCAACCGGTCTGAAAGCGAATGGGCTGGTCACTGAAAAAAGTCGCATCGTGCTTGAGAAGCCGCTGGGGCGAGACGTCTCATCGGCGCGTGAAATCAACAACGCCGTTGGCGATTGTTTTAATGAAAACCAGATTTATCGCATCGATCATTACCTGGGCAAGGAAACCGTGCAGAACCTGCTGGCATTGCGCTTTGCGAATTCCCTGTTCGAGCCTTTGTGGCGGCGCAGCGCGATCGATCACGTGCAGTTCACCGTCGCGGAAAACCTCGGCGTCGGCGGGCGCGTTGGTTTTTATGACGGCGTCGGTGCACTGCGCGACATGGTGCAAAACCACCTGCTGCAGCTCGTTTGCCTGTTCGCGATGGAGCCACCGTCCAGCCTCGACCAGAACGCCGTGCGTGACGAGAAGATAAAAGTCCTGCGCTCCCTGAAACCGATAACAGCCGACGACGCGCGCGCGAATACGGTGCGCGGCCAGTACACGGCCGGTGCTGTCGAGGGTCACACGGTTGCCGGTTTCCTGGACGAACTGGATGGTAAAGACAGTTCCACCGAAACCTTCGTCGCGCTGAAACTCGAAATAGAGAACTGGCGCTGGTCAGGTGTTCCGTTTTACCTGCGCACGGGAAAGCGCCTGAAAAACAAGCACTCGGAGATCGTTGTACAGTTTCAGGACGTTCCGCATTCGATATTTCCGGAGCAAAAGTTTAACGTTTCGCCGAACCTGCTCAGGATACGCCTGCAGCCTGACGAGGGTGTGCAACTGTCGGTAATGGCCAAAGAACCTGGCCCTGGCGGTTTTGACCTTCGTCCTGTCTCGCTGGACCTCAGCTTTGCCGAAACGTTCGGGATTCGATACCCGGATGCCTATGAGCGATTGCTGATGGAAGTGTTGCGCGGCAATCCCGCTTTGTTCATGCGTCGTGACGAGGTGGAAGCGGCGTGGGAGTGGATTGACGGAATAATTGAAGGCTGGCAGGAAGCGAAACAGAAGGTGGAGTCCTATGTTTCCGGCTCATGGGGGCCACCCGCGTCTTCGATGTTGCTCGACCGCGACGGCCGGGCCTGGCACCAGGAAGACTAGGGCCTGTTAACGCTATGCGGACAGAACTGAAGTTTGAATCGAGGGACGCCGCATCAGCTGCAGCCGCGGCGCGGATTGCGGGACTCGTCAAAGCGCGACTGGACCGGGAGAAAGCGGCGACATTCGTCGTCAGTGGCGGAACAACGCCGGCGCGTTGTTTCGAATACCTGTCCGGTTACGAACTGGACTGGAAAGACGTGCAAGTGGTACTCACAGACGAGCGCTGGGTTCCGGGCGATCACGCGGACAGCAACGAAAGGATGGTGCGTGAGACGCTGCTGCAGGAGCAGGCCAGCGAAGGCCATATTTTGTCCCTGTACCAGGGCGACCTGTCGGTCGACGAACGCTGCGATTCCTTGCAGTCCGAGTTAAAAGGCAAACGTTTCGCGATCGCGATGGTCGGCATGGGTAAGGACGGTCACTTCGCGTCATTGTTTCCGGATGCTGACAGTCTGAAGACCGGCCTGAAGTCCGAAAACCGGCTCTTCTATATTCCTGTGCGCACCAGCGCCAGCCCGCATCCGCGCATGAGCATGACGCTCGGTGCGCTTTTGCAGAGTGACGAAATTCTGCTGCTCGTTTTTGGCGAGGAAAAGCTCGCGGTGTATGAAAGCGCGAAGGCGGGCGACACGAATTATCCGATTGCCGCTTTGCTGAAGCAAAAAGCGGTGCCCGTTAGTCTCTACTGGGCACCCTGACGAACACGAGCAATTACTCAAGAGCATGTTATGAATCCAACTGTTGAAGATGTCACCCGACGCATAGTGGAACGCAGCAAGGTGAGCCGCGCGGCTTATCTCGCGCGAATCCGGGACGCAGCGATTGACGGCCCGGCGCGAGGCAAGCTGTCCTGCAGCAACCTGGCGCACGGTTTTGCCGCAAGTGGCATCGCTGACAAGAAAGCTTTATCCGGAAATGTCATACCTAACGTCGCGATCGTTTCGGCATACAACGACATGCTCAGCGCGCACCAGCCCTTCGAAACCTATCCCGCATTGATTCGCAGTGCCGCCGCGAGGCAGGGCGCGGTTGCACAGTTCGCGGGCGGCGTGCCCGCCATGTGCGACGGCGTGACGCAAGGGCAGGACGGTATGGACCTGTCCCTGTTCAGCCGTGACGTCATTGCGATGTCGACGGCTATCGCGCTGTCCCACAACATGTTCGATGCCGTGTTGTGCCTCGGTATTTGCGACAAGATCGTCCCGGGCCTGCTCATCGGCGCGTTGTCTTTCGGCCAGTTGCCGGTCGTGTTCGTACCCGCCGGTCCGATGGTCTCGGGTCTTGGCAACAAGGAAAAAGCGCGTATTCGGGAAGAATATGCAGCGGGCAAGATCGGCCGCGACGAACTGCTCGCGGCCGAATCGGCGGCCTACCACGCGGCAGGCACCTGCACGTTTTACGGTACAGCCAATACCAACCAAATGCTCATGGA
>JAOUNH010000226.1 GCA_029881055.1 Gammaproteobacteria bacterium
TCTCGTCGTAGGCGCGCGACATCTGGTAGAGCACCTTGTCGTTGCGCTCGTAATTCTGGTAGTTCTCGAGGATCTTCTTGTACGTCTCGATGGCCTCGCGCGGCCCCGCCGGGACAGGCTCGGCACCTGCCGCAAGCACTTCTTCGTCGATTTCGGCGGGCTGCGACAGCAGCGCTTCACGCTGTGTTGCGCGCTGCTCGAACTCCTGCTCCGTCTCACCGGGAGCAGCCGCTACCGGCTCCTCACGTTGCCTGGCAGGCGACTGCAAGGGTGCCGCGCTTTCCGGCGCCACCATCTCGCCAGAGGGCTTCGCGCCGACGACGCCATACGCTTTCTCGATCTGCAGATCGGCCATGCGTCGCATCGCCTCCGGCGTCTGCGCACCCGACGGTGTCTCCTCGAGATATCGACGGTAGCTCTGCTCCGCGCGCTCCAGCGCGTCCTCGAGATACACTTCCTCGAGGTCGGCATCGACCTTGTCGAGTTCCGCCAGCGTACCTTCCTGGTTCGTCGTCGCACAGGCGGTAAGGCCGGCTGCCGCGGCGATGACCAGCCACTGAATTCTTCGCTTCATCATTCGACTGCCTTCGTCTGCGCCTGAGTCGCACGATCGTAACTATTGGCAAGCGCGTATCGCGCTTTGTCACGGTAGCTCTCCAGCCTTCCGCGCCGCGCCTGCAATTCTTCGATCGCCAGCGCTTCCAGCAGGCGACCCTGGCGCGCCATCAGCATGTCGATCGTGTCGACCGATTCGCGCACGTGCAAACGCAGCCCCTTGATCGGTTTTTCGTAACCGACGAAACTGTGCGTCGCTGCCTGCCGCGCACGAACATACTGATCGTACTGTTCCTGCGCCACCGCCATGGCGGCATCGAGGGCGCGCAGATTGCGATCGAATTCGGTGAGTCGCTTGTGATACTCGGTTTCGAGCGTGTATGTGACCGTGCCCTTCAGCCTGCGCACATCCTGCAGCTTTTGATCGTCGATGGGTGCCTTCGCGAGTATCTGTGCTTCGAGGCGTTCGAGCCGCGAGAGCGTCTGCTGCTCCTCGGGCGTCGCCAGGAATTCGGGTCGCGGGGTCGTCAGCATCTCGTCCCGGCGCTTCACCAGCATCTTGTGCTGCTCGATACGCAACCGCATGCGCGAATCCAGCTTGCGGAACGCCTCGTCCACCTCCGGCAGCAACGGCTCGTAGTGCTCCCTGCGCACCTCGACCATCTCGTCATAGGCGTCGAAACTCGACGTCCAGCCGATCAGGCGGCGCTTCAGGTCGGCAAGATCCAGGTAGTTCTTCAGCCCGGTCTGGAAGTCGTGCGATGCCAGTAACTCCATCAGGTAATAGGTTTCCGGCGTTTCCGGCAGGGAGCGCAGTCGGATCACCCAGTCTTCGTCTTCCCGGATTTCCTCGCGGATCAGGGCTTCGAGGAACCTGCCCTCACGAATGCTCTCGATCGACGCGTTCAGTTTGCCGAGCTCCACACCGTAAGTGTCGAGCGCGCGGCCATAATGAACGGCCGCGCGGCCATGAATTTCAAGATTGCCGTAGGCATAGGGCAGCGCAAGCATCGCCTCCTGCGTCGCGGGGTCCGTGCTGTCCCGCTCTGCAAGAATGCCCCACGGGACGACCGCGCGATCCGGCTTGCCACTCGACATGCTCGCCCAGCCCGCGCTCAAGAGGGCCTGGTTCGAGAACGGCCCGTCGAGTCTCACGCGATTGAGGTATTCGACCGCCTGGTTGAAGTTGTCTTCTTCCAGCAGCAGGGTGCCAAGCACGAGGTTTGCCTTGTCGCGCATCGCCAGCTCGGCCGGATCATCGGCCTTGAACGCTCCGGCGCGCTCGAGCTGCTCGAAAGCCGCTTTCCTTCTGTCGCCCTGCAGATAGGCGATACCGAGATTGTAGGCCGCAAAGGCCCCGTATTCTTTGGAGCCGAGCAGCTTTTCCAGTACCGGAATGGCGGGCTCCGACCAGCGCAACGACAGATAGACATTGGCGCGCAGGAACGCAATATCGTCGCGAATTCCTGCGGGTACCTTGCCCTCGATACGATCGAGCGCCCTCAGTGCCTCGTGCTCCTGACCCTTCTGGAAGTGAATGCGCGCCAGGCGATAGGCAGCGTCGTTGCGAATTTCGTCGTCGACGGCGCCTTCCAGTACGGCCTGGATTGCGCGGCCTGCGCGATGGTGCATTCGATAACGCAACTCGAAGTCACCCACCGAAAATTCGGCGTCGGCCATGTGATACCAGAGTGAATCGAGCTCGGGCTCATCGACACCGCGATGCTGCCGAATCTCCGTATCCAGGCGTTCGAGCGCCTCGAACCATTCGCCCTGATGCGCGTAGTAAAGCGCTTCGCCGAAGAACAGGTCCTTCAGTTCTTCAGCGCGCGACGGATTCGCCGCAACACAGGAAATCGATACGATAGCGATCGCCGAGAGCAATGCTCGATTCATGGCTTACCAGTCTCCGATCCGGATCCCGTTACCACCGGAGCCTGGACGCGCGAGCGTGATGCCCAGCGCCTTTGGCTTTACACCCTTCGCGAATTTGAAGCTGCCGGTTTCGCTGAAGTCGTCACCGTTCTTGAGCTTGCCGCTCATCGTCACGCTGAGCTCGTGGCCACCGGTCGTGATATTGCCGGTGTAAATCTTCTGCACGCCACCCTTCTGCAAAGCCTCGAGCTCCTTGAAGCTGTATATATGATGTGTCGCGAGCTCACCGTTGATCTGGACCTGCACCGCGTCGAGACGAAAGTCTTCGTTCTCGGCGATCGACAGGAATACTGCAAGCTGCGTGCCCGACGGGTACAGGAGTCGCTCCTCGAGCGTATTCAGCTCGGCCGCGATATTCAGCACGTCCGACTTGATCTCCTGCACCTGACCATCCAGGCTTCGAATATCGTCACCGGACATTTCCTCCGCCTGCACCGGCGCGACGAGCAGCGCTGCAAAAAACATGCTGCGAACCACTCTCCACATACCATTACCCCTTTTCAAGACATAATCCACTTGGCGCTGGCACAATGATGCTGCACCAGCCCCTACCGCGGGCAGGCCACAGTGTTGAGCAAATTCACGACGTAATCTGTGACCCAAGCCGCAAATCGTCACGGCACAGCCCGGCAAACCGAATGGAAAGCCTGAAAAACCTTAATGCAATCATTAATATATAGACTCCCAGCGAGGCAAATGCTTGCCCGCGGGGACATCTCGCCCGCGTCAAGCATACCATCGGATCGTGACGAGCCATGATGGTCACCTTGCGCCCACCCCGGCCGGGCGGTTAAATCCGGCCATGCTGAGCTACCGACACGGCTTCCACGCCGGAAATCACGCCGACGTCCTCAAGCATTTTGTCCTCGTGGAGCTGCTCGGACGCCTCGCTGCGAAGGACAAGCCATTCTGGTACATCGATACGCACGCGGGCGCCGGTCTGTACCGTCTCGATGCCGGATTTGCCGAAAAACAGAGAGAATTCGAGGATGGCATCGGCCGTCTCTGGC
>JAOUNH010000068.1 GCA_029881055.1 Gammaproteobacteria bacterium
GCGAACAGCGCCATGACCTGGTCGCCCTCGTTGTGTCGCAGTAAGCCGTGATCAACGAACACGCAGACGAGCTGGTCACCAATCGCTTCGTGCAGCAGCGCGGCAACGACCGACGAATCCACGCCACCGGACAATCCCAGCAGGACCTTGCCATCACCGACCTGCTCGCGAACCTTGTCGATCGCGTCGGACACGATGTTGCCTGCCGTCCAGTCGCCGGGACAGCCGCAGATGTCGCGCACAAAACGACGAATGATTTCCTGGCCCTGCAGCGTATGCGTCACTTCCGGGTGGAATTGCACACCGTAGAAATGCCGTGACGCATCTTCCATCGCGGCCAGCGGCGAATTCTTGCTGCTCGCTGTGGCCTTGAAGCCGGGCGGTATGGATTCGACACGATCGCCGTGACTCATCCAGACTTTGAGTTTGGTCTCGCCCTGGAAATCACTGAGGCCGCCGAACAGGTTCGAGTCGCCGGGCGTGATTTCCGCATAACCAAACTCCCGGTGCGACGACGCCTCGACCTTGCCGCCGAGTTCGGCCGCCATGGTCTGCATGCCGTAGCAAATGCCGAGCACGGGTACGCCGAGATCGAACACCGCGTGCGATACGCGCGGCGGCACGTCGAGATTCACGGACTCGGGACTGCCGGAGAGAATCACGCCATCGGGCCGGTAGGCCTTGATGTCGTCGTCCGACATGTCCCAGGGATGGATTTCGGAATAAACACCGACCTCACGAACGCGGCGGGCAATTAACTGGGTGTACTGGCTGCCGAAGTCGAGTATCAGCAGTCGATGCGCGTGGATGTCCGTGTGCATAGACCTAGCTCTTGGAGCGATAGTTAGGTGCTTCTTTGGTTATGGTCACATCATGCACATGACTCTCGGTCATGCCCGCGCTCGTGATCTTCACGAACATTGGCTTGCTGCGCATTTCGTCAATACTGGCGCTGCCCGTGTAACCCATGGCAGCCCGAACACCGCCGATGAGCTGGTGCACGATAGCGGAAAAAGAGCCCTTGTACGCCACGCGGCCTTCAATGCCTTCCGGCACGAGTTTTTCGAGCTCTTCGGTCGCGTCCTGGAAATAGCGATCGGACGAGCCATGCGAGCCACCCATGGCACCAACGGAACCCATGCCCCGATAAGTCTTGTAGGAACGTCCCTGGTACAACTCCACTTCGCCGGGCGATTCTTCGGCGCCGGCGAACAGGCCACCGATCATCACGCAATGTGCGCCGGCCACCAGCGCTTTGGCGATGTCGCCGGAGTAGCGGATGCCGCCGTCAGCGATGAGCGGCACACCTGACTTCCTGAGTGCCTCTGCGACCTCGGCCACGGCCGAGATCTGCGGCACGCCGACGCCGGCGACGACGCGGGTCGTGCAAATCGAGCCCGGACCGATACCGACCTTGACACCGTCCGCACCGGCTTTGACGAGTGCCAGCGCCGCATCGCCGGTGACGATATTGCCGCCGATGACTTGCACGCCCGGATGTGCCTTCTTGACTCGTGATACACGCTCGAGCACGCCTTTCGAAAAACCGTGGGACGTATCGACAACGATGACATCGGCGCCGGCTTCGACCAGCGCATCAACGCGGTCATCGGTTTCAAATCCGGTGCCAACGGCCGCACCAACGCGCAGCGCCCCGCTGCCGTCCTTGCACGCTTTCGGGAAGTCCTTCGCTTTTTGGAAGTCCTTGGCCGTGATCATGCCGCGCAATTCGAAGTTGTCATCTACGACCAGCACTTTCTCTATGCGGTAGCGATGCAGAAGGGACAGGACTTCCTCGTCGTCAGCGCCTTCCCTGACGGTCACGAGACGATCTTTCGGCGTCATGACAGTAGAAACGGGTGCGTCCAGCTTAGTCTCGAAGCGCAGGTCGCGGTGCGTGACGATACCAACTGTCTTGTTGCCATCGACCACCGGCACGCCTGAGATGCCCATGGAGCGAGTCAGTTCAATGACCTTGCGAATGCTCATGTCCGGCGGCACGGTGATTGGCTTTCGCACCATGCCCGATTCGAACTTCTTGACCATCAGGACCTGTTTAGCCTGTTCCTCGATGGACATATTCTTGTGGACGATACCGATCCCGCCTTCCTGCGCCAGCGCGATCGCGAGTCTCGACTCTGTCACGGTGTCCATCGCGGCCGACAACAACGGGATATTGAGCCGGATCTCGTGAGTTAATGACGTGCTGAGATCAACCTCACGGGGCAGAACCTCGGAATACCCGGGTTGCAGGAGGACGTCGTCGAATGTCAGGGCTTCCTTGGCGATGCGCATGGGTCAGTCTTTGGTCTGGAGGGGTTAAACGGGCAAGTGTACGCGGCTCGGATTTGCGGGTAAACGGCGTGGGCTTATATAGTCGGCATTCATGCAAATGAACGACCTCCCAAGTACCGCAATCTCCGTCAGCCAGCTCAATCGTCGCGTCAAAGCGCTGCTCGAGCAGGGGATGGGCCGTGTCTGGGTGGAAGGTGAGATCTCGAATCTTTCGCGGCCCGGATCGGGGCACATCTACCTTACGCTGAAGGACGACAGCGCGCAGGTGAGCGCGGCCTGGTTTCAGCAGCGGCAGCGCGGTCCGGCCATAGGCTTCAAAAACGGGGATCGCGTGCTCGCTTACGGTCGCGTCAGCATCTACGAGGCGCGCGGCAACTACCAGTTGATCATCGAGCAGCTGGAGCCTGCCGGCGAAGGCGTACTGAAGCGCCGCTTCGACGCCCTCAAGCTCAAGCTGGCCGGGGAAGGCCTGTTTGACGAAGACCGAAAGCGGCCGATACCGGCGCTGCCTGGGCAGATCGGCATCATTACATCGCCGACGGGCGCCGCGGTGCGCGACATCCTGAGCGTCCTCAGGCGGCGTTTCCCGGCCGTTCCTGTCATTCTGTACCCGGCCGCCGTTCAGGGCGACGCGGCTCCGGGGGAACTCATGGCAGCGCTCGCTACGGCAGTTCGCCGCGCCGAATGCGATGTCCTGATCCTGACGCGCGGTGGCGGTTCGCTCGAAGACCTCTGGGCATTTAACGACGAGCAGCTCGCACGCGAGATTGCTGCCTGCCCGTTACCGGTCGTGAGTGCCGTCGGGCACGAAGTGGATTTCACGATCGCCGATTTCGTCGCCGACGTGCGCGCACCAACGCCATCCGGTGCCGCCGAGATGGTTGTGCCCGATCAGGGCGACTGGTTGCACCGTATCGGCGTGCTGGCTACGCGCATCGGTCGCGTCGGACGGCGCGCACTTGAGGACAAGGCACAGGAACTGGATTGGCTCGGGCGGCGCCTGCTTGCCGGCAGCCCGGCAGCAACACTGCGGCGCCAGGAAGATCGATTGCGAGAGCACAGCGGACGGCTTCGATCCGTCATGCGGCAGCAGCTGTTGGAACGCAGGAGCGGGCTGCAGAGCGTGAGTGCGAAACTCATGGCGCTATCCCCCGCTCTCACCGTGCAACGATCGCTCGGCCGGCTGGCGCAGCTGCGGGAGCGACTGTCAACCGCGGCGCGCGATCAACTGTCGGACACTCGCCACAAAATCGCCATCCTGGGGCGGACGCTGAATTCCGTCAGTCCGCTCGCAACACTCGATCGCGGCTATGCCATCGTGAAGCGAGAGGCGACCGGCGACGTTCTCATGAACGCAGCGAGCGTCACGACTGGAGAAGACATACGCGCGCGCCTGTCACGCGGCGAAATTGTCGCAACGGTGAAAAAGGTCATCACGTGATTAGGCACCTGTACCTTTGTCTTTGCCTGCTGGGCATCGCCTTGCACGCCGCCGCTGCCGAGGAATCGCTGCGGCCGGGTGGTATCGCGATTGTCGACCTCGGGTCGTCCGGTCATGAGGCACCGGATGTGTCGCTTAACGGAAAACCTGTGCTCGTGATGAGCCGCGCGAATCGCTGGTACGCCGTGGTCGGGATTTCGCTCAACACGTCACCGGGCGAGCTGGTTGTGCATGCCGGGAATGAACAGAAAACGATCACCGTCGGCAGCCACGCGTACCGGGAACAACGACTGACGATCGAAAACAAGTCGCAGGTGAATCCCGACCAGCAACAGCTGGATCGGATCGCGGGCGAGCGCGCAATCATCGACAGCGCTCTCAACAATTTTCGGCGGATTCCGCTCGACGATATATCGCTGTCATCGCCGGTAACGGGACCGCGTGGCTCGAGCTTCGGCTCACGGCGTTTTTTCAATGACCAGCCGCGCTCACCGCACTCCGGCATGGATATCGCGGCCAATACTGGGACAACCGTCGTAGCCCCCCGGCCGGGACTCGTCGCGGCGACGGGCGACTACTTCTTTAATGGCAACACGGTCATCATCGACCACGGTCAGGGCTTTATCACCATGTACTGCCATTTAAGTGCAATTGTTGTTGAGAAAGGACAGCCGGTCTCGACAGGCGATGTCATCGGCGCGGTAGGTGCTACCGGCCGCGTCACGGGCCCCCACCTCCACTTCGGCACCTACCTCAACGGCACGGCCGTGGACCCGGCACTGCTCCTCGACTGATATACGGTGACAGTGACCTTATATCGATGAAGAATGGCGTCAATGCGACGTTTGGCGTCGATATACGGTCACTGTCACCTTATATCGCCTTATATCGGGTGGGTTAGTTGCAGCAGCTTTCGAAGTATTCGCAGATCACCGGGCGGAAGGCATCCATGTCGACCAGGAACGAGTCGTGGCCGCGGATGCAGTCCAGTTCGGCCAGTCGCGTGTTGCTGCAGACTGACGCGATGCCCTGGGCGAGTTCTCTTTGTTGGTCCAGCGGAAACAGGATGTCGGTACGAACGCCGATCACCAGCGCCTGTTCAATCTTCAGGCGTTTGAATCCGGACTTCAGCGACCCGCCATACTCTGCCAGATCGAACAAGTCGGACGCGTGTGAGAGGTACAGGTAGCAATTCGGATCAAACGCGCCGCTGAATTTGTTCGCGTGATTTTCGAGATAAGCCTCGACGGAGAATTCGGCGACGAACTGGCCGTCAATGCGCGAAGGGTCGGTCGAACGCTCTCGTCCGAATCGGCCTGCCCACTCCTCCGCCGATCGGTAGGTGATCATGCCAAGCTTGCGCGCCAATCGCTGCCCGGTAATCGGCGGGTCGCCCGGTTCGTAATTGCCTTTTTGCCATTTCGGATCGGAGCGAATCATTTCCCGCTGCAGCGATCGGACTGCTATTGAAAATGGCAAGGATCGCGCCGCGGACGAAATGGAAACGAAGCGCTCAACTGCCTCCGGGTGACGCACACAAAACGCGAGGCCGCTCATGCCACCCATGGAACAGCCGATTACCGTGTGCAGGCACTCCACGCCCAGGTGTTTGGTGACAAGTAATGCAGCGTCGGCAACGTCTTCAAGGGTCAGAACAGGGAATGTCAGTCGATAACGTTCGCCTGTTTTGGGATTGACCGACGCAGGTCCCGTCGAGCCAAAACAACTGCCGAGGGAGTTTACGCAAATAACAAAAAAGCGGTCGGTGTCGATGGGCAAACCGGAGCCGATCATTTCCTCCCACCAACCGGGCGACATGTCTTCATCCGACGAGGCGGCATGTGCGGATGGTGACAAGCCGCTGAATATCAGCACCGCATTATCGCGATTTGAATTCAGCGTGCCCCAGGTTTCGTAAGCCATCGTCGGGGAATCCAGGTATCCCGCACGGTGCATGCGAAATTTGCCGTCGAATGTAAAAAGCTTGCGAGCAGAACTCATTTCTTGGCCCTCTTCAACAGGCGCTTGCGACTGCGTTCCTGGCGGGGCGTCAGCGTGTTGCGCCGTCCTTCATAGGGATTTTCTCCCTTCTTGAACACCAGCCGTACCGGCGTGCCCTTCAGTTTGAACGCCTTCCGGAATCGATTGATCAGGTAGCGTCGAAACGACTCGGGCAGTGCATCGGTCTGGTTGCCGTGAATCACGATAACCGGCGGGTTGCGTCCGCCCTGGTGCGCATAACGAAGCTTAATACGACGCCCCCGTACCAGGGGTGGCGAATGCGTCATGATCGCCGCCTGCAATTCGTTCGTCAGCTCCGTTGTGGACATGTCGCGCATCGCCGCGTTGTACGCCCTGACGGCAGCTGGCAACAAGTCACCGACGGCCGTGCCATGCAATGCCGAAATGGTCATGCGTTCGGCAAAATCCAGGAACGGCAGTCGCCGTTCGAGATCTTCACGAACTTTCTTGCGGTGATCCGCCGACAGGCCGTCCCATTTATTGGTTACGACGACCAGCGCGCGGCCGCGCTCCATCACCAGACCGAGCAAACTGACATCCTGCTCGGTCACGCCTTCCTGCGCATCAAGCACCGCGATCACCACTTCCGCCTGCTCGATGGCCTGCAGCGCTTTGACGATGCTGAATTTCTCGACGGTTTCATGCACCCGCGCCTTGCGGCGAATGCCGGCCGTATCGATCAACAGGTAATGGCGGCCGTCCCGTTCGAAAGGCACTGCGATACTGTCGCGGGTGGTACCGGGCTGGTCGTAAACAACGAGGCGGTCTTCACCCAGCAATCGATTGATCAGCGTCGATTTGCCGACGTTCGGACGACCCACCACTGCAATCCGAAGCGGGCGATCGTCAGACTCGGACTTATCGTCTTCCTCGTCAGGTTCGTCACCCGTGAACGGCGCCAGTACAACATCCATCAGCGCAGCGATGCGATCGCCATGCGCCGCCGAAACGGCGATGGGATTGCCGAGGCCGAGGGAGTGAAACTCGGTGTTGGCCATCGCTTCGTCAAGGCCCTCGGATTTGTTAACGGCTAACCAGGTCTGCTTGGCGTGACGTCGTGCAAGTGATGCGACGTGTTCGTCCGCTGACGTGCGTCCCGCGCGACCGTCCACCATGATGATTGCAACGTCCGCTTCCTTGAGCGCACGTACCGTATGTTCAACCATCAGCTCTTCGATGCCCGCTTCACCGCCAGCGACGCCGCCAGTGTCGATCACAATGTAGGGAACGGGGCCCACACGACCGAAACCGTATTGGCGATCGCGGGTCAGGCCGGGAAAATCAGCGACCAGTGCGTCGCGAGATTTTGTCAATCGATTGAATAAGGTCGATTTGCCGACATTGGGTCGGCCGATCAGAGCGATGACAGGAAGCATATATGTGCACCTTGAACGCGGCCGATCAGGACTCGTCGGCCGTTTCGGAGACATCAGGAGCGCTACGCTTGGGTCGATCCTGGATGATTTCGTACGCGCCGAGCGAACCGTCGTCGCTTTGCACATACAGGCGATTGGCGATGACGAGAGGCGCGCTCGATATCGCCATCGTTCCTTGCCGCGTGCGCGCGACAGCTTTGCCATCGATGCTGCTGAAAAAATGCAGGTAGCCTTCAAAATCGCCGGCAACTACCGCCGTGTGGAAGGGCACCGGCAGTGTCGGGTCGCGTCGCAAAAGGTCGTCATTGCGCCAGGCCTCAACGCCACCTACGCGCGACATCGCTACCAGTTCACCGCTATCGAGCGTTGTGTAGACGCTGTTCCAGTCGGCAGCAACGCCGACGTACGTTGACATTTCCCGCGACCACAGAATCTGGCCGGATTCGGCCGCGATAGACGCCAGGCGGCCCTGATAACCGGCAGCGTATATATCCTGATCAACAACCGAGATCGAGCCGTCAACGTCGGACAGGCGGTCCAGGTCCGATCGTCCTGTCGGCAAGGCCAGCATCGAATCCCATTCGATATCGCCCGTTTCGATGTTGACGGCAACTATTCGCCCGTTATCAAAACCGGCGACTACCAATGCACCAACGGACATGGGCGATGAGGCACCGCGCATTGTAAGCAAGGGTACAGATTGCTCTATTTCCCAACGCATACGTCCATCAAATCTCGCCAGGCAAACCAGCCGGCTATCGATTGTCTGGACAATGATTGAGTCACCCTTGATCAACGGCCTTGCCAGTGTCTCGCCACCGACAAATTCGCGCCAAAGTTCAGTGCCGCTTGCCGCATCCAGAGCGATGGCAAAACCGTCGGCGGAAACGACGGCGACGACACCCTCTCCAACGGCGGGTCCGCCGGAGAGCTCAATGTCGAGATTCATTTTCCAGTGCGCTTTTCCCGATTCAGGATTGACCGCGATCACGTTGCCGTTCTGGCTGGCCGCGTAAATTCGGTTACCGTCACCGGCGGGTCGCAGGCCGACCAGCAGGAATTCAGACTTGCTGCCGACTTTCGTGCTCCAGACGCGCTTGATCTTGAGCTGGTTCTCGAGTTTGACGAGTTCCTTGGGCTCGGCCTCTTCGTCTTTCTTATTGAAAATGCCGCAGGACGAAAGCAGCAGAACCGCTGCTATCAAACCTGCCAGACCAGCACGTTGCCGGAGTGTAGTCACTCACTTTCCTCAACATCAGTGTCGCTGCTTTCGACAGGAGTGACGGCTTCAGGTTCGGTGGTATCTGCTGGTGCCTCGGCCTGGACCTCGGGAAGGTCCAGCGCTTTCCACTGCACGAGCTGCGGATCAACGGTGCCGCGCGACAGGGGATCCGTCAACACTTTCTGGTATTCATCCTGGGCTTCAGCAATGCGGCCCAGCGCCGTATATGCGTCACCTAACACTTCGCCATATGCCGCTGCGAAAGCACCTTTATCCAGGTCAGCCAGCAATGCCACAACCTCTTCCGCCTTGTTCTGGTACAGATAGACTCGTGCCAACCGCAGACGTGCGACATGCTTCAGTTCATCACCGGAATTCCCGTTGACGACCGCAAGTAAAGCGCCAGCCGCATCCTGGTCGCGATTCTGATCCATGTAGAGCCGCGCCATGGCAAGGCCGGCTTGCCCTTCATAGGTAGTGTCGCTGTACAGCGTGCTGATCTCGCTCGCCATCCTTTCGGCATTCTCAAGATCGCCGTCAACGACATGCTCAACTAGCGTTTCATAAGCGGTTGAAGCATCAAGCTGCGTCTGTAACTTGTTCGCCTGGTACTGATTGACGCCAAACAACAACCCGGCGCCGATAACAATGCCACCGATGACATAGTTGCCGTACCCTGACCACCAGCTACGCAACTGCTCAATTTGTTCTTTCTCTGAAAGTAGGTCGTCCACAAAACTGCCCTTATCGTAATTTCTTTTTCAGCGTTTCCGCCAACTGATCAATGGCAACACTTTCCTGCTCTTCAGTGCTGCGCATTGCCTTAAGTCCCACACTGCCATCGGCGAGCTCCTGCTCGCCCAATATCAGCGCAATTTCCGCGCCGCTCTTGTCTGCGCGCTTCATCTGCGATTTTAAACTGCCACCGCCGAGATTCATCTCGATGCGGATGCCTGCGATACTGTCGCGCAGGTTCTCCGCCAGTGAAAACGCCCGTTCAAGCGGGCCGTCGCCAAGCGCCGCGATGTAGACATCGACACACGATGCCGGCGCCACACCGCCGCTGGCTTCAAACAAAGCCACCAGTCGTTCAATGCCCATCGCCCAACCGATCGCCGGCGTCGCACGGCCGCCCAACTTCTCAACCAGTCCGTCGTAGCGACCGCCCGAGCACACGGCACCCTGAGCTCCCAGGGCATCGGTGACCCACTCGAACACCGTCTGCGAGTAATAATCCAGGCCACGCACCAGGCGCGGATTCACGGTGTATTTCACTCCCGCGGCGTCCAGCAAGGCTTTGAGGCCATCAAAATGCGCAGCCGAATCCTCGTCCAGGTAATCCAGCATTACAGGCGCCGCTTCAACAATCGCCTGCATGTCCGGATTCTTGCTGTCGAGGATTCTGAGCGGATTCTGCTCAAGGCGGCGAATACTATCCTCATCCAGCTGATTTTTCACGCCCGAAAAGTACTTCACCAGGGCATTCCGGTAGTTGCCACGTACAGCCGGCGATCCGAGCGAGTTGATTTGCAGGCCGATATTCGTGATCGACAGGCGCCGCCACATTCGAGCACTCATGATGATCAGTTCGGCGTCCACATCGGGGCCGGGATAGCCGACGGCCTCGACATCGAACTGGTAAAACTGCCGATAGCGGCCCTGCTGCGGCCTCTCGTACCTGAACATGGGACCCGAGGTCCAAAGTTTCTGTTTCTGGTTGTGGAACAAACCGTTGGTCATGCCAGCCCGAACCATGCCGGCGGTCGCCTCTGGGCGCAGCGTCAGGCTTTCACCGTTGCGATCCAGAAACGTATACATCTCCTTCTCAACGATGTCCGTCACTTCGCCGATCGACCGCTTGAAAAGCTCCGTATGTTCCATCAGCGGCAGGCGAATTTCAGAATAACCGTAGGATTCCACGATTTCCTGGACAAGGGATTCGAGATACCGCCAGGTGCCCGACACCTCCGGCAGGATATCGTTCATCCCGCGAATTGCTCTTGGTTGAGTACTCATGGGCTCGTAATCGTTAGCCTGGCCGTCTTGCCGCGGCGGCTGGCGGCCGGAATCTGAAACGCCTCACCGTCGACCACGAGCGTCACGTTGTCAGCATCGCCGAACAGTACGCTGAACGGCGATTCGCCGGACAGGTTGATCGTGCGCCCCGAGATGCCAAGATCGAAATACAGTCGCCGCCCGGTAGCGTCGGTAATTTCTGTCCAGCAATCATCGACATAGGTGATGCTGAGCTGCATCAGATTGGCGTCCGTCACAACCTCGCGCGGCGGCTCAGCAACGGGCTGCGAGATCGGGGCGAGTTCCTCGAGTTCCGCATCATCGGGTTCTTCGGGAGCGGTCTCGCCCTCCTCCTCAACCGCCGTCTCGGCCGGTAACGGCGATGACGATGGCGTGACTTGCCCTGTCACGCGGGGTGCCGGCGCGCTGGGTTGACTTGCAAACCACCAGTAGCCGCTGGCCGCGATAAGAATGACAACGATCGCACCGATCCACGGACCGAGAGAAATAGGTGGGCGTGGTCGTGGTCGCGGCGCCAGCGTCGGCGGCAATCCACTGGATCGCGTTAACTGATAGTAATCAGCCATGACATCGGCTTCGTTTACCTTCACCAGTTGCGCGTATTTTCGGAGGTGTCCCTTCGCAAATACCGGCGCGCCGATGACGTCGAAATCATTGCTCTCCATTGCACGAACCTTGAGTTCGTCCAGGTGCAACTCCTTCGCTATTTCAATGACGGTTATCTGCAGGGCACGACGAGCTTCCGCCAATCGTTCTCCGCCTTTCGGCCCTGCCGACTCATCGTCTTCGACGAGCTGATTGTCGATTTCGTCACTCATTAGCCTGAACCCAGCACCTTGCGGGCCTCGGGTGATGTCGGAAACTCTCTGATCAAACGGTCTTCAAATTCGACGCGCCCCCGGTCGTTGTCGAGCAGGTCTTCAATTCTGGATCCGAGATACAGGATACCTGCGGTAGGCACGTTGGCCGACAAATACCGCTGCAGGAATGCCCGTGCGCTTAGGTAGTCTTCCGCCTGGTACTTGAGGAGGCACATCTGCAGCAGCGCCTCTCCGTAGTTCGGTTTGCGATCCAGGGCTCTTCGAAAATAAGACTCGGCAGCATCCAGGTCCGGCTTTTGCACCATGCATACGCCGGCGTTGGTCAGGGTTATCTGCGAGTCATCATTCTCTGTATGAGTGGCCGCCCGGTCGAAATACTTTGTTGCCTGGATATAATCTTTCTGCCTGCAAAGAAACACGGCATAGGTGTTCTGCACCACGAAGTCCTTCGGTTTGACGCGAATCGCATCTTCGTAAGCTTGTTTGGCGAGTCGCGGCACGTCCAGCGCCTCGTATGTCAATGCAAGCGTCGTATAGGCATCGCCCATAGTGGGGTCGATTTCCAGGGCCAGCAAAAGGCGATCACGCGCCAGCTCATAAGAGCCCTGCTGATAGTAGCGGGCACCGAGCTGATAATTGGTCGACGCTGCCGCCTTGTTATCGCGAACCGGCTCCGTGATGGAGCCCGTGGTCGAGGTAACACAGCCTGCCATCAGGAAAATACTGATCATGCCCGCAACGAACAGATTACTCGGTCTCATGCTGATGACATCCTTATTTCTTTCATTTCATTGGCCTTTTCGGGCGGGCTTTTTGAAGCTATCCGTTTGTCGCCGAGGCGATTCTTGATCCTGTCAGCAACCTTGCCCGCGAGCTGGCCACAGGCCGCGTCGATATCGTCGCCTCGCGTCCTGCGAGTCGTCGCAACCAGGCCCTGTTGTCGCAATTTATCCTGAAAGTGGCGAATGGTGTCGGCGGACGATCGATTGAATTCCGTGCCAGGAAACGGGTTGAACGGAATCAGGTTAACTTTCGCCGGCTTGCCGGTAAGTAACCCGGCCAGTTGTTCAGCATGCTGAATCGTATCATTCACGCCGCGCAGCATGACGTACTCAAAAGTAATAAAGCGATTGGCGCGCTTGGCCGCGTAACGCCAGCAAGCGTCGAGTAAAGTAGCGATCGGATGCAGCTTGTTGATCGGCACTATCTGATCCCGTAATTCGTCTGTCGGTGCATGCAAGGACACGGCAAGCGAAACGTTGCAGTCATCAGCCAGTTTATCGATATGCGGAACGATGCCCGATGTACTGACCGTAACGCGCCTCCTCGACAAACCGTACGCATAATCGGAAATCAACAGCTCCAGCACCGGCAGCAAGTTGCGGTAGTTTGCCAGCGGCTCGCCCATACCCATGAAGACAACATTGCTCACGGCTGGTTCATCATTACTGCGCCGAGGCAACTCGCGCATGGCGTGGCGAACCTGGCCGATGATTTCCGCACTTGTCAGGTTACGATTAAATCCCTGTGCTCCCGTCGCACAGAACGAGCAGTCCAGTGCGCAACCAACCTGCGACGAAATGCACAAGGTGCCGCGATCGGGCTCTGGAATGAAGACAGTTTCCACAGCCTGCCCGGAGCCGCTGGAAAATAACCATTTGACGCATCCGTCCCTGGCATCAAATCGTTCCTGAACCGGTGGCGGGACAATTTCCGCGTCGATCTTGAGCCGGGCTCGCAAAGACTTCGAGAGATCCGTCATATCATCAAAGTCATCGACGTCCCGCTGGTAGATCCATTGCATGATCTGCCGTGCGCGAAACGGCTTTTCCGAACGCGCCAACAGGAACTGCTCGAGATCGCCTTGCGACAATCCGAGCAGGTTTACCTTTTTGACGAGTTCAGTC
>JAOUNH010000227.1 GCA_029881055.1 Gammaproteobacteria bacterium
AATGAGAAAAAAGACACTGTTAGCCGCTATCGTTCTCCTGGTATTGGTGGCGGGCTGCGCCGAGGGGCAACCTGAAGCCGAGAAACCTTCAGGCGCCAGCCTCATACTGACCAATGCCCGCGTATATACACTGGACTGGGACGAGCCCGCGCTGGATGGCACGGCAAGCAGCAACGCACCGCGGGATGAAGGTGGCTGGCATCCCGATGCCGAGGCGATCGTGATACAGGACGGCGACATCCTGTTTGTCGGCAGCGGCAAAGATGCAATGGCATACCAGGGAGCAGCGACGCGGTTGATAGACCTCCACGGCGCGACGGTCATCCCGGGTCTGGTTGATTCACACACGCACGTCTTTGGTTTGGGCGCCTTGCTCGACCAGGTCAACCTGGTGGATGTCGCAACGGAAGAAGATGCCGTCGCACTGGTCGTCGAACGCGCCAAATCCGTTGCTAAGGGCGAGTGGATCATCGGTCGCGGCTGGGATGAAGGTGCCTGGGCCAATCGCTATCCGGACAAAGCGCTTCTGACTTCGGCGGTACCCGACCATCCCGTCTTCATGGACAGCCTGCACAGTTTCGCGGGCTGGGGTAATCAGAAGGCTTTGGATGCGGCTCATATCACCGCAGACACTGACGTACCGGTCGGCGGAGAGATGCGTCTCGGCGACGACGGTCAGCCCACCGGACTGTTTCTGAACAATGCCGTCGACCTGCTGCGCAAGGCCATCCCTGCGCCTAGCCGTGAAACTTTGACGAACCAGTTTCTGCTCGGCCTGAAGCAAATGGCCGCAGATGGTTATACCGCCGTGCACGATGCCGGGTTGGGCGCTCTGGAGATGAGTATTCTCGAGGAGCTGGAAGCTCGCAAGGAATTGCCGAGACGGGTATACGCGATGTTGTCATTGCGCGATGAAGACCTGATTCGAAAGTGGATCGAGAAAGGTCCGGACAGTGATACGGACAGCATGCTGGTGACACGCACCGTCAAAGCCTATTACGACGGCGCGCTGGGATCGCGTGGTGCACGCCTGCTCTACGACTACGCGGATAAACCAGGCCATCGCGGTATCAGCGGCGACGGCTACGGATTCAACGAGGAACTGAATGCGAAAGCGATGAAGGCCGGGTTCCAGATTGCGATACACGCGATTGGCGATGCGGGCAATCGCGAGGCGATCGACATCCTGGAGGCGGTGTTCAAAGAAGATCCGGCAACGGCCGGGAACCGGCATCGTATTGAGCACGCACAGGTCATGAGCCCCGACGATATACCGCGTCTCGGGCAACTCGGCATCATCGCGTCGATGGAGCCGCCGCATGCGATGGAGGACAAAACCTGGGCGGAAGATAGGCTCGGTTCGGAACGCATACTCGGCGCGTATGCATGGCGCTCCTTGCGGGAGTCGGGTGCCCGGCTGACCTTCAATTCCGATAACCCGGGATCTGATCACGATATCTTCTATGGCCTGCATTCGGCGATCACGCGGCAGGACAAGAACCAGGAACCCGAGGGTGGCTGGTACGCCGAGCAAAGAGTGTCGGCCGATGAGGCTGTGCGTGCTTATTCCACGTGGTCCGCCTTCGCGAGTTTTCGTGAAGACAGCACCGGCGTCATTGCAGCAGGACGATGGGCCGACCTCACCGTTATGGATATCGATCCCTTCGTACTCGCCGAGGCCACCCCCGGCCGCATCCTGACGGGCCAAATCATCATGACGATCGTCAACGGCAAAATCGTATACGAGCGCAACTGACAAAGGTGACAAAGGGGTCAGAGCCCTTTTGTCCCACCTCCCCCCCAAAGGGGTCAGAGCCCTTTTGAATGATCTAGAGTAAAAGGGCTCTGACCCCTTTTTATTGGTACATGTCACGATGCCGGGGGTAGCGGTCCGGTGGAACAATAAATCCGTGAATCTAGAGCAATACGGGGGCTGATTTATGGCCAGCAGAACATCGCAGGATGCAATGCCTGCCCAACTAGCGACGATTGTGGAGTGTGGCTACGCCATCTGGGCGGGGGACACTGTAGCCCCTGATATCCGCGCCCGATTTGACCGCGAGCACATCCCTGTCGTCGGAGTCCGTAACGTGCGCGTTTGGGGACTGCAGGTCGATGACGAGCGCGAGCTGCCCGGACTGGAAAGAACGCAGATGCCGGATGAAGAGCTCTGGGAGGTCAATCTTGAAGCAATCAACGGATCGAAATACGAATTCGATTCAACCTTGCTCAAGCCAGCACCTAAGCGATAAGGAAAATACCGATGCCCTATGACTCCGTAAACATTCGCAATGTGTGCCTGGTGGGGCCGGGCAACTCGGGCAAAACCCAGCTCGCTGAATCACTCCTGTTTGCAGGAGGCGCAATTCCCCATTGCGGGTCCGTAAACAGTGGTGACACGGTTCTGGACTTCACGGACCGTGAGCGGCAGATGGGCCATTCACTTTATCCCGCCGTTTGTCACCTCGACCACAAGGGCATTCACGTCAATTTGATCGACACACCGGGTTACCGGGACTTTTTCGGTCGCGCCGTATCGGTCATGCCTGCCGCCGACACGGCCGCCATTGTTATCAACGCCCAAATGGGTATCGAGCTGATAACGCGCAGAATGATGAAGATCGCGAAGCAACAGCGACTGTGCCGGATGATCATCGTCAACAAAATCGATGCCGAGGAAACCGACCTGAAAGCACTGCTGGATGAAATCCAGTCTGCTTTCGGTCCGGAGTGCCTGCCGCTCAATCTGCCGTCGGCCGATGGCACCGGGGTGGTCGATTGCTTCTTTGAGCCCGATGGCGCCGAGACGGCATTTGATTCCTGTGAGTCCGCCCACACGCAGATCGTCGACCAGGTCGTCGAACTCGATGAGGACCTGATGGAGGTCTACCTCGAACAAGGCCAGGCACTCAAGCCGGCGCAATTGCACGATCCTTTCGAGAAGGCCCTGCGCGAAGGTCACCTCATACCGATATGCTTTACGTCAGCCAGGACCGGCGCCAGCATTCCTGAACTGCTCAAGGTTTTCGAGCAGCTGATGCCCAACCCGCTCGAAAGTATCCCGCCCTTGTTCCTGAAGGGTGAGAGCGCCAACGCCGAGGAAGTTATCGTCAGGCCCGACGCCTCGGCTCACGTCATCGCACATGCATTCATGGTGAACATCGATCCCTTCAAAGGCCGGCTTGGCGTTTGTCGCATTCACCAGGGCACAATAAAGACCGGCAGCCAGCTTTTTGTCGGCGATGCCCGTAAGCCAATCAAGGTCAATCAGCTCCTCAAGCTCAACGGCGGCACGCACACAAAAATCGAGACTGGCGTGCCAGGCGACATATGCGCCATCCCGCGCGTCGAAGATGTGCATTACAACGCCGTGTTGCACGATTCACACGATGAAGACCACTTTCACCTGAAGTGCATCGACCTTCCCCGGCCAATGTACGGTCTCGCGATCAAGCCGCCGAGAGACGCCGATGCA
>JAOUNH010000228.1 GCA_029881055.1 Gammaproteobacteria bacterium
GAAACCGGTGCAACAGGGGTTCGGTATAGCCGCTCGGCTGGCTGCACCCTTCAAATACCAGGGCACATGCGGCCTTGAAAGCGATGCTGTTTTCGAAATCGTCACTCATGCGCGTATACGATGCGTCGCCCTCGTTTTGCCTGTCGACGATTTTCGCCATGCGCTTGAAAGTTTCAGTAACCTGGCTTGCACTCGTCACTTCGTGCAATAACCAGTTGGCGATGTGTTGACTCGATATTCTCAAGGTCGCGCGATCCTCCATCAAAGCGACATCCGAAATATCCGGCACTTTGGAACAACCAACACCCGAGTCTATCCACCGGACTACATAGCCGAGTATGCCTTGTGCGTTGTTGTCCAGTTCCTTCTGGATTTCATCCGCGGACAATCGCGCTGTGTCTCCCAGTGGCGGAGTCAGAATGTCATCGAGGCGCGCAAGCTTGCGCTTCGCGAGCTTCGCCTGCACGGCCTGTACATCGACCGCGTGGTAATGCATCGCGTGCAGGGTCGCGGCGGTCGGGGACGGGACCCACGCGCAATTGGCACCGGCCTCGAGATGCCCTTGTTTCGTATCCATCATTTGTTTCATTTCATCGGGCTTCGGCCACATTCCCTTCCCGATCTGGGCTTTTCCCGGCAGCCCGCAGCGGATGCCGACATCGACATTCCAGTTCTCGTATGCGGCGATCCATGGCTGTTGCTTGATCAGTTCCTTCGGCAACACAGCGCCAGCCTGCATGCTCGTGTGTATCTCGTCGCCGGTGCGGTCAAGAAAGCCCGTGTTGATGAACACAATGCGCTTCCTGGCGGCGGCAATGCACGCCGGAAGATTGACCGTCGTGCGACGTTCCTCGTCCATGATGCCGACCTTGATCGTATCCGGCCGCAGCTCGAACAACTGCTCCACGCGCCCGAATAACTGATCTGTGAACGCCACTTCTTCAGGCCCGTGCATCTTGGGCTTGACGATATAGATGCTGCCGGCGCGGCTGTTGGGCTGCAGGTCCTCGCGCGCGCGATCCGTGAGCGCCGCTGCAGTCGTAAAGATGGCGTCCAGGATCCCTTCGAAAACCTCCTCTCCTGCAGCGTCGAGAATGGCATCGCTGGTCATCAGGTGCCCGACGTTGCGAACCAGTAACAAGCTGCGTCCTGACAACGCGAGGTCACTGCCATCCACGGCCGTATACCTGCGATCTTTTTCCAGGGCACGTGTCGACTGCTCACCGCCCTTGGTAAAGCTCGCTACCAGGTCTCCTTGTATAAGGCCCAGCCAGTTGCGGTACACGCCGGCCTTGTCTTCGGCGTCGACGGCGGCAACGGAGTCTTCGCAGTCCTGGATGGTGGTTACGGCAGACTCAAGAATTACGTCGGCGACATTGGCAGGCGCGTCTTTGCCTGTCGCATGACCCGGGTCAACCTGGATCTCGATGTGCAAACCGTGGTGCCGGAACAAATATCCGCAACCCTGCTCGCGCTGCGCATAACCGACAAACAACTCGGGATTTTTCAGCGCATGCGCCTCGCCGTTCGCACTCGCCGCGACAAATCGGATCCCATCCTTCGCATGGTCGAGGCCGTAGGTATTAACGTCACCATGGCTGATGCTGTCCAGCGGCAGCGTGCGATCCAGGAACTCGGTCGAATAGCGAATCACCGCCGCGCCGCGTACCGGATTGTAGTCACCGCCGCGTTCCCGGCCCTCGTCCTCGGAGATGACGTTCGTGCCGTAAAGTGCGTCGTACAGGCTGCCCCATCGCGCATTTGCCGCATTGATAGCGAAGCGCGCGTTGCTGACCGGCACTACAAGCTGCGGGCCGGCGATGCTCGCGATTTCCGCATCAACATTTTCGGTTTCGACCTGGCTAAAGTCAGCGGTTTCCTGCAAGTACCCGATTTTTATCAGGAATTCGACATACTCGGCGTGCGACCATTCCTTGCCTCGCCTCGCTTTGTGCCACTTGTCGATTTTTGCCTGCAGATCGTCGCGAACCTTAAGCAGTTTTCGATTCAGGGGCGTAAGGTCAGCAATGATGGACTCGACCCCAAGCCAGAAGGTCGCGGAATCAAAGCCGATTGCGGGCAGGAGTTCATCTTCCACAAATGCGTGAAAGGTCGAGTCAACACCTAGGGTGCCGATACTTTGTCGTTTGTTCTTGGCCATTCGGCAACAAACACTTCCTGTTTCGGGCTACGGATTTTACTGCGCGGGTTTAGGCCCTAGAATATACAGGCATTTCACTCGAGAAAAACATGTTGGCGCGAGCAGAAGTAAAAGCATTCTTCGACGAAGCAACATTCACTGTCACGTATGTCGTCAGCGATCCGGCTTCGGGGCGTGCCGCGATCATCGACCCGGTACTGGATTACGAGCCGAATTCCGGTCGCACGTCTACGCGTTCGGTCGACCAAGTAGTCGATTACGTCAAAGCGGCAAAGCTCAGCATAGACTGGATACTGGAAACACACGTCCACGCCGACCACCTGAGCGCCGCGCCCATCATCAGGGAGCGGGTCGGTGGTCAAACCGCCATTGGCGCCCAGGTCGTCGCCGTGCAAAGCACCTTCAGGAATATCTTCAATATTGCCGATCTGGCGGTGGATGGCAGTCAGTTCAACCACCTGTTCGTCGATGGTGAAGCCTTCAAAGTTGGCAATGTCGATGCCCGGGTAATCGCGACGCCGGGGCATACACCGGCCTGCGTCACCTACGTCATTGGTGATGCTGCGTTCGTCGGCGACACGCTGTTCATGCCGGACTTTGGCACTGCGCGAACCGACTTTCCGGGCGGCAGCGCTGCGGAACTTTATGCGTCGATCCGCAAGATACTCGCCCTGCCCGGCGACACACGTTTGTTCATGTGTCACGACTACAAGGCCCCTGGTCGAGAGGTTTACGCGTGGGAATCCAGCGTTACCGAGCAGCGCAAAAACAACATTCACATTAACGACAACATCACTGAGGAAGCATTCATCGCCCTGCGAGAGGGGCGCGACCGCGAGCTCGGAATGCCCAAGTTGTTATTGCCGTCAATTCAGGTCAATGTGCGGGCCGGCGCCCTGCCGGATGCAGAGGACAATGGCATTCGATACCTCAAGATTCCCCTCAACGCGGTTTGAACCCTACACACAATGAACATTTCAAGAATTACCGATAACTACGCGGTCTCGCCGCAGCTCAGGATTGACGAGATTGCGCATTGTGCGGAACTCGGATTCGTCGCGATTATCTGCAATCGACCGGACGGTGAAGACCCTGGACAACCCAGTGTTTCGGACATCGCGAACGAGTGCGTAAAGTCGGGCCTCGCGTTTCATCATATTCCCGTATCCGGCATGCCGATTCCAGACGAGGCAATACGCGAACAGCGTCGCCTGATTGAGGCGAGCGACGGACCGGTGCTTGGGTATTGCCGCTCGGGGCAACGATCACTGCTTATTTGGCAAGCGAGCGCCTGAATTTTCGCATTCCCGCTA
>JAOUNH010000069.1 GCA_029881055.1 Gammaproteobacteria bacterium
ACGTACGCGACAGAAACTCGAGTCAGCCTATAGCTTCATGATACGTGCCCGGATTCCGGGAGGTCTACTCACGACTTCGCAATGGCTGGGTATGGATCGTATCGCGACGCAGCATGCGAACCGGACAATCCGCCTGACCACGCGCCAGGCGATTCAGTTTCACGGTGTTATCAAGCGCAATCTCAGGGAGACTGTTGCCGATATCAATCGCTCGACGCTTGACACCATCGCAGCCTGCGGCGATGTCAATCGCAATGTGATGTCTCCGCCATTGCCGGCCCTGTCATCGGTACACCGTCAAGTACAAGCCTGTGCCGAGGCGCTGTCGGAGCATTTGATGCCAAAGACGCGCGCGTACCACGAGATCTGGCTGGACGGCAAAAAACTCGACTCCTCCGAAAGGGAGATCGAACCAATTTATGGCGACACGTATTTACCGCGAAAATTCAAGGCGGCTTTCGTCATCCCGCCGCAGAATGATGTCGACGTGTTCGCACAGGACCTGGGCTTCATCACGATCATCAGGGACGGAAAAATCGCTGGCTTCAACGTAACCGTTGGTGGTGGCATGGGGATGACGCACGGTGAGACGGACACCTATCCTCGACTTGCCGATGTCATGGGCTTTATCGGTCCCGAGAATTTGCTCGCAGTAGCGGAAGCTGTGGTCATGACGCAGCGCGACTACGGCGACCGCAGCAATCGCAAGCACGCGCGCCTCAAGTACACGATCGAGGATCGCGGTATCGACTGGTTCCGGGGCGAAGTTGAACGTCGCTCCAGCGTCAAATTTTCGGCCGCAGAGAAATTCGCGTTCGTTGCCAACGGTGACGTGTACGGCTGGCTGCGCGACGACGTTGGCGCCTGGCATTACGGTTTATTCATCGAGAATGGCCGAGTCGGCGATTTCGGCGAGCGGCGGCTGTTGAGTGGTCTTCGCGCTATTGCAGAACGGCATGACACGGAGTTTCGACTGACGCCCAATCAGAACCTGATCGTCAGCAAGGTCGCGGACAAAGCGAAAGCTGAGATTGAAGCCTTGCTGATCGAATACGGTATCGAAAACAGTGTGCACGCCAGTCGCTTGCGACTGAACTCGATGGCCTGTGTCGCGTTTCCGACCTGCGGGCTGGCGATGGCGGAAAGCGAGCGTTACCTGCCTGCGCTAATCGACAAGCTCGACGCGATGCTCGCGGGACTGGGGCTGGCCGATGAGCCGATTACGATCCGGATGACGGGTTGCCCTAATGGCTGCGCCCGACCCTATATCGCCGAGATCGGTCTGGTTGGCAAAGGGCCCGGCCGTTACACGGTGTTTCTGGGCGCCGGATTTGCAGGCGAGCGTCTTGGCGCGCCCGTGCTCGATAACGCCAATGAAGCGGAAGTACTGGAAACGCTGCAACCACTATTCACGGATTTTGCCGCGCAGCGCGATGAGGGTGAACACTTCGGCGATTTCCTGGTGCGCACAGGCACTGTTCGGGAAGTACGTGCAGGGAGGCAGATTCATGAGCGCTGAAGAAAGAATTGCCTCGGCACTGAAAACGCTGCCCGGCCAACACATCGTCAGTTCGAGTTTTGGCGCGCAGTCCGCCGTGATGTTGCACCTCGTGACGCAGCAAGCACCGGACATTCCCGTCGTTCTTATCGATTCTGGCTACCTGTTCCCGGAGACCTATCGATTCGTCGCGGAATTGACCGCGAGGCTCAGGCTCGAGCTCAGGGTTTACAAACCAGAGCGATCGGGTGCCTGGCAGGAGGCGGTGGACGGCAAGCGCTGGGAGCAGGGTTTGCCCGGCATCGAATCCTATAACCAGGAGAACAAGGTAGCGCCAATGCAGCGCGCGATTGAAGAACTCGATGTTGGCACCTGGTTCTCGGGCCTGCGACGCGGCCAATCGATCGAGCGATCCGGAACGCCGTTTGTCGAAAGGTCGGGCGACCGTTTCAAGGTGTACCCTATTGCGGACTGGACGGACCGGGACATCTTCAATTACCTGAAGAAGTACGATCTGCCTTATCACCCATTATGGGAGAAAGGCTATGTATCCATCGGCGATGTGCACACGACAAAATCGCTGCGTGATGTCGATACGGTCGAGGAAACACGGTTCTTCGGGCTGAAACGCGAGTGCGGCTTGCACGAACTCGATTTTGGAAAGAATTTCGCGAAAGCCCAAACTGCCTGACTGCCGTAGACATCGGTCGTCATATTGATCAGGATGATGCGCTGACCTGTCCCGAGGCGACCCCATGTTTAAGAAGCTCCTGTGCCTGTCCTCCCTGATCATTCTGCTCGCGTCCTGTTCCCGGACGGAAGCGCCCGATGCGCCAGCGGCCGGGAACTTCGATCTTCTGATCATTAACGGCTCGGTTTATGACGGCTACGGGAGCGAGCCGCAAATGGCGGACGTCGCAATCACCGGCGATCGCATCGTCGCTGTCGGAAAAAATCTCGGCGACGCCAGGCAGACGATTGATGCGACCGGCCTGGCGGTCGCGCCCGGATTCATCAACATGCTGAGTTGGGCCACCCAGACCCTGATCGAGGACGGCGCTTCGCAAAGCGATATCCGCCAGGGCGTCACGCTCGAAGTCATGGGCGAGGGTTGGTCGATGGGTCCGCTCAGTGACGCGATGGCCGATCGTCTTGTGAGCAACCAGGGCGATATCAGGTTTGAGGTCGAGTGGCGAACACTGGGCGAGTACCTGCAATACCTCGAGAAGCGCGGGATCGCGACAAACGTCGCTTCATTTGTCGGTGCCACAACCGTTCGCATTCACGAAATCGGGTTTGCCGATCGCGCACCGACGGACGAAGAGCTGGAGCGGATGCGAGAACTGGTGCGCACTGCGATGCAGGAAGGCGCGCTCGGGGTCGGTTCTTCGCTGATCTACGCACCGGCGTTTTACGCCAGGACCGACGAGTTAATTGCGTTGAATGAAGTCGCTGCCGAATTCGGCGGGCGCTATATTTCCCACATCCGCAATGAAGGTCACCAGTTGCTTGAAGCGGTCGATGAACTGATTGCGATTGCGCGAGCGGCTAACATCGGTGCCGAGATTTATCACCTGAAAGCGGCTGGCGAAGAGAACCACGGCAAGCTGGACGCGGTCTTTGAACGCATCGAAGCGGCAAGGGCCGATGGCCTCGATATTACCGCCGATATGTACACCTACACGGCGGGCGCGACGGGACTGGACGCATCAATGCCCCCCTGGGTGCAGGAAGGTGGCTACGACGCCTGGGCCGCGCGTCTTAAGGATCCCGAGGTGCGCGAAAAGTTGCAGCGCGAAATAGCGACACCTTCTGACGAGTGGGAAAACCTGTATCTCGCGGCGGGATCGGCGGATCGCGTACTGCTCAACAGCTTCAAGAACCCGGACCTGAAACACCTGACCGGCAAGACACTGGCAGAGGTTGCCGCGATGCGCGGCACCTCGCCCGTGACTACGATGATGGACCTGGTCGTCGAGGATGGCAGCCGGGTGGGCGCGATTTATTTCCTGATGTCGGAAGAGAATGTGAAAAAGAAGATCGCACAGCCGTGGATGGCCTTTGGTTCCGATGCCGAATCGATGACGCCGGAAGGTGTATTCCTGCTGTCCAATCCTCATCCGCGCGCTTACGGCACGTTTGCCCGGCTGCTCGGCAAATACGTACGCGACGAAAAAGTTATTTCATTGTCGGAAGCCATTCGCAGGCTGACCAGTTTTCCCGCTGGCAACCTGAAAATCCAGGATCGCGGTGCGCTCAAGGCCGGCTATTTTGCAGATGTCGTCATCTTTGATCCGGCGACGATCCAGGATCATGCGACCTTTGCCGAACCCCATCAGAATGCAACCGGAGTGCAGCACGTGGTTGTAAATGGTGAGGTGGTGCTGGCGGATGGCGAGATGACCGGAGCAAGGCCGGGCCGGTTCCTGAAGGGTCCGGGCTACAAGCCGGACTGAGTTTCGCTCAGGCGGCTTCTGTAACGCTGTCGGAGCAACCGCCACGGACCGGTAGTCGGGCGGGGTCAAACAAGCGGTCTATGTCTTCCTGCGAGGCTGCCCGGCGGATATCGTCGAGCTGCTGCGCCGAAATGTGGGATGCAAAAAGTCTAATAAATTCAACCATATATGCTCGAAGTACGGTGTTCTTGCGGTAGCCTATCCAGGTTGTGCTGCGCGGGAACAGGCCCTCCGCTGCAATGACTTCGAGGTCCTTGCGGTCGTCGCAATCGGCCGCCATGCTGGCGACGATACCGACGCCGAGACCCATACGAACGTATGTCTTGATCACGTCGGCATCGCGTGCCGTGAACACCACATCGGGATCGAGACCTTCTTTCTCAAACGCACGCTTTAGCGACGATTGACCGCCAAAACTGAAGACGTAGGTGACGAGCGGATATTTCGCGAGATCCGCAAGTGTGATCTTGCGATCGAGTTTCGTTAGTTCGTGCCCTTTCGGCACGATGATGGAGCGATCCCATCGGTAACTGGGCACCAGCATCAGGTCGGAAAACAGATCGTTGGAGCCGGTTGCAATCGCAAAGTCGATGTTATTGGCTGCGACCATGTCAGCGATTTGCTCGGAGGTTCCCTGGTGCAGGTTAAGACCGACTTTGGGAAAGCGTTTGCGAAACTCGGCAACAATATCGGGCAACACATACCGTGCCTGCGTATGCGTCGTGGCGATCGACAATGAGCCTTCTTCCTCCTGGTAAAACTCCGAGGCGAGACTGCGAATGTTGTCCGCCTCGCGCATGATAATTCTCGCGCGGTCAATGACCTGGTGGCCGGCCGGCGTGATGCCACCGAGACTCTTACCCTTGCGGGTGAACAGCTGCAAACCGAGTTCTTCTTCGAGCAGCTTGAGTTGTTTGCTGACACCGGGCTGGCTGGTGTACATCCGCTCAGCCGCGGCGGTGATGTTCATGCCGTTATCGACAATCGCGAGCAGGTATTTGAGTTGTTGCAGCTTCATGCCGGTCGTTTCGTTCCTGAGCCCCTGTTGGAGTATGTGACCGCTAGCGGCCGGATCAGTTTCACCCGCGGCAGGTATAACAGATTCTTATAACCCAAAGCTATATCAGCAGAAACAGTGTGTCTTTTGGGCTTGCGGGTGCCTCGCCTATAGTGGCCCATCCCTGTTGCGGACAGCTCAATGGACTATTTCCCGGCCTTTCTCGATTTGCGCGATCGATCCTGCCTCATCGTTGGCGGCGGTGCCGTGGCGGAGCGGAAATATCGACTGCTGGCATCGGCTGGTGCCGTGATTACCGTTGTGGCGCCGGATATCAGCGCGGCGATCGCGTCCCTGGCGGCCGGCGGCGGGCACCTACTTCTCCGCCGCGAATTTCGAGCCGCCGATGTTGCCGGTCACTGGCTCGTTGTCAGCGCGACCGGCAATCCAGCCGTTGAACAGGCGGTCTACCGCGCCGCAACGGCGGCCGGCACTTTCTGCAACGGTGTGGATGATGTTGCGAATTGCAGCTACATCACGCCGGCGATCGTTGACCGCAGCCCTGTCATCGTCGCCATCTCCTCGGGCGGTGCGGCGCCAGTACTCGCTCGCAAGCTGCGCGCGCAGATTGAATTGCTGCTGCCTGTAGGGCTCGCAAAACTGGCGAGCCTCGCCCGCGCCTGGCGCGAGCGCGTGAGCAACCGGTGCAGCGATCTCCTGAGTCGGCGCCGTTTTTGGGAAGCCGTTTTCGACGGCCCGGCCGCGAGCATGGCGATTGCCGGCGACGTTGCCGGCGCGGAGGCGGCAATGCGCGAACTGTTGCAGACATTAAGGGCCGGGGAAAGCGGCGAGGCCTGGCTGGTCGGCGCGGGACCGGGCGACCCGGGCCTGCTCACGATTCGTGCGCTGCAAATCCTGCAGACCGCCGACGTCATCCTGCACGACCGGCTGGTTTCAGAAGAAGTGCTGGGACTGGCCCGGCGCGACGCTGACCGGATTTCCGTGGGCAAAACGCCGGGATGTCGCGTGAACTCGCAGGACGAGATTAATGCCCTGTTGGTCGGTCTTGTACGTTCGGGCAAACGTGTGTGCCGCTTGAAGGGCGGCGACCCCTTTATCTTCGGGCGTGGCGGAGAAGAGGCTGAAGCCCTCAGGGGCGCCGGACTGCGTTACCAGGTTGTCCCAGGCATCACCGCAGCCGCGGGTTGTTCCGCCTATGCAGGGATTCCGCTGACGCACCGCGACCTGTCACAGTCCGTGACCCTGATAACGGCTCATGGCAAGGACTCCGTGGACAGTCTCGACTGGCCGGCACTGGCGCGAGCAAAGCAAACGCTTGCGTTTTACATGGCCGTGCAGCGCTTTGCGGATTTAATGAACATGCTGATCGACAATGGACGATCAGCGGATACGCCCGTCGCCATCATCGAAAATGGTACGACACCCAGGCAACGCGTCATTCGCGGAACCCTCGGTCAGTTGACCTTGCTGGCCGACGCAAACAGGGTAGCGGCCCCCGCAATGCTGATCGTCGGTGAAGTGGCCGCGCTCGGTGCGGAGCTTCCGGGCACCATGCCGCATTTATCGCAAAATTATGCTAAACCTGATTTCAGGGTCGCTAACAAAGGTTAAAAAAAAATGATCTACAACAATATTCTTGAAACCATCGGCAATACGCCGATCGTCCGTCTGAATCGAATGGCTCCCGACCATGTCGACCTGTACGTCAAAGTCGAGTCGTTTAACCCGCTTTCGTCCGTCAAGGACCGTCTCGCGTTTGCCATTATCAACGACGCGGAACGTCGCGGTGTCCTGAAGCCCGGTCAAACCGTGATTGAGGCAACTTCGGGCAACACGGGAATTGCGCTCGCGATGGTCTGCGCGGCCAAGGGTTATCAATTTGTCGCAACCATGGCTGACTCGTTCTCAATCGAACGCCGTAAGATCATGCGGGGAATGGGCGCCAAGGTTATTCTGACGCCGGCGGCCGAGAGAGGCACCGGCATGGTTCGAAGGGCCGAGGAGCTCGCGAAGAAGTACGGCTGGTTCCTCGCGCGCCAGTTCGAGAACGAGGCAAACCCGGAATATCACCGCCACACGACCGGCCCGGAAATCCTCAAGGATTTCGCGGGCAAGCGGCTCGACTACTGGGTGACGGGTTACGGTACCGGTGGCACGATGACCGGCGCCGGTGAAATCCTCAAAGCAGGGCGCCCTGACATCAGGATCGTCGCAACAGAACCCGCGGGAGCGTCCCTGCTGTCGGGTGCTGACTGGTCGCCGCACAAGATCCAGGGCTGGACGCCGGACTTTATTCCCGAAGTTTTGAACCGGGAAGTCTTTGATGAGTTGATGGCCGTAACGGACGATCGAGCCATCGAAGTATCACGGGAGCTGGCGACGAAGGAGGGTATTTTCGCCGGTATCTCGTCAGGCGCGACGCTGGCAACGGCGCTGGACATTGCGGACAAGGCGCCGAAGGGCTCGGTGATCCTTGCGATGCTGCCCGACACGGGCGAACGCTACCTGAGCACGCCGCTGTTTGCCGGCGTCAACGAAGGCTCCGACGACGACTGGCTGGAAAGTTTGTGAGTAAGTGCTCAAAAACCTCCGAAAGTGGCTAAGACACAGGGCTTCTGTAGTTTTACCTGAGACTTGAATCACAGCGGCGAGGCCCGGGCACTGTCATCGTTGGGTACTTTACTATCGATTACGCCGGGACCGCAGTGGCCGCAGACGTTCACGCACTCATTACAGAGCGAAATATCAGCAAGGCTGGCCGCCTGTTGCATTCGCTTGTGCCGCGCGCGCAGAGTTTTTGCTATTACGATCGCAGGAACGAATGCATCTGGAGCAGCGACGGCGCGGAGGATTACGAGGTCGATAATTTCGTCGCCGAGCTGCCGCCGGAAATCGCCGAAAAATTACTGGCAGACGATACCTCGTTGCGGCGCACACTGCCTTCTGGCCGCACGGTGCTGGTCTTGCCGGTTGCCGACGAAGGTCAAGTCCTGGCGGGGCTATTGATCTCGATGTTCTCAAAGAACGATGGCAAATCCTCGTCTTTTAATCCCAGCCTGCTGAAAACCATCCTCGAGCCGGCGATCGAGATGATCGGAGAAAGTATCCGGGTCGGCCGGGAGATGCGCGATCTCAAGTCCAATGTCGAGAGCGTGCAGAAAGAGCTGGAGTTTGTGTATGAGGTGGACGAGAAAGTCCACGGCACCTCGGCGCGCCACTCCGGCCTTGCGCAGCTCGTCGGCCGCAGTGGTCGCTATCTGGGTATCAATTACAGCGTGCTGCTCATTCCGTCGAAACGCATTCGCATCAGCGCAACGCATTCAAGCTGGAAAGACGTCAATCGCAAAGTCCTCGATCGCTACCTGATCGACCAGTTGATGCCCAGACTTGATGGGCAGCGCAGACCCGTAGTATTCGAAATACCGGCCGACGACAGCCCGGGAAGCGCCAGTACGGGTTACCAGGCACTGCTGTGCCCGTTGCTGGACAATCGCGGCAATGTCGAAGGCATACTGGCGCAACTCGGCCGTGTCGATCAGAGCAAATTCAGCAAAAACGAACGCCGCTTCATGGCGCATATCGGTCGCAAGGTCGAATACGTCATCGAGCAGTCGTTCGACGCGATGACAGGGCTGATGAGCAGGGCAGGCTTCGAAGCGCAGTTGGTGGAATCCTACGCGGCGCTGAATTCCGATTTGGATTCGCACCAGATAATCTATTTCGATCTCGATAATCTGCAACTGGTTAACGATACATTCAGCCGCAAAGCGGGCGACGAAGTCATCATGCGCTTCGCAAGGTTGCTCGAAAGTGATTTGCCGAAGAGCGCCGTTTTGTCGCGACTGACAGGTGATGATTTCTGCCTGCTGTTAACGCATGCAAGCCCCGATCAGGCCCTGGAATACGCGAACGGCGTGCGAAAACGAGCAAGTGTATTGCGTTACCTGGAAGGCGACCGTTCGTTGCAGGTCACCATGAGTATCGGCATCGCGGAGTTTGATCGGGGCAGTGGCGCCGACGGTTACGCGCTAACAACAGCGCGGATGGCTTGCGAAGCGGCAAAAGAGCACGGTCGGGATCGCATTGAAATATACGATGAGGGTAATCGCAGCGTCGTGCGGCGCTACGACGACATGCAGTTGGTTGCCGAAATTCAGCAGGCCCTCGACGGCAGTCAATTTGAACTGCTGGCACAGCCGATTGCCACGCTGAACGCTGACCCTGACGTTCCAAGATTCGAAATCCTGCTGCGCATGGCAGATGGCGAAGGTGGCCGCGTGCAAACCGGCGCCCTGTTTTCTGCTGCCGAACGCTATCGAATGATGCCGCAAATCGACCGTTGGGTCGTATCGACCACGATCGCGAAACTGGTCGAAGTGCAGGAGCAGATCAAGGCTCAAAAAGCGGTATTTGCGATTAATTTGTCCGGTCAGTCACTCGGCGACGACAATTTTCTCGAGTTTATTGAGCAGGAAATCGACAACAGTGATTTGCCAAATTCTTCGTTGAGCTTCGAAATCACTGAGTCGGCTGCAGTTTCAAACCTGAAGAAAGCCCAGAGTTTCATCGATCGCCTGCGTGAACGCGGTTGCCAGATATCGCTGGACGACTTCGGCGCAGGTTTAAGCTCATTTGCTTACCTGAAAAACTTCAATGTCGATACTCTGAAGATCGATGGCGGATTTATTCGTGACATTACTCACAATCGCATATCGGAATCGATGGTGGCCGCGATCACCCAGGTTGCGAAAGTTATGGGCCTCAAGACTGTCGCCGAATACGTGGAATCCGAGGAAACGCGTCAGCTGATCAGCGACCTGGGCGTCGATTTTGCACAAGGGCATAATATCGGCAGGCCGGTTGCGCTGGACTCGGTCCTGGCGAATCTGCGTAAAAACGGCTCGTAAGCAGACGGCAGCGACCAGACCCTGTCGACTTCGGCATCCACGCGTCCTGATCTTCTAATAGTGTCGGCATGCGATGGGGTTGGTTAGACTTCGGGCATGGAAAACAATGTCGCGCGGCATATAGCCGATCTGCCGGAACTTCTGCGTCCGCCGGTCGCTCTCTGGTTTGAAAGACTCTCCGAGCAAAATGCAGGTTTGCCCGACGAATTCATCGCACCGGTTGTACGCCTGGTTGCTTGCAGCGAGTTCGCGGCGCGAGTGCTGCTGCGAGAGTTTTCCTGGTTCATAGAACACATAGAGTCGTTTGCGGGTGCGCCCGGCAACGAGCTGGAGGACTTCGTCGCTGCGGTTTGCCGCAGCGATGCGGACATTCCTGAGGTGCAGGCCAAGCTGCGTCGCTTCCGCCACCGCTATCTGTTGCGCATCCTCTGGCGAGAAGTGCAGGGGCTCGCCGACCTCGACGAAACGCTCGGACAATTGTCGCTGCTTGCCGATCGCCTGCTCGATGCCGCAACCCGCCACGCCGAAAAACAACTCCAGCCGCGGTTTGGGCAAGTGCGAAATGCGAGCGGAGGACCAGTACCGCTCGTCATCCTGGGGATGGGAAAACTGGGTGGGCACGAGCTGAACTTTTCATCAGACATAGACCTGATCTTTTGTTACTCGGAGAACGGCCAGTCGGATGGAGACCGGGAGCTTAGCGCGGAGGAATACTTCGGACGGCTGTGCCGGCAGATCATTGCATTGATTGACGATACGACGGTCGATGGATTTGTATTCAGAATCGACACGCGCCTGCGACCTTTCGGGGAGAGCGGACCTCCGGTCGTCAGTTTTTCCGCGCTGGAGTCCTACTTGCTGAAGCACGGTCGGGACTGGGAACGTTACGCCTACATAAAAGCGCGAATTGTCGGTCCGATGCCGCCCGCTGAGGTCGCCGATGAGCTGAACGACAAGCTCATTCGGCCTTTCGTGTATCGCCGCTACCTCGACTTTGGTGTTTTTGAATCCGTGCGGGAAATGCAGCAGATGATCGCTGCCGAAGTGCGCCGCAGGGAACTCGCCGGTAACGTCAAGCTGGGACCCGGAGGTATTCGCGAGGCAGAATTTATCGTACAGGCGCTGCAGTTGGTTCGCGGCGGCAGCGAGCCCGCTTTGCAATGTCGCGAATTGCAGAAGGTCCTGCCCCTGCTGGTCAGCGAACGCGGCATTAGTGTCGAGGACGCGGAGAAAATCCGCAGCTCTTATCGTTACCTGCGTCGACTGGAGAACTTCATCCAGGCGCTGCGCGATCAACAGACGCACGAGTTGCCTGTCAGCGCTATGGATCGCGAACGTCTGTGTCTCGCAATGAACTACAACTCGTGGGGCGAGTTGCTCGTAGATCTCAACCGGCATCGCAATGCCATCTCGGCGCAATTCGAAGCGATCGCCATTCGCGGAAAAAGTAGCGAGACTTCGGCGACAGAGGGGTTCAGTCGCCTGTGGGAATCCCGCGCTGGCATAGAGGAATGGGCTGATGCCCTCGGCGGGGATAGCGCTGCCGAGCTGGCGCAGTCAATCGTGGCGTTCGCATCGTCGTCGCAGGTGCAGATCATCGATTCCGTGTCGGACGGCCGACTGCAGCGCTATCTTCCCAAACTGGTCGAGCTTGCCGCCGCGTCGAAGCATCCGCTGATGGCGATGTCGCGGGCACTCGCCGTGACAGAGAAGATATTGCGGCGCAGCGCTTACCTGGCGTTGCTGAATGAAAATCCAAATGCGCTCTCGAGACTCGTCGACTTGTGCGCGCGCAGCCAGTACATCGCGGATCAGATCGCGCGCTATCCCGTGTTGCTGGATGAGTTACTCGATCCTGGCGTCTACTCCAATGGCGTAACGAAAGCCGACCTGGCTGCTGAGCTGCGGCGCAGGTCCGGTGACACGATCGCAGCGGACAGCGAGGCGCGCATGCAGGTGATCGCGCAGTTTCAGCGCGCGGCGATGTTTCGCATCGCGGTCGCGGACTTCAATGATCAGTTGCCGATCATGAAAGTCAGTGATGCGCTTACCTGGCTCGCCGAGGTGGTACTGGAAGAGGCTTTGCATGTTGCCTGGGCGGACCTTACCGAGCGTCACGGCGTGCCGAGCTATGTGGTGGGCGGAGTCGTCCACGAGGCCGGTTTTGGCATCGTCGGGTATGGAAAACTGGGCGGGCTTGAACTCTCCTACGGGTCAGACCTGGATGTCGTATTTCTGCACGACTCGAAAGGCGAGAAACAACAGACAGACGGCGACAAAGCGCTCGACAATACGATGTTCTTCAGCCGCCTCGTGCGCCGCCTCGTGCACTTATTGACTACCCAGACCGGATCCGGCGAATTATACGAAATTGACACGCGTCTGCGGCCCGACGGGCGTTCCGGATTGCTGGTTTCCAGTGTTGAGGCGTTCGAGCGTTACCAGGAAGAAAACGCCTGGACCTGGGAGCACCAGGCCCTGTTACGCGCGCGCGCCGTGGCCGGCAGCGAGAAAATCAAGCAGACTTTCGAGCGTATTCGCCACGAAACACTTTGTAAGCGGGTCCGTCGCGATCAGCTGCGCGACGACGTCATTGCGATGCGGCACCGGATGCGCAAGGAGCTCGACAGCAGCGACGACAGCCGCTTCGATCTCAAACACGGTGCCGGGGGCATTGGCGACATCGAATTCCTGGTGCAATACCTGGTGCTGCGTGAGGCGAGCACGCATCCGGACGTGATTTTCTACTCGGACAATATCCGGCAGCTGGATGCGCTGGTCGCCGTTGGCATGCTGGAAAGGGCGGTTGGCAATCGTCTGCAGGACATTTATCGGGACTACCGGCTTCGCGTACATCACCGGGTGCTCGACGGTCAGAAAGCGCTGTGCGACGTGGATGATTTCATGCCGGAGCGCGATTTCGTGTCGAGTGCCTGGAAAGAGTGGCTGGGCTGAGACTCCGCACCCGTGGCCGGGAGCGAGATCAGCGCCTATAATCCACGGTCCCGATAACAACCCGAAGAAGAGGGCAACGTGGCATCAAGAGCAGGAACCATCGACCAGAAACTGATTCCGGCAAACGCACAGAACCGCTACGGCGTACGGCCC
>JAOUNH010000070.1 GCA_029881055.1 Gammaproteobacteria bacterium
CAGCCAGATCGGCCAGAAGTCCGGGTAACGTGGCCGCTCCGCGAAAGCCCGAAAAGCGTCCATGGCCTCTTTCCTGCTGCCCAAAGCGGCGTGCATTCGGACTCCGTTGATGCCTGCACCAAATACCTCAGATGCGGCGTCCGAACGGCGCAAGGATTCGGTTAGCAGTTTGCGGCCACGTTGCGTTTCGCCCGATTTGAACATCATCGAGCCAATAACGTACCAGTGGTGCCGGTACTCGAATTGCCACCTCGCATCATCAGCGTAGACCGCGGGAAAATGGTCCTCAAGATACGCAACCGCTTCTTTCTGCGTAGCGTATTTTTCGGCATCACGCCAGATGGCCCACAGGGCCAGGAGTTGCGAGCCCTGGCGATTTTCGAGTCCCTCGTCGAGCAATTGCCGGGCGAGGTGAGCTGCAGCTTTCGTATCATTGTCTTCGATCATGAGCAGCGCAAGCGGTGATGCCCGGGACACGGCATGCTGTGCGTCGATTTCTGCTGACCGATCGTACCAGCGCCGCGCATCACCCCACATCTCCATCGCGACGTAATAGTCGCCAATCAACATCGCGATCTCCGGATCGTCCGGATCCATTCGCAACGCTTTCATGGCCATTACAACGGCATTTGCCCAGTTGCCGCGCGAGTACTCGAGTTCCGCGTCTCGATAGTAACCGACTGGCGAGTTTGGACTGATCTCCATAATGCGCTGGTTCGTTTCGCTCGCCTCGTCGTAACGGTCGAGCAATTTGAGGGCCACCGAGAGCTGGTTATGTGCTTCGCCGGATAAAGGGTCCAGGGCCAGCACTTGTTCCAGTTGCGCTATGGCTTCTTCAGGTCGAAGTTGAAACATCAGTGCCCGCGCATAGTAGCGCTTGGCCGTAATATCGTTCGGCTCCAGCCTGACGGCTCGAAGTAGCAGTTGTTCCGCGATCTCGTCGTTGCCTGCACGGAACTCAGCCGTACCCAGAACGGCCAGAGCCGCCGACAGGTCCGGATCAATCGCCAGTGCGCGAGACGCCGCATCGCGCGCGGCTTCCAGCATGGGGCCGGAAGAGCCTGCACCCGTCTCCTCCGTCTGCAAATAGGTGTCGCCCAGCCGCGCCCAGGCCAGCGCGTAGCTCGGGTCAAGACGCACCGCCTCACGAAAATGCTGTTCTGCCCTTGAGAGAGACTCGAAGCTGAACTGTGACAGGTCATTAATGGCGAGCAGGTATTCGGTATAGGCCTCGACGTTTTCTGTGTCGTGCCGCTTCAGTTTCTCGACGGTTTCGCCGAGCAGGGATACTTTGAGCGCTGCAACCACTTCCGTTGCGATCTCGTCCTGAATGCCGAAAATGTCGTCCATGTCGCGGTCGTAGTTGCCGGACCAGAGGTGGTAGCCGGTATCGGCCTCGATGAGCTGCGCGGTGACACGAACTTTGTTGCCGGCGCGCTGCACGCTGCCCTCCAATATTGTCCGGACATTGAGCGCGCTGGCGATTTCCTTGATGTCGGTATTCTGGTCCCGAAACTGGAACGACGACGTGCGGGCGGCGACACGAATTTCGCGTATCTGCGCGAGCATGTGCAACAACGTGTCCGCCAGGCCATCGGAGAAGTAGACACTGCTCTCATCAGCACTCATGTTGGCAAAGGGCAGTACTGCGATTGACGGCGATGTCGTCGCCGTCACTTCGAACGCTTCCGTTGCCGGACTGCCGGCGACCGGCTCGACGTTTGCGTCGCTGAGAAAGAACTTGTCGATCAGCAACAGTCCCACCGCCACGGTCAGCACGCCGATAATGATGCGATTCAGCGTTTGGCCGGTCTCGTGCGTGATGGATTCGGTACGGTCAACGTCTTTTTCGCGCTTCAGTCCTTCCGGGGTCATCTCGAAGGCCCAGGCGAAGATCAGGGCGAACGGCAGGCCGATGACGAGCAGAATCAGGATCAGCTGCGAAAACCACTCCGGCGCGCGCAGAATCGGCACCACGATATCGAGGGCCTGGAGCGCGAGCCAGGCGACGACGATATAGGCAATGCCGACGCGATAGACGTTGCGTCGTTTCAGTTCAGAAAAGAATGAGTTTGTGTCGGCCAAAGGCGCTCCCTGCACCTCCAGTGAGGTGCAGGGAGGATACCATTAATCAGGCCGCGTCGTGCTTGTCCAGACCAACCGGCGTCTTGAACCAGTCAGGTTTGACAATCAGGAGATCGCACGGCAAATGTTCGAGCGTGCGCTCGGCGGTAGCCCCTATGAACATTCGTTTCCAGCGGTTTCGGGCGACCGCGCCCATGACGACCACATTAGCGCCAAGTTTGTCGGCTATGGCCGGCAATTCCTCGTGCGTCAGGCCGGCAACAAGGTGCAATTTATCGTTGTCGATCTTGTGAAACCCGGTGATTTCCTTGAACCGCTTCTGATGATCCTCGTGCATCTGCTGCTCGATCTCATCGAAGGGCAAGGACACGGGGATGTAGGCGTTGGCCGTCGCAGTCGCGACCGCTATTCGCGGGTCGTAGGAGTGAAACGCGTGTACCTCGCCGCCGACCTTGTTGGCCAGCGTTTTGCTGAGCAGCAGAATCTCGTCGTCGAGGGCGGCCGGTTTGTCGTGCTGGTTCATCGGGTCGATGGCTGCAACGAACACGGGCGTCTCGGACATTTCCACAGGATTCACCAGCCACAAGCGAGTCGGGCAGATCCGAATCAGATTCCAGTCGGTATTGCTCAGCAGGGAGCGCGTGATCACCGAGTGATGATGCGTGTCTTTGATGACCAGGTCCGCCTGGGTGTTGATGGCGTGTCGGACAATGCCTTCATGCAGCGGGTGATCCCAGATCGCGGACGTCTTGACCGTTATTCCGTCTGCGCGCAGCGGTGCAGCCAGCGCCTCGATGTGTTTCCTCTGGCTCTTCAAGACTTCCTCTCGAGCCTTCTCGAGCGAGGGCGAATCAAACAGCCGGTCGCCACTTAAGTACTCGTTGTAGTAACAGACAAGGAGTTCGAGTTTGGCGCCGGTTTTTTTCGCCAGCCATGATGCACGATGCAAACCCGGCTGATGCTGGGTAGTCGGATCAATGACCGCGAGGATACTTGAAATTTCCTTCATTTTCGTACCGGACTTAATAGCGATAGAGATTCAATGATTCACGGAAAGCATACTCGCCCCCTGAAGACTATCTATAAGTCGTGTTGCCTAAACGATCTCGGTTTGTACGTATCGCACCACGAGAGGGGTGGATACGATACTTTGATAGTTCACTGAGGAGGATCACATGTCCGTCGCGCCTTATGACGCGCTACGCGCGGAGCTGATTGCCAAGAAGCAGGAGTTGCTGGCGCGTCTCGAGAGAATTGGCGCGAATCTGCGGCGTGGTTTCGATTCAGATTCCAAAGAGATGGCGAAAGAGCTCGAGGACTCGGAGGTGGTCGATGCCCTCGGGAACGAGGCACGTGAGGAAATCGCCAGGATTTCCTCAACGCTGACACGCATGGAGAGCGGTCGTTATGGCATTTGTTCCGAATGCGGCGAACCTATTGGCGCCGACCGAATGAAGGTCTATCCCTACGCCGATGAGTGCATTGATTGTGCGCGTTATGAAGAGCGCGTGAGGGCCCGAAACTAGGCTTCCATGTGCATCTTGACGAGATCTGCCAGCGATCTCGCCTGCATCTTCTCCATGACACGGGCACGGTGAATTTCGACCGTTCGCTGGCTGACACCCAGTTCGTAAGCGATCACCTTATTCGGCTTGCCGGTTACAACGAGGTCGAACACTTCGCGCTCGCGATTGGTCAATCGTTCCAGGCGAGATGACACTTCTGCATGGTGTTTTTGGGATTCGCGACGTTCTTCGTCGGTTGCCAGGGCTTCGCGAATGCGGTCGAGCAATTCCTGGTCGCGGAACGGTTTCTGGATAAAGTCGACGGCGCCTTTTTGCATCGCTTCGACCGCCATTGGCACGTCGCCGTGTCCTGTAATGAATATGATCGGCAGCGTGCTTTCGCGTTTGATCAGCTCTTCCTGGAGCTCAAGACCGCCGAGGCCGGGCATGCGGATATCGAGCACGAGGCAGCCGGGTCGCTGGTCACCGACTTTTTCCAGAAATTCATCGGCAGATGCGAAAATTTCATGGTTGAGGTTCACCGAATCCATCAGCGCTTGCATGGCGAAGCGGATGGCGGCGTCGTCATCGACGATGAAAACCGTCGGAGATTGTTTCGATTGAGGCGTCATTGGCGTTAGATTTGACCAGAATGAATCAAGTTTTGCGAATTTTTCGCAAGAAAATCTAGTCCAGACGCTTTGAGAAGCGCATTGCAGCGACGGTCATAGTGAGCAATGTGAATACCAGCAGGAAAAGCAGGTCCGGCCAAAGTTCTGCTATTGGCGCCTCTCGCAACATGATGCCTCGGGACAGCCGGATGAAATGCGTCGTTGGTAAGGCCTCGCCGATGTACTGGGCAACGACTGGCATACCGTCGAACGGAAACATGAAACCGGACAGGAGTATTGAGGGCATCAGGATGAAAACAGTCAACTGCATGGCCTGGAATTGCGTATGGGTGGCGGTCGAAATCAGGAGACCCAGGGAGAGATTTGCCGCAATAAAGGCCGACCCGGCGATGTAGAGGTCGACCACGCTGCCCCGAATCGGAACATCAAACAGCAGCTGGCCGACGCCGAGAATAATCGCCAGTTGAAACAGCCCGATGGCGATATAGGGCGTGACTTTGCCGATCATGAGTTCCGCCGAGCTCACGGGAGTATTGATCAGCAGCTCCAGATTACCGCGCTCGCGTTCCCGCACGATCGCAACCGCCGTGAACAGCATCATCGTCATCATCAGTATGACGCCCATGAGCCCGGGAACAATGTTGACCGGCGTGCGGCGCTCCGGGTTGTAGTAGGGGCGAATTTCAATCAGGTCCTGCTTGTGCGGCTGCACTTCAGCGCTGTCGAAACGGATCGGCATCGATCGCAATTGATTCGCGACGCTGAGAATAGTGGGGTCGCTGCCGTCGACAAGTATGTGGATAGCCGCCCGATTGTTGTCCGCCACGCGCCGGTCAAAATCGGCCGGGATCACGATGCCGAGAGAGATTTTCCCGCGGCGCAGCAGGTTCTCCAGCTCTCCAGGCGTGTCAGCTGAAGCTATAACTTTTACAACTTGTGATGCGCGCAACTCCGATTCGAATTGCTGCGACAGGTGGGTACCGGCCTGGTTTGCGATTGCCGTTCGAAGGTGCCTGACATCGGTGTTGATGGCGTAGCCGAAAAGCAGAATCTGGATAATGGGCAAACCGAAAACCATGCCGAAAGTCAGCCGGTCCCTCGCCAGCTGCCGCACTTCTTTCTTGATGATGGCGCCAAGGCGCGACAGCGACTTCATCGATCCCGATCCAGAGGCTTCATGGTAACAGCGACGAACACATCCTCAAGAGATGGCGTAGCCATTCGTGTTTCTCCCGAAACCCCCTGGCTCGCCAGGGCACTCTTCACTATTCCGACCGGATCCGGGTGACGTTCGGGAATGAGAACGCGCAGCCGCACGCCCAGTTGCGTAACACTCGCGATTTCGGGCCGCGCACTGATCGCGGACTGAGCCGCGTAAGGATCGTCCGCGACAACTTCGAGGATGTGCATGCCGGTCGAAGCCTGCAGTTGCTGCGGTGTGCCGTCAGCGACTTTCACACCGCGGTCCAGGATCGCCAGGCGATGGCAGCGCTCGGCCTCGTCCATGTAGTGCGTCGAAACGAGAATCGTGGTGCCGGCCCCGGCGAGCCGAAACAGGTTCGCCCAGAAGTCGCGGCGACTTTGCGGATCGACTGCGCTCGTAGGTTCGTCCAGCAACAACAATTCCGGGTGGTGCAACACGGCGCAGGCGAGCGCGAGGCGCTGTTTCTGACCGCCGCTCATGGTCCCGGCAAGTTGCTTTCGCTGCGGCACGAGGTCGTACTTCGAGAGCAGTTCATCGATACGCGATTTCCTTTCCTTCGCCGGATAGGAATAGATCTCCGACATGAATTGCAGGTTTTCCTGTACCGACATATCGCCAAACAGGGAGAATTTTTGCGTCATGTAGCCGATCTTCGGCTTTAGCAGTTTTGCATTTCCCGGGATAGAAGTGCCGAGTACATCCGCAGTTCCCGAACTGGGTGTCAAAAGCCCGCAGAGCATGCGGATAGTGGTTGATTTCCCGGACCCGTTGGGCCCGAGAAATCCATATATCTGGCCGCGCGGAACGTCGAGGTCGAGTCCACTGACGGCGCGCAGCTCGCCAAAAGACTTACTCAGGCCGCGAGCTTCAATTGCTAACTCGGGAGGCATCGTCAATTTAGTTCAAACTCAACTTCGACCGGCACGCCATCCGGCAGGCGGGTGGTTTCGTCGAGGATATCGACCTTGGCGACGTAGCTCAGGCGTCCGCGGTCTCTTTCGGTGAGCGCGAAGTAGGGCGTGAATGCGGATTCACTGGCAATCCAGCGGACTCGTCCTGCGATCGTGCGTTCCAGACCATCGACATAAATGCGCGCCCGCGTGCCGGACTGTATTTGTACACGCAAATTTTCGGGAACGTAGACACGCGCATAAGGCTGCGCGCCGCCCAGCATCACGAGCACGGGTTGGCCGATTCCGGGGCGCTCGCCGATTTCGAACAAGCGACTGTCGACGATGCCATCGACCGGCGCAAGGAATGTGTGCCGTGCGAGATCGAGTGTGGCCGCGTCGCGTCTTGCCTGCGCTTGTTTAGCGGCTTGCTCGGCTTGCGCAAGTTCTTCAATCGTCGTACCCGCCAGCAGTTCCTCAAGTTGTGCCAATTGCAGTTTGAGTGTCGCCTGGGCAGCATCAAGCGCAGCGTTGGCGGTGTCCAGCGCATCCGCGGACGCGAGGCCGCGCGCATGAATTTTTTGGATACGCGTGAACTCGCTCTGGCGAAAATCAAGGTCCTGCGTGGCACCTTCGACAGTCGCGCGCGCCGCAACGATTTTTTCCTTGCGCGGACCGCGCAGTAGTTCGTCCATCCGTGCCCTGGCTTGCTGGTAGGCGGCTTCAGCTTCGGCGAGTTGCACCTCTGCGCGTGCCTCGTTCTGGCGCAGCAATACGTCGCCGGCAGAAACGACGTCGCCTTCGGCAGCCACGATCTCTACGATTGCTTCGTTGAATTCGGCTGTTAGCTCGATTCGATCGGACGCGAGTTCACCGACGACCCGGTTGCCATTGCTGTTTGAGTTGCAAGCGGTGATCGTGAGGACAGCCGCGAGAATTACCAATGTTCCTTTCACTGCCTTTCTCCGCTCACGCCTTGATATGCGCGAGTAACATGTCAATTTGGGTGGCGATCAATTTGTCGGTATCCAGCGCCTGTTTCGTAAAAATGATTCCCCAGATGATTGAGAGCATCACCGGCGCGAGGACCAGGTGCGGGAGGCCGGTGACCGCGCTTTGCCGGAACTCCCCTCGGTCTACGCCACGCGTCAGGAAACCGGAGATGGCGGCGAGTCCCTTGGCCACGACGTTCTCATAGTAGTAGTCGACGAGGTCGGGGTGCCTTGGTCCCTCGGAAATCAGCAGGCGAACGACGATCGCTACCGGCGACCCGGGAATCTTCTGCAGGAACGACAACAATGGCCCGCGGATAAATGCTTCCGACGAGAGCTCGGTCGTTTCCACTTCAAGGATGAGCTGATCAACGCGGCGAACGACCACGCTTTTCACGACCGCCTTGAACAGTTCCTCCTTGGTCTTGAAATACAAATACATCAGCCCTTTGCTGACGCCGGCCCGCTTTGCGACATCATCGACGGTCGTCGCAGCAAATCCGTGTTCGGCGAAAGCGTCAAAGGCGGCCGCTGTAATCTCTTTCGGTCGATCCTTTTTGCGCCGGCGATAGCGAGGTTTGGTCAATGTTCTGCTCTTAATGACTTACGAGTCAGCAAGTATAGTTAATGACTCGCTGGTCAGCAAGTGACAAAGCTCACATATTTCGCGGGATGCGGCATAATTCCGCGCATGTTCACCTATATCGATCCCACGGTCCGCCAGCGCCTGACCGAGCAGGGCAAGCTGTTTCAAATTGACCGTGACGGCGTCCGCGTCGAGCCCGGCAAGTCCAAGGCACATGGCTTTCTGATCAGCGTATTGGGCCCGATTCCCTTGCCGCTGGCATTTTGCGAAACCCGGGTCGACGTCGACTGGTATGCCTGCGTTCGCAATACGGAGCTCGGCAAGATCGAAGAGCTGGCGGATGATCTTCGCGAACAGAACGGCCAGCAGTCGTTTGCCACGCTGGCCTCGTTCATGGCCGTGAACAGCGTTCTCGTTATCGGCGATCCGAAGGCCTGGACGAAGCCGCTGGTTCGAGTGCATTCGAGTTGCCTCACGGGCGATGTATTCGGCTCGGAACGCTGTGAGTGTGGTCCGCAAATGCGATCCGCGATCGAGCGCATTCGGGACGACAAGGAGGGCGGCCTGGTCGTCTACATGTCCGGCCATGAGGGTCGCGGCATCGGGCTTTGGGCCAAAGCGGCAACCTATCTGCTGCAGGATGGCGGCGAGGATACCTACCAGGCCAACCGCTCGCTGGGATTGCCCGACGACTCGCGTGACTTCAGCGATGCCGCGTCGTTACTCAAATACTTTGGCGCCGGGCGGCCATTGCGACTGCTGACCAATAATCCAAAGAAAGTCGAAGACCTGACGAAATTCGGTCTACGCAACATCACGCGCGTCAAACACGTTTCGGGCGTGTCGGACAACAACCGGCGTTACCTCACGGCCAAGCAGGAGTGGGGGCACGAGCTGGACGCCGGCGATATCGGCGTTGACTGATTACTGACGCCAGAGGCGAAGGTTGCGCGGCTGATCGTCAAAATTACTGCGAAACGGATTGATATCGATTCCGCCACGTCGCTGGTACTGGGCAAAGACGCTCAGTCGCTCCGGTTTGCAGTGCCGGCTTATGTCGGCAAACATTCGTTCCACGCAGGCCTCATGAAAGTCCTCGTGCTGGCGAAACGAAACGACGTACCGCAATAAGGACGCGGGATCAATTTTTGGCCCGCGGTAATGCACGGTGACACTGCCGAAATCCGGTTGCGCGGTGACCGGGCAAAGACTGCGCAGAAGATGCGTGTACAAATCCTCTTCGACTATCGTGGCAGGGTCGGCCTTAAGGAGCCCGGCATCGAGCTCCCAGGTGTTGCAGGTGACGGAAAGTTCGTCGAGGCAAAGACCGGGTAAGCGGGATACGGAAGCGGCTTCGGTCTCGCTAACAGGAATTACACGAACATTGACGGGGCCGCCTGCCGCGGCACTCAGGTCGCGACTGATGGCCTCCTCAACTTGTACCAGGCTGGCAAATTGCGTCATCGCAAATGAATTGAGGTACAACTTCAACGATTTTGATTCAACCAGGTTCGGCGTATCGGCCGGAACCCGGATCTGTGCCGTTGCGGCGACCGGCAGCTGTCCCGGTCCCAGCCAGGTAAGCTCCCACGCATTCCAGATATCGACACCGCGAAACGGCAGGGGCTCCGATAACCAGGCCTTGCGGGCCTCGGCGCGAGGAATCGAAAACAATACGCCCGGGTCGTATTGGTCCGGATAGCGGGTCGTCCGCCCCAGCGGTAGTTTGGAGTTGGTCACGAAGGTTGTCCTGTAAGCGCTTGGCTGTATTTTGCAGCATCACGTCGGAGAGTACGAATTCCGAATTTGGCAGAAAAGTCCGATCGATCAATACGGAAACATGCAGGCCCCGCCGCCGGGAAAGTCTTTGCTGCGATGGCTCCCTTCGGTCCGCTTTATTCGCTGCAAAGACTTTCCCGGCGGCGGGGCCGGAGTTCTTCCGATACCAGCCGATTCCGCCGGTGTCAGAGGCAGCCCGCCGGATACCTTCATCATGGAAATAAAGCGGACCGAAGGGAGCCATTCCATGATGAAGGTATCCGGCGAGTTGCCTCGGGGGAGAGCAGCGGGTCGATCGGCCAGTCTTGACAAAATACATGCTCGATCTATGCAATATAAAGTCTGAAACACCGAATTCTTGTGTAAAATACCCAACCCATTTTCATACCCCTTCGTAATTACAACATCTCGCCTCGAGCGGAGTCCTGATTCATGTGTCCTGCAAACAGTCATTCCGGTACCAACCGCGGCTATATCATTCCCATCGGCGGTGCGGAAGAAAAACTCGGAAATTCGGAGATTCTCGATCGCTTTGTTGAGTTGTGCGGTGGTCTGGATGCTCGCATCGGCATCATTCCGACGGCGTCCGAGTTGGAAGATACCGGCCGCAATTACGAAAAACTGTTTCGCAAGATCGGCGTGAAACATGCCAGGGTTTTGCCGTTCATTACGCGCGAAGACTGCCAGCGAGGCGATGACGTCGAGTACATCGAAAAGTGCGATGGCGTGTTCATGACGGGGGGCAACCAGTTGCGATTGTCGACGACGCTCGGTGGTACCAGGGCGGCTCAGCTCATCCGTCGTCGCAATGCTGCCGGTATGCATGTGGCCGGAACCTCCGCGGGCGCGGCTTTCATGCCTGAGCATATGATTGCCGGCGGCATCGAGGGCAGTACCCCCAGGCCGGACATGGTGACGATGGCACCGGGACTGGGGCTGACCAACTCGTTCATTATTGACCAGCATTTTCGCCAGCGTGATCGCCTTGGCAGGCTTTTGACGGCGCTCGCATACAATCCGTTTGCCGTCGGGCTTGGACTCGACGAGGATACGGCCGCATTCATTCAACCGGGCGATCAGCTGGAAGTCGTCGGTAGCGGCGGAATCACGCTGATCGACCCGACGGACCTGAGTTATTCTTCGATGGACAGCGCGCGCCGGGGAGACCCGGTCAGCCTGATCGGCGTCAAACTGCATATACTGGTGTCAGGCGGCCGTTTTGATATCGCGACGCGCACGGCCCATGCTGCCTGACGACTTATAAGTACGCATAACAATTACGACAGGCCTCGATCATGAGAATTGAAAGCACCAATGTTTATGTCGGGCCCAGTGTCTTCGCCCGGTTCCCCGTCATCCGTCATGTACTGGATCTCGGAGCACTCGAGGATTGGCCGACGAGTCGATTGGGCGAGGATTATATCGAGTCCCTGCTGGCACTCTTGCCGGGCCTGCATGAGCACGGTTGCTCCTATCGCGAACCCGGTGGTTTCGTGCGTCGCATGCGCGAGGACGAAGGTACCTGGCTGGGCCATGTGATGGAGCATGTGGCGATCGAACTGCAAAACGTTGCGGGATCCAATGTCACCTATGGCCGGACACGTTCGATTGACGGCCGTCCCGGTTTTTACAACATGGTGTTCCAGTACAAGGACGAGACGGTGGGGCGCGAAGCTTCGGCGCTCGCACTGCAACTGCTGCACAGTTTACTCCCTGCTGAAATCAAACCAGAGGATGCACCCGCTGACGACTGGAATTTTGCCGACGAGCGTGACCGTTTTATTCGCTATGCGCAGCGCCGCGAGTTTGGGCCCAGTACGGCATCACTGGTCAGGGCGGCTGAGGAACGCGGTATACCCTGGCTGCGCCTCAATCGATACAGCCTGGTCCAGTTTGGCCAGGGGCGATATCAACAACGTATCCAGGCGACGACGACAGGTCGCACGAGCAATATCGCTGTCGAGCTGGCCGGCGACAAGGAAGAAACCAACGGCATCCTCCGGGACCTGGGCCTGCCGGTACCGAAGCAGATCATGGTACGCACTCGCAGTGATGCGGCGCGAGCTGCGAAACGTATCGGCTTTCCTGTCGTTACCAAGCCGCTGGACGGCAACCACGGGCGTGGTGTCTCGATCAATCTCAAAACAGACGAAGAAGTCGAGACCGGATTCGACAAGGCCAGCGAACACGGCAGCACAATTATTGTTGAGAGCTATATCGAAGGATTCGATCATCGCCTGCTGGTCGTAGACGGAAAACTCGTTGCCGCAGCGAAGCGCGTCCCGGGCCACGTCGTCGGCGATGGTGAACATACGATTGAGCAACTCGTCGCGAAAGTTAATGAAGATCCACGGCGTGGTGTCGGTCACGAAAAAGTACTAACACGCCTCGAGTTCGATCACCAGGCTGAACGTCTGCTGGCGAAGCTTGGCTACGATCGCAATACGGTACCCGCTGTCGGTGAACAAGTGTTCCTGCGTTCGACCGCGAACCTGTCCACAGGCGGAACTGCTATCGATGTGACCGACTCAATCCACCCGGACAATCGCGAGATGGCAATTCGTGCGATCAAAGCGATCGGCCTCGATATCGGCGGCGTCGATTTCCTGACACACGACATCACGGAATCCTACCGCAAGGCCGGCGGCGGCATTTGCGAAGTGAATGCCGGTCCGGGTTTTCGCATGCACGTGGCACCGAGTGAAGGCACGCCGCGCGATGTCGCAGGTCCCGTGCTCGATATGTTGTTCCCACCCGATTCGCCGAGCCGGATTCCCATTGCGGCGGTTACAGGTACGAACGGCAAGACGACGACCTCGCGCATGCTCGCGCACATACTCAAGATGTCCGGTTATACAGTTGGGCTGACGTCGACCGACGGCGTGTATATCGACGGTAACCTCAGTGTGCCGGGCGATATGACCGGCCCGGTCTCGGCGCATATGATATTGCGAGATCCCTCTGTTGATGCAGCGGTCATGGAAACGGCGCGTGGCGGCATGCTGCGCAGCGGTCTCGGATTCCAGTCCTGCAATGTCGCGGCTTGCCTTAACGTGAGCGCCGATCACCTCGGCCTGGGCGGTATCGATACCCTGGAGCAACTGGCTGAAGTAAAACGTGTGCCGATCGAGATTGCTACCGACGCAGCCGTACTCAATGCCGACGATGCGCTGTGTTTGCAAATGGCTGACTACACCGACGCCGACCGGCTTAGCTACGTC
>JAOUNH010000229.1 GCA_029881055.1 Gammaproteobacteria bacterium
CCAGCTGCTGTTCCTGCATGCGTGCATCGGTCGACTGGCTTTCGAGCGTTACAGCCCGGCGATTCTCAAAGTAGGTGAGCTCGTCTTCGAGCTCCTCGATCGTCGAGCGCGAGGCCAGGTCCCTGGACGCGAGGTCACGCTGACGAGCGACAGCGCGAGTAAGCCGCTTAATTTCGTAATCGATTTCGACAAGATTGCGTTTATGCGCGAGGCGATTCTGCTCCAGCTGCAATTCAATTGTCCGCATGTTGTTGAGTTGCTCGGTAACAGCGGCCTCGCGGCCGAGCACTTCGAGCTGAAGATTGGTATTCGACAGGACGGCGATCAGCTCGCCTGCCTCAACGATGGCACCGTCCTCGACGAGTATTTCCTCTACGCGGCCGCCTTCGATCGCGTCGAGGAATACCGTGCTGCGTGGGACCAGCCGGCCGCGCAGGGGAATGAAGTCTTCAAAGGTGCCCACCGTGACAGGTGAAACGATGATTCGCTGCGAGTTGACACTCAGGCTGCGGCCACCGAGCAGAGTATCGACGAACCACCCGGTGAACGTGATGACCAGCAAGCCTGCCGCCGCATAGCCGAGCTTTTTCGTTATGGGCTTCTTCTTGTCGACCTTGCGATCCATGGCCTGACCGGAGACGCCCATGCCGAGTGGGTAGGTCTTGTCCTTGAGATTTCTGATTTTGTCCATGCTTAAGTGAATAGCAAGTCGCGTGCCAACTCGTAAGTGGTTGTTTATATTAGATTCCCGAAAATCGCACAGAACAAAACTGTACGCCTGCGAACAGTGAGTGTACGATTTCGAACACTATGAGAGGCGCGCAACCATGAGCACCGGTACCGTTCTCGTCGTCGATGACGACGACGACATCCTGACGGCCAGCCGCCTGCTCCTGCGGCGGGAATTTGGTCACGTCGCGACCTTGAGCAAGCCCGACGAGATTCCGGCCAAGCTGGCTGAAAACAACTTCGACGTTGTCTTGCTGGACATGAATTTCGGGCCAGGGGAATCGAGCGGCAAACAGGGCCTCCACTGGCTGGAGAAAATTCTGGAGATCGACCCCGACATCGTGGTGGTCATGATTACGGCGCATGGCAGCCTGAATACGGCGGTGCAGGCGATGCAACTCGGAGCGACGGACTTCATCGTGAAACCCTGGCAAAACGAGAAGGTCGTCGCGACTGTCTCCACGGGCGTTCGCCTGCGCGAGAGCCGCAAGGAAGCACGCACCCTGCGGCAGACCAACAAGGTCCTGCTCAGGGAGACGGCTGCTTCGGACGGCCAGATCATTGGCGCATCGGCCGCAACGAAGAAACTGCTGGATATCGTCAGCCGTGCGGCGCCGACCGATGCCAACGTCCTGATACTGGGCGAGAACGGTACCGGCAAAGAGCTCATTGCCCGGGAACTGCATCGACAGTCCAATCGTGCAGACCGTGGTTTCCTCACGATCGATATGGGTTCGATCAGCGAGTCCCTGTTCGAGTCCGAACTTTTTGGGCACAAGAAGGGCGCTTTCACGGATGCCAGCGAGGACCGGCTCGGTCGCTTTCAGGCAGCCGATGGGGGAACCGTCTTTCTGGATGAAATCGGCAACCTGCCTTTACACCTGCAGGCCAAGCTGCTGCGCGTTCTCGAGCAGCGACGTGTAACCGCAGTCGGGTCCGATGAGTCCCAGGCAATAGATGTACGCGTCATTGCTGCAACCAATGCGCCGGTCACGACGCTCAGGGACGAAAACCATTTTCGTCAAGACCTGTTGTTTCGCCTGAATACGGTGGAGATTACCGTTCCGCCTTTGCGCGATCGCAAGTCGGACATATTGCCGATCGCACAGCACTACTGCGCGGTCTATTCGCAAAAGTACGGCGGCAAGAAGCGCAGTTTTTCATCCGCGGCGGAGCAGGCTCTGCTGGCCTATGCCTGGCCGGGAAATGTTCGCGCGTTGCGGCATGCCATCGAGCGGGCAATCATCCTTTCGGAGCGCGCCGTGATCGAGCCTGCTGACCTGCAACTCGATTACAGCCAGCCACCGCAACCGAAAAGCAATGTCTCTATCGCACCGACCCTGTTGAACCTGGACCAGCTCGAACGCGACGCAATCAAAAAAGCGCTTCTGAAGCACGGCTTCAATATTTCGCGTGCTGCTGCTGAGTTGGGCCTGACCCGGGCATCACTCTATCGGCGAATGGAAAAGCATGATCTTTAAGCGATTCACGCTCCTGATGGTGCTACGCCTGGCACTGGTTGGCGCGGCAATGGCCGTCGTCGCCTGGTTGTGGTTGCGGCCCGGCTTGCACAGCGCGACGCTGGTGGCCGCAGCGATTCTCATTGGCCTTGTCTTCGAGCTCTGGAAGTTCATCAGTCGAACCAACAGGGAAGTAGCGCGCTTTCTCGACGCCGCACGCTATGCAGACTACTCACAGCGTTTCGATTTCAGCAAGGATGGTGCGGACTTCAAGGTGCTGGGGGAGACCTTCACCGACATTATCGAGCGCATGCGTACGCGGCGTGCCGGACAGGAGACGGAATTGCGTCGCCTGAGGGCGCTGATCGAGCACATACCAGTGCCCCTGTTGACACTGCACATCGACGGTGCGATCTCGCTGCAGAATAACGCGGCCCGGCGCCTGTTTGGTGCTGAGCACGTAACGCAGCTGAAAGACCTGCGCAAATTTGGTCTCCAGTTCGCGGATTCCGTGGCAACGGCGGTTCCCGGCGTCCGCGAACTCGTAACGTTCAGCGTCGAGGGCATCGAGTATCACCTGACGCTCGCTACCACTGAAATCATCATCGGCGGTAACAGCGAGCGCCTGATTTCCCTGCAGGATATACAGTCAGAGCTCGATGCGACGCAGGCGCAGGCGTGGGGTGAACTGGTGCGCGTCCTGACGCACGAGATCATGAATTCCATTACGCCAGTGTCATCACTTGCGAAAACCGCTGTGCATGTCGTGGACGATGTCATTAAGAAAGACAGGGACGGAGAGTCACTCAGCGAAGATCTCGAAGACCTGCGCAACGCTGTCGCCACGGTTGCTCGTCGTTCTGACAGCCTCACGCAATTCGTCGACGGGTATCGACAGATTTCGAAATTGGCACCACCCGAGAAAAAGCGCGTCCGCCTTGCCGGGCTCTTTGACTCCGTTTGTCAGCTCGCCAACGCTGAATGGCGTGACAATCGCGTCAAGCTCTCTTACGACGTGGCGCCAACGGAACTCGACGTTTATGCCGACCGCGACCTGCTTGAGCCGGTGCTGCTCAATTTGTTACGTAACGCGTGGCAAAGTACCTGCGACAGTGAGCAACCCGATATAGTCCTGAGGGGGCGTCTGAATCGTCGTAGCAATGTTGTCATTGAAGTCACAGACAATGGTCCCGGTGTACCGGAATCAATCGCGA
>JAOUNH010000071.1 GCA_029881055.1 Gammaproteobacteria bacterium
GTCGTAAGCCATGTTCACATTGTCGTTGCGTACAAACATGGGAAGCTGGCCGACTGTCTCGTTGTGGCAGTTGCCGCAACGATCTGTGGTTTTGGCATTGCTCCAGAATTCCTGCTGGAATTTGAGTACGTCTGCGTCGCGCGCGGCCGGACCGGCATAGGTCGAGTTGTTGTTATTGTTCGGTGCCTGAGCCGCCGGGTTGGCGGTGGTTTGTGCACCGCCGCCGCAAGCTGTCAGCACAAGCGCGGCAAACAGGGGCGCAACACCGCTGCGCAGTAATCTGGCCGTCCACGCATGGGTAGCAATTCCGATTGCATTGGTCATTATCATGTCTCCCTACTGGCCCATGCAGTAAACGGCGGTATCGGCGAAGACTTGCTTCATGCGATGGCCGGTATTGCGGAACGTAGTAATTATCTGATTAACCTTGGATTGATCCGGAAGGTCCGGCTCACGCAGGCATACCGTACGGAATACTTTCTTGACCTGGCAGGCGGCAAACGCCGCGCTGTTGCCGAGTTCAACGCCCAGCGATTGCGCACCATCACCGGACCCCGTTGTGGGCGAATTGACAAACAGGTAGGAATTTTGTCCCTGCAGCCAGTAGTTGTCCCAATGGTCATCCGGTGTGCGGTAACCCTGCGGGAATGTCAGGTCATTATTAAAGTACTTGTCATTAACAACGCCTGGCGTGTACTGGATCGACATGCTGTTAACTTCATCGTAGTCGTAATACGCGAAAGCCTGTGCCATCGGATCCATTCCGGTGTGACAACCAATACAGTTATTCAGAAACAGGCGGCTGTCACCACCCGGGCTGCGACTGACATCCTGACGGATGCGGTCCGGCGGCAGGGCAGGATCATGCAACTGCTCCATGTCGGTGCAGAAATGATTGAGCATCGTAAAGCGGAACATTGCGCGGTTGGTACCGGCGACAAAGAATGCTTCGGCGGCAGCGCGCGACGTTAAAACGCCTGCAGCTGCAGATGACGGAATATTGTTAATTGACGATTGCGTTGTCGGAACGAGTTGGTCGCGCAAGTTGATGTTGTTGCGCTCCAGCTGTTCATAATGGTCGTTATTGTTCGCAGAAGGCTGCGCCGGAACAATGTTGCCCTGTCCCCGGTAGGTAATGTCACGGGACAGCAGCTGGTTGAATGGCTCATCGTCGCGGATCAGGCCGATTACGGTCGCAATGTAATCATTCAAAGGTACGAATATCGAGCGATCGCGATTCGTCCAGGGTGCGGCGAAGTTTTTCAATGTGACGTTGTAGAAGTTCACGTCGTTCATCGCGATATACGCGGCGCACTCGGCGCCGGGATCGGTGCCTGTAAGCTGATAGTTGGCGCACTCCGGATTGGTACCGGCCATCGCGCTTTCCAGTTCCGTCATAACCGCAGCGCTCGGCGGAACGCCGGCAAGACGATCATGAATGCGCCTGGCCTGTTCGCGATCACCCGCGTTTGCCGGCAAGGCAAACGCTGTGCAAAGCAGTCCGGCTAAAGCGAAGCGAGACAAGATTCCGAAAACGTCGTCCATGTGTTTTTTCCACATCCTGTTATTCATATCGTTTCTGCTCGTAATGTCAGTGTTTGTTCAGCGTGGTCGTTCAATGTTGCCGAAGTTCGGCAGGAATCACCGTGAAGGCACTCACAATCCTTATGTTGCTTGTTGTCGAATTGCGGTGGACTCACAGTCCCGATAGATACAAAGCAAGTGCCGTGCCAGTCCTGACAGGACGGCGCGATGCTGAGAAAAACAGTAATAAAAACAGATCGTTACATAACTGTTGTAGGTAGTCTCCGAGACAAGGATATGTCAAGCGACTGTCTGCAGTACCGCACACGGATTATGTCCTGAACCGCTAAGGTACTGATTATAAAGGGGTCCGCATGCGTCGCTGAAAGGAGACGGTCCGGGCTGCTTGTGACGCTTGTCGGCAACATTGCGTTTTTCGTGAGGACGAATGTCGCAGCTGATTCGTCGCGCTCGAAGATTGAAACCCTTATGCGCCAGCGTTTACGCAGATTTTTGTCACTTGCGAAATTTGTTGTCGTGCTTTTGAGACATTACATCGCTGCGACGGCCTCTCCTATAATTCGGCTCGTGTTACTTTTTTTGCATGGACGCAACACAGCGATGCTGTTTGTGATCGTGTTAACGGTATATCAACCGCCCGGCAGCGTACCCTGCCAGGATGATTCGAGGTGAGAGCTATGAATAAGCTATCGCGACAGTACGAAAATGGAATTGCCGGAATAGTGACCAGGATGGTCGCGTTGTCGATGGCGAGTATTTTAGTTGTTGCCTGCAGTAAGGGCGACGGCGTGCAGATCGGTACGGGGCAAAATCCGGATCCGGTTATTATCGATTTTCCGATTGCCTACATCAAGTCTCCGTTGCCGACGGACGACAATGGCGTCTTTCAGCAGCAGGACCTTCGCGAACAAATTACTTTCGATTTTGGCGCTGACCTTTATTATCGTGATCGCGCCTCCGTGGGTGCATTGCCGGTGAACATTACGGAAGGTGTCTCGCAGGGCCTCGCCGCTATTCGCGATGTCGAGATGGACTTCGACGGCAGCCGTTTGTTGTTTTCCATGCGCGTGCCTTTTGAAATGGGTGTCGATATCGACGACCAGGTTGCAACCTGGAATATCTGGCAATACACATTCGAAACGGGAGTGCTCGAGCGCGTTATCAAGTCACCGCTGACAGCAGAGATCGGTCACGACATCATGGCGAAATACCTGCCGGACGGTCGCATCATATTCGCCTCAACCCGCCAGAAGAAGTCGCAGGCTTTGCTGCTGGACGAGGGCAAGAGCGGATTTTCGGCCCAGGATGAGGACGACAATGAGTTCGCCTTCAATCTGCATGTCATGGACGACAACGGCGACAACATCCGGCAGGTCACATTCAACCAGAGCCACGATCTGGACCCGTCAGTCCTCGACAACGGGCAGATCGTTTTCAGCCGCTGGGACCGCAATCAGTCGAATGACGCAGTTGACCTGTATCGCATGAACCCCGACGGTTCGAATCTCGAATTGCTGTACGGCAAGCGCAGTCATGACACGGGCGCCAACGGCACAGTTATCCAGTTTACTCAGCCGCGGCAGGTGGAGGACGGCAGGGTCATGGTGCTCGCCAAGCCGTTTACGGACACCGAGGGTGGTGGCGAACTCATTTTTATCGATACGGCGCAATACCTGGAGAATACGCAGCCGACAAAAGACAACATCGGCATCCTGGCGGGTCCCGCACAGGAAGACGCAACGATTAATAACGTATCGACCATTCCAGGCGCGCCGTCCGTCGGCGGCCGGTATTTCTCGGTATTTCCCATTCAGGACGGTACCAGCCGACTCATGGTCAGCTGGTCCCAGTGTCGTTTGCTAGAGGTTCTTCCCGACGACGGCGATCCGAATACGGTCGATGAAAGGATAGTCGCGTGCACACCCGACAACCTGGCGAATGTTTTGATCATCGATCCGGATGATGACACACCGCCTATCCCGGTCGCCGGTGATTTCCTGGTAGCGCCGCCGTTGTACGGAATCTGGATATATGATCCTCGAAACGACACGCAACTGCCGATCGTAGCCGGTGAAGAGGGTTTCATGTTCACGGAAGTCGTCTCGGGTGATTCACGCCCGACACCGCCGGTAGTGCTGGACGGACTGAACAATTTTCCACTCGATGCAACGCTGTTTGATAAAGACGAAGGCGTTCTGAATATTCGCAATGTCTACGACTTTGACGGCGCGATACTGCCGGGTGTCAATATCGCCGCCATGGCGGATCCCCTGCAAACGCCGGCTGCCAATCGGCCCGCACGATTCCTGCGAATCGAAAAGGCCGTGTCACAGCCGGACGACGACCTTCGTGATATCGACGATACCGCCTTCGGCGTGACCACTGCATTTGGAATGAAAGAGATCGTCGGTTACGCAATGATCGAGCCGGACGGCTCCGTGGTTACGAAAGTTCCCGCGAACGCCGCCCTGATGCTCAGCGTTGTTGACGAGGATGGCATGCGCATCACGCAGCGCCACCAGAACTGGATAGCAGTGGCTTCAGGCCAGGAACTGAAGTGCACGGGCTGTCACGACGACAACGCAACCGTATCTCATGGCCGACTCGACGCCTTCGAATCGGCTTACGCAGGCGCGACCGCTGCCCAGGTTGGCGGGCCATTCCCGAATACGCTCGGTACCTGGACCATCGCCGAGGTAGGTGAAACGATGGCCGAAGTTCGTGCTCGCGTCAGCTGTAATCCATCCTGTTCAACTCTGCCGCCGTTCGCGTCCATACAGCCGTCGATGAATGTCATTTATCGGGACGTGTGGACGGCCGATCCGGTGGTGGCAGCGAATAACGTCGATATCGACTACCGCTATCAGGACCTGACGACGCGCTCACCGACGTCGTCGGCGTGTATGACCGACTGGTCATGGCGTTGTCGTGCCGTCATTAATTACGAAACGATCATCCATCCGCTCTGGAACGAGCCGCGCCTGGTGGTCGATGCCGCAGGAGATCCGGTTCTTGATGCAAACGGCGTGCAGCTCAGTAACAACTGCCTGCAGTGCCACACGCCAATGGATCCGTTGAACGCCAACGCCCCGCGCGTGCCCGCTGGCCAACTCGAGCTGCAGGATGGTCTTTCGATCGATGAGCCGGATCATTTTAATGCCTATCGCGAGCTGTTAGTTACTGATAACCTTCAGATATTGGACGCTGGCGGTATGTTGGTCGATGCGACTCAGGTCGTAGGTCAGGATGCAAATGGCAACGATATCCTTGAACCGATACCGTATGCACCGCCGGCCACCGCTGGCAGTGCTAGGGCTTCGAGAGATTTCTTTGACCGTTTTAATGATCCCAACGATCAGACTCACTTCAATATACTGTCCAAAGCGGAGCTACGCCTCATCGCGGAATGGTTGGATGTCGGAGCCCAGTATTACAACAATCCCTTCGACGCCCCGGCCAACTAGCAGCGCTTGGCTGGCATGCCTGGCAATCGTTGTTTCGCTGTTAATTCTGGCGGCGCCCGCGCTTGCCGAGGATGAATATCGCTCTGTAACGGTCGCTGATCCCTATCTCGAGATGCGTACCGGTCCGGGCGGTGGCTATCCCATCTTCAACGTTGTCGATCGCGGTGAGTCGGTCGACGTCATCAAGCAGCGCACCGATTGGTATCTGGTGCGAGCGGACAATGGCAAGGAAGGCTGGGTTGACCGCGCTCAAATGCAACTGACCTTGCAGCCGGACGGTACGCCGGTAAGCTTCAAAGAGGCGGGAATCGAGGACTTCACCAACGCGAAGTGGGAAACCGGTTTGCTCGCAGGTGATTTTGGCGGTGCGAACATCGTGTCGTTGTACGGCAGTTACTCGCTGAATCCCAATGTTTCGGTTGAGCTATGGGGCTCGCAGATCCTGGGTAATTTTTCGAATGGCTGGATGGGCAGCGTCAATGTTGTTCACGAAGCATTTCCTGATTGGCGCGTATCACCGTTTTTCACCCTGGGTGCCGGTTTTATTCACACGAGCCCAAAAACGACCATAATCCAGGGTGAGGACAGGACCGATCAGGTCGGGCATGTTGGCGGCGGTTTCCGTGTTTATGCGACACGACGATTCCTGTTGCGAGCTGAATATAAAAGCTATGTGGTTTTCACAAGCCGCGATGAAAATGAGGAAGTGGAAGAATGGAAAGTCGGTTTCGCGTTCTTTTTCTGATTGTTGCGGCCGTCAGCCTGTCGGGCTGCGCAGCAACAAAAAATTTGTTCGGATTTGGTCCGGAAGAGGCGCCGCCGCCGTCCGCTGAACCGCCGGGCCAGGTTGTTGACCCCGAAGTAGCACGTCGGGAAATCAAGGAGCCTGCGATCGATCGCGAGGACTTCGAGATTGGCGGCTATGTTGGCATCATGAGTATTGAGGACTTCGGTTCCGACGTCTCTTATGGCTTGCGCATTGCTTACCACATCACCGAAGGATTCTTCGTCGAAGCTACGGTTGGCCAGTCCGAAGGCGGCCTGACCAGTTTTGAAGTGTTGTCCGGTGGCGCTCGGCTGATTACCGACGACGAGCGTACCCTGACCTATTACAACCTGAACGTCGGCTACAACATCCTGCCGGGCGAAGTCTTCATGGGTGAGGGGCGTGCATATAACACCAACCTGTATCTGATCGCGGGTCTCGGTTCGACGACCTTTGCCGGCGACGACCGCTTCACCGTAAACGTGGGCGCAGGCTATCGCTTTCTTCTGACTGACTCGGTTGCCCTGCACATCGATTTTCGGGATCACCTGTTCGATATCGATTTACTGGGTGAGGAGAAGACGGCTCACAATCTGGAAGGCCATCTCGGTTTTACGGTGTTCTTCTGAGGCAGCGGTCACGGTTCAGGACAATGCGCGGCGCTACAGTAGGACAATGAAAGGTAGGAACTCTATGAACGATAGTCTGCCAAACACACGAATTTTGCTGCCCTTGCTGGGCCTGCTGTTGCTGTCCGCCTGCGGGCCGATTGAGCCCTGGGTGAAGCCTTACGAGCGTGACAGGCTTGCCGATCCCATCATGGCTCTGGACTCTGACCCTGTCTCGACATCCTATATTCAGCATGTCTACGAGGCTCGCGAAGGCGCACGTGGTGGCGAAGGCGCCGCTGGCGGCGGCTGCGGCTGTAATTGATCCTGGCGACCCCGATGATGTTGCAAAGAATCACTCTCACTGCTCTGCTGCTGGCCATTACCGGTAATGCCTTCGCGGGCGTATTACCTGAAGACCGCGCGGACGTCCTGTATCACCTTTACGATGGCGGCGGCGTCGAAATTGACGGTCCGTCGATACTGATACGCAAGCAGGTCGGCAAGAGTGTTTCGGTCGTCGGCAACTATTACGTCGACATGGTGACTTCGGCCTCGATCGATGTCGTCACGACAGCGAGTCCGTACACCGAAGAGCGCAAACAATGGTCGCTGGGTTTGGACTACCTGCGTGGCAATACGACGATGCGCGTCAACTATACGAGCAGTGAAGAATCCGATTACGACGCCGAAACGGTCGGTTTTTCGGTCAGCCAGGATATGTTCGGCGACCTCACGACACTGACTTTCGGTTATGCGCTGGGTAACGACCTGGTGCGACGATCGGATGATGTGCTTTTCGAGCGTGATCTCGACAAGCAGATGTACAGCGTCGGCGTGACGCAGATTCTGACCAAGAACCTGATCTCAACACTGAATTTCGAAACGATAACGGAAGAGGGCTTTCTCAATAACCCCTATCGTTCCGTGCGCTATGCCGACTCGAGCAGCGCGCTCGGGTACAGTTTCGAGCCCGAGCTTTATCCGAATACGCGAACCAGCAATGCGGTAGGCATTCGTGCGCGCTATTACTTGCCGTATCGTGCAGCCCTCGAGGGCGAGTATCGCTACTTTATCGATACCTGGGATATTGAAGGGCATACGGGCTCTTTATCGTATACGCATCCCTGGAACGATTTTACGTTTACCGGAAAGTTTCGCTATCACACGCAAACCGGCGCGCATTTCTACCGCGATCTGTTCTCCGGGCCGCAAGCGACTAACTTTCGCGGGCGCGACAAAGAGTTGAGTCCGTTGACAAGTTACACGTTCAAACTCAAAGCGGCTTACGAGTTCCTGAATGACGACGGTAACGACTGGGGCTTCCTGAAGAGGGGCTCCGTTTCTGCGTCGGTCGATCTTTTGCATATCGACTACGACGATTTCTCTGACCTCAGGGCACTGGCGCCAATAGGTTCCGAGCCGCTGTACCAGCTCGACGCCACTATCTACCAGGTGTTTGTCTCCTTCTGGTATTAAGTGTTCGGCCTCCGTATTCGGTGATGTTACGATGAGCTCCGCATCAAACGGAGATCCTCGCCCATGACCCAGATCGTCATTGCCGGTCTGCTACTGATCCTTGTTGCAGGCGTCCTTATTTACAATCGGCTGGTTCGCAGCCGTAATCGCGTCAGCACGGCGTGGAGCGATATCGATGTCCAGTTACAGCGCCGGCACGACCTGATTCCGAGGCTGGTTACGGCGGTCGATCAATATGCCCGCTACGAAAAAGCCACGCTTGAGGCCGTCACGGCTCTGCGTAGCGAATCCATGCGTACGGCAGACATCGGCACCAAAGGCGAACTGGAAGAAAAGATCAGCGAGGGTCTCAACCGAATTATTGCGCTGGCCGAGAACTATCCGGACCTGAAAGCGAATGAGAACTTCCTTGCCTTGCAGCGCGAGCTCGTCGAGACCGAGAACTACCTGCAGTTCGCCCGGCGTTACTACAATGGCTCCGTACGCGACTACAACACGCTGATCGAGACGGTGCCGAACAATTTCGTTGCGGGCTCGTTCGATTTCGCGCAAAAGGATTTCTTTCAAAAATCCTCAGATGACGCGGCCAATGTGCCACTGGTCAAATTCGGAACTGTGGAATGAAACAACTCATAACCGTTTTCGCTTTGCTGTTTGCGGCAGCGGCGCAGTCTGACGAACGCATCCTGAGCTTCCACAGCGACATTCGCGTGTACACGGACGGCATGGTCGAAGTCACGGAGACCATCGAGGTGCGGGCCGAGGGCCAGCAGATCCGGCGCGGTATCTACCGCGATTTCCCTGTCGAGTATGAGGACAGCATCGGCAACAGCTACGAAATCACGGTACAGCCGCTTGCAGTCATGCGTAACGACTTGCCGGAGTCGTTTCACACGGTTCGCAACCGGCGCGATATTCGAACCTATTTCGGCGATGCGAGCCGGTACATTCCTCATGGCGTGCACACTTATACCTACCGGTATCGCGCGAACCGCATGCTTGGTTTTTTTGACGAACACGACGAGCTGTACTGGAATGTCACGGGCAATCGCTGGGCCTTCCCAATCGACAAAGCGAGTGCAACCGTGACCTTGATGTTCGATGCGCCGCGCGACGAGATTATGGTTGAGGCTTACACAGGACCGCTGGGATCCAAAGCGCAGGATTACAGCCGTCATATGGACGAGGCAGGCGCAGTGCACTTCAGTGCCGACCGCCCTCTGCCGGCGTCGCATGGACTGACCATCGTCGTGGGTTGGCCGAAAGGGCTGGTGACCGAGCCGACACAATGGCAACGGCTGATGTGGCTGCTCAGCGATAATCGCAATCTTCTGATCGCGGTCATCGGCTTGCTCCTGGTGTTCGCGTATTACATCCCTGTCTGGCGTAGTCATGGCAAGGATCCGGATGAAGGTGTGATCGTCACTCGTTACGAGGCGCCGAAAGGATTTTCTCCGGCGTCTCTGCGCTACATACGGCAGATGTATTACGACGACAAAGCGATGACGGCGGCGATCGTCAATCTTGCAGTCAAAGGGTACCTCGAGATCAGTAAACACGGTAAGACTCACTCCCTGAGCCGGATTGATTCGGATGCTCGGCGACCGGCGCTGGCAGCAGGTGAGCAGGAACTCTATGCGGCACTCTTTAGCGAGGGTGATACTGTGATGCTGAAGCAGGAGAATCATGAGTTGCTGGGTAAGGCACGCAGCGCTCACCGGGCGTCACTTGTGCTGGACTACAAGCAAAAATATTTTCGCACCAACGGCGCGCTCAACATACCCGCTGTAATCATCGTCCTGGCGGCGTCGGCCTTTGCGCTGGCCTCTGGCAATGGCCCGACGGCCGCCGTAATCGTCACGGTGATACTCATGTTTGTGGCCGTCGTCTTTTTTGCGATCATCATGAAACGCCCGACGATGCGTGGCCGGGAATTGCTCGATGAGATGCTGGGTTTCAAGGATTACCTTGAGATCGCAGAGAAGGAGGAACTCAACTTGAGGAATCCTCCGGAGAAGACGCCGGAATTGTTTGAAGCCTACCTGCCCTTTGCACTGGCACTCGGGGTGGATCAGCAATGGTCCGAGCGCTTCGCGAGCTTGCTCGCTTCGATACGCGGGCCGGATGGCAGCCCTTACAGTCCGTCCTGGTACCACGGCAAGTGGAACTCCTCAAACCTGGCAAAGGCGACGAGCAGCATGACCAGCAGCCTGGGTTCGGCCGTTAGTTCGTCAGTGAGTCCGCCGGGATCTTCGTCCGGCGGTGGCGGCGGCGGCTCGTCCGGCGGCGGTGGTGGTGGTGGCGGTGGTGGTGGCTGGTAATTCGGAGATGCAATGAGCCAACAAATTTATAGTCGAAGACCTGTCAACAACAGCGCCATACCTGACGTTATTTTCGTCCTGCTGATTGCGAACGGGTTGGTGTTCGCGCTGCAGCAATTTGCGCCGGTGTTGATGGAAAGGTTGTTTGCGCTGCAGCCGCTGGCTGATCCTCCGGGTTATTCGTTTCCATCGTTCATGCCCTGGCAGCTGCTGACCTACGGGTTCCTGCACGACACGCGTTCACTGATGCACATCCTCTTTAATATGTTGATGCTGTGGATGTTCGGCCGCGATCTCGAGCGCCTGATGGGGCCGCGTCGTTTTCTCACTTATTACCTGACCTGTGTTGTCGGTGCCGGGATGATTCAACTGTTGGTTGGTGTCATCCAGGGATGGGGCGTGCCGACCGTTGGCGCATCGGGCGGCGTGTTCGGCTTGTTGCTGGCCTATGGCATGGCTTTTCCTGACCGTCGCATCATGTTGCTGTTTCCGCCCATTCCAATGAAGGCTAAGTACTTCGTGATCCTGTTGGGACTGTTTGAGCTGTCGCTGGGAATTAGCGGTGTCGATAACGGCATTGCCAATTTTGCGCACCTTGGCGGGATGTTGTTCGGTTATGGGCTGATTCGCCATTGGTCCCGGAGGCGACCGGGCTGATGGAAATGCTGGTCGCGCTCGTCATTGCAACTGCAGTCCTCGTGATGATCCCGGGCCCGAATGTGGCTTTGATCGTCGCGAACAGCGTGCAGTATGGCCCGCGCTCCGGCGTGATGACGGTGCTTGGCACGACAGCAGGCGTCGCATTGCAGCTCGTCGCCGTGGTGCTTGGCATGGCGGTTGTGATCGAGTTCGCAGCAGACATGCTTAACTGGATCCGCTGGGCAGGTGTGGCCTACCTGATCTGGCTCGGTATCCGGACCTGGCGCACACCGGCCAGTGATCTCACTGGAATTAAACCGGCTCCAACGATGTTCTTACGCGCCTGCCTGTTGTCGGCCGCCAATCCGAAAACACTGTTATTCAATGCGGCGTTCCTGCCGCAATTCGTCGCTAACGGATCGACGGGCGGCGTGCTGGTCGTGGGCGCGGTATTCCTTGCCGTCATTTTCATTGGCGATCTCATGTGGGTGGCGTTTGCAGACGCCGCCCGTAAGCGTCTGTCCCGGTATTCGCACTGGCGAAATCGACTGACGGGCGCATTTCTAGCGGCGGCGGGACTTGGTCTCGCGCTCGCAAAACGGGTATGAAGAGCCAAGTGCAACGAATCAGGGCTCGCGGGCATCTAAAGGCCCACAGCAGAGGAAAATCATGACTATCAAACGCAGAGACTTTATCGGCAGCGTTGCTGCGGGCAGCGCGATCGTTACGATGCCGGGTTTCCTGTCCGGGTGTGGCGTACAGAGCGCCACGGCGATTGGGTCGCGAACGCCGGAAAACCCGTTCATGGAGTGGTTCGGCGTCGACCAGCAAACCGTTTCGCGGGTCATGTCGGAATTGACTTCACGTGGCGCGGACGCGGCCGACGTTTATTTTCAGCACAACCGTTACAACTCGCTGACGCTGGAGGACGGTATCGTCAGCAGTGCGAATTCGGGCATACAGCAGGGCGTGGGCCTGCGCGTCGTCATCGGTGAACAAACCGGTTATGCATTCACGGAAGACCTGGTGTTGCCGTCGATGCTGGCGGCAGCGCGCACGGCGTCGGCGATCGCGACTGGCAGCCAGCAGGTTGCGCCGCAAGCATTCAATCCAATGGCGGCCGGCGACTTGTACACGACGACCGTGCCCTGGGCGGATGTCGGTGTCGAGCAAAAATTGCCGGTCATGAAAATGATCGAACAACAGGCGAAAGCCAAAGACCCGTCAATTGAGAAAGTCGCCGTGTATTGGAACGACGGCGAGGACCGCGTGATGATCGCGACGCTGGGCGGCAAGCTCGTGATGGATCATCGACCGATGGCGCGTGTGACGCTCGTCGTCACAGCGAAGAAAGGTGACGAGACGCAGACCGGCTATTCGAATATCGCGGCACGCGAGGAATTTTCGTGGTTCACGGAGGACAGGCTCTCGCGGATGATCGACGAAGCGGTAGACCGTACGCTGATCCAGTTCGAGGCCCGACGTCCGCCGGCCGGCGAGATGCCCGTCATCCTGGCGTCCGGCGCCAGCGGCATATTGCTGCATGAGGCTATCGGTCATGGCATGGAAGCCGATTTCAATCGCAAAGGCACGAGCATCTACTCCGACATGATCGGCAAGAAAGTCGCCGAGCCGTTCGTGACGGTTGTCGACCAGGCGGATATCCCGCGCGAACGCGGGGCCCTGAATTACGACGACGAAGGCAACAAAGCGGGTCGGACGGTAATGGTCGAGAACGGTATTCTAAAGTCTTACCTGCACGACCAGATCAGTGCCAGGCAATACGGCATCGAGTCGACCGGATCGGGTCGTCGCGAGTCTTACCAGTACGCGCCCATGCCGCGCATGACCTGCACCTTCATGGAAGACGGCCCGCACACGAAAGACGAGATCGTCGCGGCTGTCGATCGTGGCATCATTTGCGAGACCTACACAAACGGCCAGGTGCAGATCGGTGCGGGCGATTACACCTTCTACGTCAAGAACGGCTGGCTGGT
>JAOUNH010000230.1 GCA_029881055.1 Gammaproteobacteria bacterium
CGCGTTACGAAATCGCGAGCAATTCTGAAAGAAGTGGGCCTCGAGGGGCTCGAAGATCGCAGGCCCGCACAAATGTCGGGCGGGCAGCAGCAACGCGTGGCTGTCGCGCGCGCGATTGCTTCAAGGCCAGCGTTAGTGTTGGCGGACGAACCGACCGCAAACCTGGATTCCAAATCCGCCGACGAACTGATGGCGCTGTTTACAGAGCTTAACGAACACCACAAAACGACATTTGTCATTGCGACCCACGATCAGCGTGTAATGAGTTACGCCGGGCGACTCATTCGCATGCTGGATGGGCGCATCGTCGACGACATTAACCAGCGTGCGTAGAATTGTCATCCTGTTTGCGTTCATCCCCGTTGTGGCGGCTGCCGCCGATACAACGGAGATCACGGGCCACACAAAGCTTCGCGTGGTCAGCCAGGGCTACGCGTCCGACAGCCTGTTTCGTGATCTCTTCGGCGCCAGCTCCACTGACACCCAGGGCGACCTGAGGCTTAATTTTGAGCATCGCCGCTCCGGCTGGACCTTCAATGCCAATTACCAGTTGGCGGTCCTCAACGGCGAGCGCTACTCGTTGCCGGACGACAGCCGCCGCCTGTTCGACCTGACATCGGTCATTGATCAGGGCGACCGGACGACGCTGATGCATCGCCTGGATCGGCTCTGGGTAGGCTATGCGAGCGAGAAATCCGTCATCCGATTCGGACGGCAGGTGTTGTCCTGGGGTAACGGCCTGTTTTACACGCCGATGGATCTCGTGAATCCATTCGATCCGGCGGCGGTGGACACGGAGTACAAAGTCGGCGATGACATGCTGTACCTGCAATACCTTCGCGACAGCGGCGCCGACCTCCAGGGCGCATACGTGATTCGCCGTGATGCGCTCGATCATGACGTCGACAGCACTTACGCAACTTCGGCAATCAAGTACCACGGTTTCGCAGGCGAGGGCGAGTTTGATCTCATGGCGGCGCGCCATTACGGCGACGATGTCCTCGGACTGGGAGCCAGCCATAGCCTTGGTGGCGCGCACTGGGGCGGCGACCTCGTCATCACGAAAACGGACACCGACACCTACCTGCAGCTATCGAGCAACCTGAGCTATTCCTGGATCTGGGCCGGCAAGAACATGACCGGCATTCTCGAATACCATTTCAACGGATTCGGCCTGCACTCGGATGACTACAGCCCGGCGTCGCTGGCGGCTAACCCTGACCTTACGCGCCGACTATTACGCGGTGAAAGTTTTGCGTTGGGCCGCCATTATCTCGCCACCAGCGTGACGGTCGAGATGACACCACTGTGGACCTTGTCGCCCACATTGCTGGTCAATGTCGGCGATCCCAGCGGGTTGGTGCAGTTGGTCACGCAATACAGCCTGTCAGACAACATGACCCTGCTGGGCAGTTTGAATGTTCCGCTGGGCAAAAACGGTAGTGAATTCGGCGGTATCGATTCAGGCGTGCCGGACCGTTACCTGTCCGTGGATGCCGGCGTCTTCGCGCAACTGGCCTGGTATTTCTAGTGTGCCCCGCTATCGATCCTGCAGGCTCGCCATAACGCGCCGGAATGCGGACTCGATTTCCGGTTCGAAAACCGGATCCTTGATGCGCAATGAATCGCCAACGTCAATACCGTGCGGGTCTTCGGCGATCATCTTGTCAACGCGGGGGAACAAGTCGTCCTCTTCCCAGTGCATATGACTGCGCAGGCGCTTGACGTATTGTTTGATGTCGCCAATTAGTTGTTCGCGGCGCACAGCGGCCCCAGCGATAATCGCGTCGACGTCGGAACGTAAACGCGTTCCGAGTGCCGCAATAAGCCAGTGATCTTCGGGCACGTCATCGAGCCCTTCGGCGAGGTCCGGCCGGTGCGTCTGCAATTCCGCGAATATGAGATCTTCTTTAGGATGATGGACTGCGTCGGCGTAAACCATCATGTACCGCATGATTTCTTCGATCAGCAGGAAGTCGGGGTCGTTACCCGCCTTGGTCGTAGCCGCGGTTTCTTCGAGCAGGTCAAGTATGATGGCCATGTTGCGATGGTCGTCACGTAACTCGCTCAAAATCAGTTGATTAGTCGATTTCATACCGAAATTCTGCCCCAGCGGGTCGGCGCGCGGTATGCGGGTATCTCCGTATTCTGGCGAGGCCCCCGTATTCCCGGATATCGGCGGTATAATCCGGCCCGAATATCCTCGGAGTAACACCATGCGCAGCTTCACTATTCTCCTGGCAATACTGTCCCTGTCGATCGGCGCCTGCGCCGTGAATCCGGTGACGGGCAAGACTGAACTCATGATGGTCAGCACGGCGCAGGAGATCGAGATGGGCAAGCAGAACTACCTGCCCATGCAACAGTCGCAGGGCGGTGCTTACGATGTGGACCGGGAGCTGTCGAGCTATGTGCAAGGCATCGGCAGCCGCGTCGCGGCCCAAAGTGGCGTCTCGTTGCCTTATGAATTTGTGGTGCTGAATAACTCGGTGCCAAATGCCTGGGCTTTGCCCGGTGGCAAGATCGCGATCAATCGAGGCTTGCTGACGGAACTGCAGTCGGAAGCGGAGCTCGCAGCTGTACTTGGGCACGAAGCGGTTCATGCGGCCGCTCGCCATACGGCCGCGCAGATGTCACGCAGCCAGATGCTGCAGATAGGTGTCGCCACGACCGCGATCGCGACCAGCGACAGTGACTACGGCAATCTTTATGCGGGTGGTGCGAGCCTGCTGGCGCAGCTGGGCCTGTCAAAATACGGACGAAGCGCGGAACTTGAGTCCGATCACTACGGCATGCTGTATATGTCCAAGGCCGGTTACGATCCGCAGGGTGCGGTCGAGTTGCAACGAACATTTGTGCGACTGAGCGAAGGCCGGGACTCCGACTGGCTGAGCGGATTGTTTGCCAGTCACCCGCCGTCCGAAGAGCGTGTGCGTGCCAATATTGCTACGGCGGCGACACTGCCAGCCGGCGGCAGCAGCGGCCGCGACGAATACCAGGCCATGATGAAGAAGACGATGGCGCGCAAGCCGGCCTACGAGGCCTACGACGAAGGGCGAAAAGCGCTGTCAGAGAAAAAGCCGGATGAAGCACTGGCGCTGGCGAACAAGGCGATCGATCTGTACGACGGCGAGGCGCACTTTCATGCGCTGCGTGGCGATGTTCGCCTATCCGCAGACAAGTACGACATGGCGATCACCAACTACACGCGAGCAATAGAGCGCCGCGATCGTTTTTTCTACTACCACTTGCAGCGTGGCCTAGCGAACAAGGAACTCGGCCGTATCGACAGTGCGGAGACGGACTTGAATCGCAGTATCGAGCTCCTGCCCACAGCGCCTGCGCATTTCGCGCTTGGCGATATTGCGGCGACGCGTGGTAATTCGAGT
>JAOUNH010000072.1 GCA_029881055.1 Gammaproteobacteria bacterium
GGCCACACGAATGATTCCTTCCGAACAACAACGACGCGCGTACCTCACGGCGATGGGCATAGATGTCTGGTTGCCGCGGGATGCACCTGACGCAGATCAGGCTTTGCGCGCGGCGACCAGCGCTGGCGACGCCGGTGACCTGGATTGGGACGCGTTGCGGGTTTGCGTTGCGGATTGCAGCCTGTGCGAGTTGTCGGCGAGTCGAACGCAGACCGTTTTTGGTGTCGGCAACCGGGATGCCGACTGGATGATCATTGGCGAGGCGCCAGGAGCCGAAGAAGACCGTCGCGGTGAGCCCTTTGTCGGCCGCGCGGGAAAGTTGCTGGACGAGATGCTGCGAGCCATTGGCCAGAGCCGGGATTCCGTTTTCATCGCCAATATCCTGAAGTGCCGGCCGCCCGACAATCGCGACCCGAAGCCCGCCGAGGCGGCGGCCTGCCGGCCATATTTGCAGCGCCAGATCGACCTTGTGCAACCGAAAATCATCCTGGCAGTCGGCAAGATTGCCGCGCAAAACCTCCTGGGCTGCGATGATCCGGTCGGGCGTATGCGTGAAAAAGCACATGATTTTAATGGGATACCCTTGGTCGTGACCTACCATCCGGCCTACCTGTTGCGCAGTCCCGGGCAGAAGCGCAAATCGTGGGCCGACCTTTGTCTGGCCAGCCGCCTCATGGCAGGAGGGCCTGCATGAGTTCGCGGCTAGCGAGCGCGCCGACGAACATTCGCGAGATGCACCACAGCGATCTTGCGATGGTCTCGGACATCGAGCGACGCAGCTACGAATTCCCCTGGAGCCACGGTGTGTTTCGCGATTGCCTGTTCGCGGGTTACCAGTGCACCGTGTTGATCCGCGAAGACCGCGTCGTTGGGTATGCCATTTTGTCTGTCGCTGCCGGGGAGGCGCATATCCTCAATCTGTGCATCGATCCGGCCTATCGTTCACTCGGTTATGGCGAAAGGTTGCTGGATGAATTGCTGCACCATGCCCGCGCGGCAGCCGTACGGGAGATTTTCCTCGAGGTACGGCCTTCCAACGAGACGGCGATCGCACTGTATCGCAAGAAGGGCTTTCATAAAGTTGCGGCGCGTCCGGCCTATTATCAAGCCAGGGAAGGTCGTGAAGATGCCGCAGTGCTGGCCAAGAAACTGGTTGTCGGGCCGTAAGACGCGCGGTTTCAGTTGTGCCGCGATTCGGCTAGACTGCGCCGCCACTTAAACCTGAATTCCGCAATGCCGAATCTCGCCGAACAAGTCAGCAAGCGGCGCACGTTTGCGATCATCTCGCATCCGGACGCCGGAAAAACAACGCTCACTGAGAAGCTGCTGTTGTATGGCGGTGCGATCCAGCTTGCCGGAACTGTAAAAGGTCGCAAGGCGAGTCGACACGCGACCTCTGACTGGATGGCGCTGGAGCAACAGCGCGGAATTTCGATTACGTCGTCTGTCATGCAGTTTCCCTACAGCGACCATGTCATCAACCTGCTGGATACGCCGGGGCACGAGGATTTTTCCGAGGATACCTATCGCACGTTGACCGCGGTCGATTCGGCACTCATGGTTATCGACTGCGCAAAGGGTGTAGAAAATCGCACCATCAAGTTGATGGAGGTCTGTCGTTTGCGCGACACGCCGATCATGACCTTCATCAACAAGCTCGATCGTGATGGCCGGGAACCCATCGATCTGCTGGATGAAATCGAGACTGTCCTCAAGATTCAGTGCTCACCCGTGACCTGGCCGATAGGCATGGGACGCTCGTTGCGGGGCGTGTACCACCTGCTGCAGGATCGCATCATTCTTTACGATCGGGTCGGACGACAAAAAGCGTCCACGCGGCACACGATCGAAGGGCTGTATTCAGACGAAGCAACAGCGGCGCTTGGCGATACTGCGGATCAATTCCGGGACGAGATTGAACTCGTGAAGGGTGCGTGCCCGGAGCTGTCGATCGACAGTTACCTGGCAGCCCAGCAGACGCCGGTGTTCTTCGGTTCGGCGATTGGCAATTTCGGCGTCAAGGAGCTGCTGGACGAGTTCGTTAACTACGCGCCTGCACCGCTGGTCCGGGAAACGGAGCAGCGCAAGGTGCTGCCGACTGAGGAACCGTTGACGGGGTTCGTATTCAAGATCCAGGCGAACATGGACCCGGGGCATCGCGATCGCATCGCGTTCATGCGTATCTGTTCCGGTGAGTACCGCAAGGGAATTCGTACCTTGCACGTCCGCTCCGGAAAGGAAATGAAAATACCGGACGCGATTACGTTCATGGCGGCCGATCGGCAACACGCCGAGACCGCCTACGCGGGCGACATTATCGGCATCCACAATCATGGCACGATCAACATCGGCGACAGCTTCACTGAAGGGGAAGAGCTTCGCTTTACGGGCGTCCCGAATTTCGCACCAGAGATTTTTCGCAGGGCCGTCTTGAAGGACCCGTTGCGACTGAAGGCTTTGCAGAAAGGTCTGGCGCAATTGTGCGAAGAAGGCGCCACGCAGCTGTTCAAGCCCATGCGTAATAATGACCTGATTCTCGGGGCCGTGGGTCCTTTGCAGTTCGAGGTTGTTGCGCATCGCCTGAATGATGAATACAAGGTCGAATGCCAGTTTGAAGCGATCAACGTTGCTACAGCACGCTGGGTCGAATGCGATGATGCGAAGATGCTCGCCGAGTTTACGCGCAAGGCCCACGACAACCTGGCACTGGACCATGGCGGCAGCCTGGTCTACATCGCGCCCACGCGGGTGAATCTCAGCCTGACCGAGGAACGCTGGCCGGACATCGCATTTCGCGCCACCCGGGAGCATTAAGGCACGATGCCCTGTGCCGCGAAGCGCAGGGATGTGCGATAGTAGCCGGGTCGCCAACTCTCTAACTGAGGCAGGATTTTGCCGAAGTCCAAGATACTCACAAAAAGCGTCCTGACCTGGGCCTTGTACGACTGGGCGAATTCGGCGTTCGCACTGAGTGTACTGGCGGTATTGTTTCCCCTGGTGCTCGGCAACTACTGGGGTGACAGCGGGTCCGCTGCGACGATACGCCTCGGGGGGATTACGTTTTTTGCCAGCCTGATCGTATTCCTGTTGTCGCCTGTGCTTGGCACGATTGCTGATACGGGTGGCTACCGCAAGCGATTCCTGGTGTTTTTTGCCATTGTCGGGGCGCTTGCGACTGCTGGACTTGGACTGGTCGAAAAGGGCGAGTGGCCGGCGGCGCTCGCGCTGTATCTCGTGGCTTCGCTGGGTTATTACAGTTCGATTGTATTTTACGACTCACTCCTGATCGATGTTACCGAGCCGCGCAACTACAGTTTCGTATCAACACTGGGCTTTTCGGTAGGGTACCTCGGCGGTGCCGTGTTACTGGCCATTCACCTGTGGATGCTGAAGTCGCCGCAGACCTTCGGCCTCGAGAACGCCACCGAAGTCTTCAGTTACGCTTTCATATCGGTTGGTACCTGGTGGTTGCTGTTTCTTTTGCCGCTGATTTTTTTCGTGCCGGAGAAGCACAGCTCCATCGAGGTGTCGAGTCACCCGGTCCGGGCCGCCTACGAGGAGCTGCGCTCGACCATTCGCAAGATCAGCCACTATCGCAATGTCATGATTTTCCTGAGTGGATACTGGCTTTACATTGGCGGCGTGTTCACGGTCATTTTCATGGCGGCCAATTATGGCCAGCGGCTCGGGTTCGAAGACAAAGACCTGGTATTTGCCCTGTTGATCGCAAACCTTGTCGGTTTTCCCGCAACGCTGGTGTACGGATTCCTCGCCCATCGTTTCGGGGCAAAAAAGGGCTTGTACTTTGCGCTCGTGGCCTATGTCGGTGCCTGTCTGTGGGGAATCCAGATGACAAGCATCAACGAGTTCTACGTGATGTCCGTGGTCATCGGTATGGTGCAGGGCGGTGTGCAGGGCCTGAGTCGGTCCGTCTACGCGAGCCTGATCCCGGCTGACCAGCCGGGTGAGTTCTTCGGCTTTTACAGCATGACGACGAAGGCCGCGCATGTGCTCGGTCCCGCTATGGTCGCGATTGCGGCAACCTTGTCAGATGATCCGAAGTGGGTGTTGCTGGCGTTAATGCCTATGTTCCTCGCGGGTGCAGTCCTGTTGGCGTTAGTGCGGTTGCCGGCAACGGAATCTCATTCCTGAAGTCAATGTGCCAGTAGTCCGGCGCTGCATCCGGCAAAGTCTTTGCTGCGATGGCTCCCTGCGATCCCGCGGTGCGGGATCCCAGGTCCCGTCAGGCGGGATCGAGATCCGCTTGATTCGCTGCAAAGACTTTCCCGCAGCCAGCGCCTGTGCACGGTGGATCGATTGGATGAGGCGATCAATACTCACCGGTGGTCGAATCTCGTCGCTGTCAGAGTCATCTAGCCGGATACTTTGATCATGGAATGGCTCCCTCCGGTCCCGTCAAGCGGGATCGAGATCCGCTTTATTTCCATGATCAAAGTATCCGGCTAGATGACTCGGGGCCTGGCACTGGATCGAACCTCGTATGGCTCGTATCACGCGGTCGCTCGTACTCGAATTGCCGCAACTGCATGCTTCAATCGACCCAATGCGCCATCGTCATCCGGCCCGTACCGCGCATCGAGATAAGCGACGGTCACCGAGCTTACGGTGCTTTCGGGAATCGTGCCGTGGGACTTCGCACGGCGCGCGTATTCGAGCGCGGTTTCGCCTGTGCGTCTTTCCAGCCCGGCCTTTTTGACGAAACGATCGTACAGGACCGACGCCCGGTCTTTGGCGGGCGCGCGGCAGCGCAACATCATGAGGCCGCTGATGACCAATATGAGTGACACGACGCTGATGACGAGCGTCAGCAACATCTTTCGCCAGCTCGGATCACTCATACCGAGCCACTCCATGAAACCCTTCTGCGTGTCAGGGCCGTAGCCGAGGACCCACTCATTCCACTTCGCGTTGAGAACGTCCCAGGTCATCGTTAGCTGCTGCAGGAGTTTCGACGGCGCCGTAAACCCCCAGCCCACGCCCACACCGTCGATTGCAGCGCCGCGCGCACCGTACTCAATGCGTTCGGGCGCGACGGCCGAGGTCGGGTCGACGCGGTACCAGCCGTAACGTTCCAACCACACTTCGGTCCACGCGTGGGCATCGGACTGGCGCACGATCAGGTGGCCGCCCATCGGATTGACCTCACCGCCCTGATAACCAAGAACCACGCGTGACGGAATACCGACGCTGCGCATCATGAACGCAAAGGCAGATGCGTAGTGTTCGCAGAAGCCCTGTCGCGTATCAAACAGGAAACGATCCACCGGGTCGCTACCCAGGGCAGGCGGCTGCAACGTATAGAAATACTGCTCTTCGTGAAACTTGGCGAGTACTGCGTCGATAAAGGCGGTATCAGACCCCGCGTCAGAGCGCATAGCACGCGCCAGGTCCCGGGTGCGTTCGTTGCCGTTCTCGGGCACGGACGTGTACCACTGTCGCGCCAGTGAAGACAGTTCCGATTGCAGCACGTAGTCCGGGTAAGACACCACTTTATAGGCGATGCGTTGTTCGATCGGCGTAACACGCGATAACTGCTGCTGCGGCCCCATGAAGGTCCGCTCGAGTGACCAGTCTGCTGGCATCTCCATTGCGAAAACCCACTGTTGTCGTGTCGGCTCCATCGTTATCTCGTAGGAAACCGGGTCCCCTCGCGCTGCGATTTGCTGTAACGCCGACGAGTCGATTCTGGGTTCGGATCCGGTCCAGGTGCGCCCGTTGAATCGGGTCAGAACCAGCCCGCGCCAGTAACGATCGCGAGAATCCGGAATTTCGTCGTCGAACCGGACGCGAAAGGCAACCGCATCCGACATCGATAGCGAGCTGATATCGCCGGGACTCATGGTGTCACTCAATCCCGACGTGGCCTGACTTGTATCGATAGGCACAGCCCAGAATGGCGTAGCCAGCCTCGGGAAAAACACCCACATCGCGATGGCCAGCGGCGCTGCGTATAGCAGCAGGCGGCCACCGGTAGCGAAACTCTGTTTTGCCGTTTCACTCTTTTCAGCCGACATGCGCAGCCATGCCGTAAGGATGATCAGTGTGCTGATCAGGAGGTAGGGTAGGGACCACAGGTACTGCTCACGCAGCAGCGAGGACATGACAAGAAAGATGGAGATGAACAGAAGCACAAACTGATCGCGTCGCTTACGTGTCTCGAGCAATTTCATGGCGGCCATAATCGCCAATAACGCGGACCCGGGACCAACACCACTGATCGCCGAATAGGTTCCGAAGACCCCAAGAAAACAAACCAGTGCGAGACCGCCACGTACCCAGCGTGACGGCAATATGCCACGTCGTTTTTCGATGATGTATCGCCAGGCGGCGCAACCGACAACCGCTGCGCTTATCCACAGGGCGAGGTAGGGGACATGCGGAGCGAGCGAGACCCCAAGCGCGCCGATAGTCCATGGCAGGCTGACCAGCAGGGAACCGTCAGTACCTCTCGGTTGTGCTCTCATGACGCGCCGCCGTCAAACAGCGCCAGCGCCTCAAGACACTGCCGGCGTTGTGCGTCGCCGTGAGCGGGCGGGAACTCTGTCGCAGGCAGGCGCAAGCCGTAGTCCTCCAGCGTCCTGTCTGCGTCGATTATCCATCGAGTCAGTATCGACAGGCGCTCCTCGACGTCCAGGGCGGCGATGCCTTCAAAGTCGAACCATTGGCTGCTGGTATCGGCGCCGGCAAATTGCTTCGACAGCATTTGCCCGCTGCGCGCGTAGGCTTTCCAGGCCACATGGCGCGGAGAGTCGCCTTCGCTGTAACGCTTCAGACCCGCGAAATCCTCTTCGCCTCGCGCGTCGTGTTGACGGTGCCCGTGTGCGACTCGCGTCGGTGGCGGTTCCGGTGCATTGTCACTCGGCGCGGGATAAACCAATCCGCCGAGATCCATATGCAACCACGCCCACGAACGGAACAGTTCAAACGGAAACAGCGTTCGAATGCCGAAGCGATCCAGCCGCATCCAGCCGCGGCGGCTGGTGACGATCGGCAGTGTGAATATCCTGCTTTCGCCGGGTTGCAGGTCATGCACGTCGCTTTCGGTCTTGTCGTGGTAAATGCGAATGCCGAAGCGCGCGTTCCGCGACTGGTTGGTGATCGCAATTCGAAAGCGCATGGATTGCCCGGCGAAAACGGGATCAGTACCCGCGAATGTCAACTCGAGGCCCACGAGATTGCGCTGACATTGGTGCATGGCGACAAAGCCAATGCCGATCAACAGGAACGTCAGCACGAATGAAAGATTGTTGTTGTAGTTCATCGAACCCAGCAACATCGCGAATGTCATCAGGCCGAATATGAAACCGACGCCCGTCGGCAGGATGTAGACACGACCCGGTCGCAACCGGGTTGTCGTGTCGTCGACGCCCTGCCGTTTGCGCGCCCAGCGACGGACGCGCATCGTCGCCTGATCGCGAGCCAAGCCGACGTAGCGGCTAGGGGATTGCCACGGAATCGAGGACATGCTGGCAAAGTTCGGACGGGCTGCGGAAGCGCGTGCTGCCAGCCGGCTTCAGCCTGTGACCGGCAACCGAAGCGAAAACCGCCTGTATGTCGTCGGGGTATACGCCCGAATGATTCTCGATGAAGGAGCGCGCCCTGGCGGCAGCAACGAGGGCCTGCGCCCCGCGTGGCGACAGTCCAATTTCAATGTCGGCGGATTCGCGCGTGTGCCGGACCAGCGCCTGCACATAGTCTATTAACGCAGCACTGACGTGTTGCTTGCGCACGGCTTTCTGCAATTCCACAAGCGTTTCCGGAGCCATGGCTGCTTCGATGTCATCCAGCAGCTGGCGTCGATCGTCACCCGCGATGATCTCGCGCTCACTCGTTTCGTCGGGGTAACCAATAGCGACTCGCATCAGGAAGCGGTCCAGTTGTGATTCAGGAAGCGGGAAAGTGCCGATCTGGTCTCCGGGATTCTGGGTCGCGACAACGAAGAACGGTTTCGGCAGCGGACGGGTCTCGCCATCGACGGACACCTGGTATTCCTCCATCGCCTCGAGCAGCGCGCTTTGTGCTTTCGGCGTTGCCCGATTGACTTCATCCGCGAGCACCAACTGCGAGAATACCGGTCCGGGCTGAAACTCGAACTTGCCGCTGTCCTGTCGAAATACCGAGACACCAATAATGTCGGCGGGCAACATGTCACTCGTAAACTGAATACGACGAAACGTCAGTCCGAGCGTTCTGGCCAGTGATTGCGCAAGTATGGTCTTGCCCAGCCCCGGCAGGTCTTCGATCAGAAGATGCCCCCGTGCCAACAGGCAGGCGAGTGCCAGGGATATTTGTTCATCTTTGCCAAGGATGATTTTCCCCATCGTCCGTTGCGCACGCAGCACAGCATCACGCTGTGCGTCGACACTAGTCGGCAAGTTTTCAATGGTTTTAGCGCGTTGCATGCGATCGTCCTCCAGGCAGTATCGTTACCGATGCTTGGCTGATTTGCACCGGCTCAGCAGTCAGAGTGTGATGCAGTACTCAGAATACCCTTGAGGTCACACTAGCTCGTCAAGTTTCCCAATCTGCTCGATCAATTGAGCGATCGTTCTTTCGAACTCGGCGATGCGCTCTCTTTCCTGTGTGACTACGTCCGGCGGTGCGTTGTTCACAAAATTCTTGTTACCGAGCTTGTTGTTACTGCGTTCAAGCTCCGCTTTGACTTTGTCCAGTTGCTTCGTCAGTCGGGTCCGCTCCGCATCGACGTCGATCAGGCCTTTCATCGGGACCAGCAGGCGCATGTCACCGAGTAATGCCGTTGCAGCCGCTGGTGGCTCCTCGCCCGCATCCAGCGTAGAAACGGATTCGACACGACCGACGCGCCGCAGCAGGTTTTCTTCAGTTGCCGCCCGCCGGAGATCGCTTTCGCTAGCACCCTGCAAAATGACCACCAAAGCCTTGCCTGGCGATATATCCATTTCGCCACGTATCTGGCGGATTCCCAGAATGAACTGTTTTACCCATTCGATATCAGCAACGGCCTCGGCATCTTCCGCGTCCGGAGTTACCTCAGGGTAGGGGCGCAGCATGATGGTGTCGCCGGCAATACTTGCGCGCGGTGCAACGGCCTGCCAGATTTCCTCGGTAACAAAGGGCATTAACGGGTGCAATAAGCGCAGGATCGTTTCCAGCACTTCGATCAGCGTCTGTCGCGTACCGCGCTTTTCGGCATCGGAGGAGTCATCGGATTGCAATATCGGCTTCGACAGCTCCAGGTACCAGTCGCAGAATTCATGCCAGGTGAATTCGTAGACGGAGTGCAGAGCGAGGTCGAGTCGATAGGCGGACAGGTGTTGATGCATGTCCGCCGTGACCTTATTGAGTTGTGATTTGATCCAGCGGTCGGCTGAACTGAATTTCACATCGCCGGTGTCCAGCGACTCGGTGTTCATCAACACATAACGCGCGGCATTCCAGAGTTTGTTGCAAAAATTCTTGTAGCCCTCGATGCGCCCGAGGTCGAAACGGATGTCGCGCCCGGTGGTCGCGAGGGCGGCAAAGGTCAATCGCAAGGCGTCGGTTCCGAATTGGTCAATGCCGTCCGGAAAGTGTTTACGCGTCGCTTTTTCGATTTTCGGACCCAGGTGGTCCTGCATCATGCCGCGGGTACGTTTCTCAACCAGTGACTCGAGATCAATGCCGTCGATAAGGTCGATCGGGTCCAGTACGTTACCCTTGGACTTAGACATCTTCTGGCCATCCTGATCGCGTATCAGGCCGTGAATGTAGACTTCGCGAAACGGCACGTCATCCATGAATTTCAGGCCGAACATGATCATGCGTGCGACCCAGAAGAAAATGATGTCGAAGCCGGTTACGAGAACGCTGCCCGGATAAAACTGCTGCAACTCGTCAGTCTTCTCGGGCCAGCCCATAGTGCTGAATGGCCAGAGCGCCGAGGAAAACCAGGTATCCAGCACGTCATCGTCCTGCCGCAGGGCAATGGACTTAAGTTGGTACTTTTCACGGACCGCGCTTTCGTCGTCGCCGACGTAGATATTGCCTTCGTCGTCATACCAGGCCGGGATGCGGTGTCCCCACCACAGTTGCCTGCTGATGCACCAGTCCTGGATGTTGTACATCCATTCAAAATACGTTTTGGACCAGTTTTCCGGGACGAACCGAATACGACCACTTTCGACAGCTTCGATGGCGGGTTTGGCCAGCGGCTCGATTTTTACGTACCACTGATCCGTTAAATAAGGTTCCACGACCACGCCGCTGCGATCGCCGCGCGGAATTTTGACCACATAGTCTTCGACCTTTTCGAGCAGACCTAGCTCGTCGAGCTCGGCGACAATGGCTTTCCGCGCAGCAAAGCGTTCCATGCCACGGAAGCGCTCCGGCACTTCATCATTGAGCGCGGCGTCGTCGGTGAAGATGTTGTACATCGCGAGGTTATGGCGTTTGCCAATCTCGTAGTCATTGAAGTCGTGCGCCGGCGTCATCTTTACGCAACCGGAACCGAACTCGGGCTCGACGTAGTCGTCCGCAATGACCGGGATGCGGCGCCCAACCAGGGGCAGGATGATTTCCTGGCCGACGAGGTGCCTGTAACGATCGTCTTCCGGGTGCACCGCCACGCCGCTGTCGCCCAACATAGTTTCCGGCCGCGTCGTTGCGACCACCAGGTGTCCGTCACCGGACGCCAGCGGATAGCGGAAATGCCACAGGTGGCCATCCTCATCGTCGGTCAGTACTTCGAGATCCGACAGCGCCGTATGCAATTTGGGGTCCCAGTTGACGAGACGCTTGCCACGGTAAATGAGACCTTCGTCGTAGAGTTGCACAAAGACCTTGCGAACGGCGGCGGACAATCCTTCGTCCATCGTGAAGCGATCGCGACTCCAGTCGACGGAAGCGCCGAGCCGACGCGTTTGCTGTGCAATGAGGCCGCCGGACTCTTCCTTCCATTCCCACACGCGTGCGACGAAATGCTCACGGCCAAGGTCGTGTTTCGATTTGCCCTCGGCGTTGAGCAGGCGTTCAACCACCATTTGCGTGGCGATACCGGCATGGTCTGTGCCAGGTTGCCACAGGGTACGATCACCCTTCATGCGGTGATAGCGCGTCAGCGTATCCATGATGGTGTCCTGGAATGCATGACCCATGTGCAGTGTCCCCGTCACGTTGGGCGGCGGGATCACGATGCAATACGGTGCGCCTTCACCTTGCGGAGCGAAGTAGCCACTCTTTTCCCAGCGATCATAGATTCGCTGTTCGATGGCCTGTGGTTGGTAAGTCTTGTCCATTAGATATTGTGAGTTTCCAGGTTGTGACCTTGCTCTCGGTAACTTGCATAGCGCTGCCGGCTTTTCGTGCGGCAGTTTTCGTCCGCGGTGACCAGCTCCGCGATACGCGGGAATGAGCCTGCAAACGGCGGAATTTCATCGCAAAGGGTAATTAATAAATCTCGCGGCTCAACAGCTCCTGCGCCGTAGCCGATGGTCACCGGCGCGTCGTGTCCACGCTCTGCAAGCTGGTGCGGTACGAAGCTGCCGTCGCGAAAAGTCCACAGGAGATCATCGATACGCTCCGCGTCAGTTCGCGTCATCGTATGAATATGGATCGTGTTTTGCAGCCGCCAGGCCTTCTCTGCCAACTTGCAGGCAAGCGTGTTACGCGCGTGTTCATCGACCCGGTCGAGAACATAAAAATCGACTTGCGCCACGATCGTGTCAGGGCAGGGCGCCGGCGCGCGACAGCAGGAACTCGGACAGCAAGGACACTGGTCGCCCGGTGGCACCTTTATCGTTGCCCGATTTCCAGGCTACACCGGCGATGTCCAGATGCGCCCAGCTCATTCCGTCCGTGAACTTGCCGAGAAAGCAGGCCGCGGTAACCGAGCCGCCACCGGAGCCGCCAATATTCGCCATATCGGCAAAGTTGCTCTTCAGTTGCGCGGCATACTGGTCACCCATCGGCATGCGCCAGCCCAGGTCCTCGGATGCGTTGGCGGCACCAAACAACTCATTGCCCAGGGCGTCGTCGTTCGCGTAGATGGCGCAGCGGTGATGGCCCAGCGCTACCACGCAAGCACCCGTCAGTGTCGCGACATCAATAATTGCGGCGGGCTTGAAACGCCGCGCATAGGTGAGCGCGTCGCACAGGATCAGGCGTCCTTCGGCATCGGTGTTCAAAACTTCAATCGTTTGCCCGGACATGCTCTTTACGATGTCGCCCGGACGAGTTGCCGTGCCGCTCGGCATGTTCTCAACGGCCGGGACCACGACAGTCAGGTTAATCGGCAACTTCAGCTTGCTGATGGCAGCCATTGCGCCAAAAACGCTGGCCGCACCACACATGTCGAATTTCATTTCATCCATGCCGACGCCGGGTTTCAGCGAGATGCCGCCCGTATCGAAGGTTACGCCCTTGCCGACGAGCACTACCGGCTGGCTGCTGCCAGCACCTTTGTATTGCATGATGATCAGCTTGGCGGGTTCTCCGGCACCGGCCGTTACCGACAGCAGCGATCCCATGCCGAGTTTCTTCATTTCCGCTTCGCTGAGAACACGCGTTGTCAATTTGCCATTGCCGGTCGCCAGTTTTTTCGCAATACGAGCAAGGTAGGATGGCGTACAAATGTTTGCCGGAAGATTGCCGAGATCCCTGGCGAGTGCCACACCGACTGCGATCCCCTCGGCATGCTCTGCGCCACGTATCACTTTTTTCGCATCACCACT
>JAOUNH010000231.1 GCA_029881055.1 Gammaproteobacteria bacterium
CGAGGCGAGGACGTCGCCGACGTCGACGGAAATCCTGCGACCACCGTTCGCAATATTATGGGCGACCCTCTTCACTCTCAACCGGCTGCAGTGGTCTACGGTGGCACACCAGCAAGTCCTGAGGTCGTGGTCTATACTGCGACAAACGACGGCTATGTACATGCCATTGACGGAATGACAGGTGTAGAGCTTTGGGCGTTCATTCCAATAGAACACATGCCGAACCAGGCGAAGCTGTTTTTCAATCCTCAGTCCAGCTTCAAAAACTACGGTGTTGATGGCGATATAGTTCCCGTTATTGCTGATCGCAACAAGAACGGAATTATTGAGTCAGCTGATGGCGACTTCGTCTACATATTGTTTGGTATGCGCCGCGGTGGCGACACTTACTACGCGCTGGATGTAACAAACAAGAATGCACCGGTTGTCAAATGGCGCGTTAGCTCACCAGAGTTCGGACAGTCATGGTCCGCTCCGACAATTGCTCGCATCGACATGAACGATGGCAGGCTCAATGCGGACAAGGCTGTCGCTGTCATCGGTGGTGGCTACGATTCCGTTCACGATTCCCTGGTCCACCCAACGACCCCGGATGGCGAGGGTGCCGGCATTTACTTCCTCGACCTGGAAACCGGTACCGTGTTGTGGCGTGCTGGACGTGATATGGGGGCGGACCTGACGTTGCCGAACATGACTCGCGCGATCCCGACTCAGATCCGTGTCGTCGACTTCAACGGCGATGGCCTCGCCGACCGCATGTACAGTGTCGACATCAGCGGCCAGATTTGGCGCTTTGATATCACGAACGGAAAGGCACCAGGAGGAGTCGGCGTTGACGCATTGGTCGCGGGCGGCGTCATCGCGCAGCTTGGCGCCGAAGGCATGTCCAACCCGTCCGATGCTGACACGCGCCGTTTCTACAATCCGCCTGATATCTCGATATTCACCGACAACTACCAGAATCGCCGTTACCTGTCGATCAGTCTGGGAAGCGGGTATCGGGCGCATCCGCTCGACGATACCAACGACGATCGTTTCTACTCGGTTCGTGATCCTGACGTCTATAACAAGCTTACGCAGGCGGACTACAACACCTATACGCCAATTACTGAGGCAGACCTCGTCGAAATCAGTGGTTCCGTGGGTGCCGCGATTACGGCGGGCGATTCGGGCTGGATGTTGACCTTGCCGCCTGATCAAATGATTCTTGCGGCTTCGACGACGTTCAACAACGAGATCTTCTTTGTTGGCTTCTCTGCCGACGCTGCGGCGGCGGCCGCTTGCGCAGCGGGTCGTGGTCGAAACTTCCTGTATCGGGTAAGCGTGACCAATGGCGACCCCATCGGCGATCTGAGCAATGTGATCCCTGGCACAGAGGATTCGCTGCGCGTCACGGACCTTGCACAGGGCGGTATCGCACCGTCTCCGAGATTCCTCTTCCCGAGCCCGGATCCGGCGGCTTGCGCTGCCGGTGGTGATTGCTCACCACCTCCGCTGGGTTGCATAGGCGTCGAATGTTTCGATCCTGGATTCGCGAATAACCCCGTGCGCACGCTCTGGACGCAGGACGGTATCGAATGATCTACAGCAGGAGACGCATGCGTGGTATCACGCTTATCGAATTGATGATCGTGGTCGTCATCGTTGCCATCCTCGCGACAGTCAGCTATCCCAGCTATCGCGAGTTTGCTGCCAGGGCGAAGCGTAATGAGGCGAAAGCGGCACTCCTGATGGCAGCTACGAATCAGGAGCGCTTCTATCTGCAAAACAACCAGTTCTCGGCCGATCTCACGCAACTGGGCTTCAGCGCAAGTCCGTTTACGACAGATTCGAGATCCTATGTCATTACGATTGCTGCCCCGGTGCCGACTGCGGACTTTACCGTTACGGCCACCTACCAGCTTGGCGGCGCGGAAGCGGCGAAGTGCAGTATATTTACGATCAATGGCGGCGGTGTAAGGACGTCGGCTCCTGATGCCGATTGCTGGAACCGAACGCGGTAAAACCAGCTTACGCCTGTTGCTGTTCTTTTCCCGAGAGGAACAAGGCATCGATAATCAACAATGCAGCGCCGACAGAAATGCCGGCGTCTGCAACGTTGAACGATGGAAATGCCCAGCTACCGAACCAAACCTGAATAAAATCGGTCACATGGCCGAGCAATATTCGGTCAATCAGGTTTCCGACAGCACCACCGAGTACAAGCGCAAGTCCGGCTGAAAGGACTGTCTGCGACTCGGAACGGATACGCCAGATCCAGACCGCAATGACGGCGCTAACGCCCGTGGCGAGTATGACGAAAAACCAGCGCTGCCAGCCGCCGGCGTTCGCCAGGAAACTGAAAGCGGCGCCGGAGTTCTGCTGGTGCGTGAGATTGAGGAAGGAATTGAGGGGAACCTTGTCGTACAGGGGTATCCATTCCACGATCGCCCACTTGGTTAACTGATCAACTACGACGATCACTGCTGCAACCACCATCCAGGTGATGAATCTCGGGTTGCCGTTATTGGTGTTTGCGTCCGTATTCAATTTTCCGCCCCGTTACACCGCGTTTGCGGCAAGTATAGATCGTGCATTTTCGGCATCCCTTCGCATTTGCGCAACCAGTTCATCAATGGACTCAAACTTCTCCTCGTCCCTCAAGCGCGCCACAAAATCCACGTGAATGTATTCGCCATAGATATCGCGATCGAAATTGAACAGATGAACCTCGAGAACGGGTTTCGTAAGATCAAAAGTCGGCCGCGTACCGACACTGGCGACACCGTCAACACTGCCTCCCGGAAGGCCGGAGACGCGGACGGCGAATATCCCCATCACGGCACTCTGGCGCCGCCGGACGTCCACATTGGCGGTTGCATAGCCGAGCGTTCTGCCAACCTGTCGCCCGCGTACGATTCTGCCGGACATGCGATACGGACGTCCAAGCAGGGTCGCCGCGCGTGACAGATCACCCTCTTTCAGCGCCGCTCGAATGACGGTACTGCTGACCCGGACACCTTCTTTGATAATGCTCGGCACTTGATCAACATCGAACTGCAGCGCCTGCCGGGTCCGCAGCAAATCCTTGATACTGCCTTCCCGCTTGCGTGCGAACTGGAAATCATCACCAACCACGATGTGACGTGCGTTCAGGCCATGCACGAGGATCTGGCGGATAAACGCACTGGCTGGAATGCCCCGCATCGCCGAATTGAAGCGCGGGCAATAAAAGATGTCGACGCCAAACTCCGCGAGCGCATCGAACTTTTCTCTGAACCGCATCAACCTCGCCGGGGGATTCGTCAGCGCAAAAAACTCTTTTGGTGTGGGTTCAAAACTCATCACGATTGAGGGCATGGATTTGGCTGCGGACAAGGACAAAACCTGCT
>JAOUNH010000232.1 GCA_029881055.1 Gammaproteobacteria bacterium
GACTGTCCTTGGCACGAACGATGTGCACGGCGAACTTCTGCCCGATGAATATACTGGCGGACTGGCGACCTTTTCCGGATATGTCGCTGCAGTGCGAGCTGCGCGCGCTGCAGACGGCGGCGCTGTACTGCTGATCGACGCCGGCGATATGTGGCAAGGCACGCTCGAGTCCAATCTCGAAGAAGGTGCGCCGATAATGGAAGTCTACAATGCCCTCGCCTACACGGCTGCCACGATTGGTAATCATGAATTTGATTTCGGCCCGGTCGGCGAACTGGCCATTCCGGCCGGCCCCGGGGATGACCCCCGCGGAGCATTGCGACAGCGAGTTGCCGAGGCAAACTTTCCCGTACTCAGCGCAAACATCGTCAATCAGGCAACGGGCAAGCTCGTCGACTGGGACAATGTCGTGCCGTCAGTCATGGTCGAAGCAGTGGGCGTAAAGGTTGGCATCATAGGACTGATCACGGCGCACGCTCTGCAAACCACCATTGCGGCCAACGGTGTCGGCCTTGAGATCGCGCCACTGGCGGATGCGATCGTCCGTGAAGCGACGGGACTTCGGGCGCAAGGTGCGGACATCGTTATCGTCACGGCGCATGCCGGTAGTCACTGCAGCGAGGTCGATGATCCATTTGATCTCACGTCATGCAATCTCGACGGCGAAATCGCTAAGGTCGCCAACGCGCTTCCATCGGGCCTGGTTGACCACATCATCGCCGGTCACGTGCATAAGCCGATGGCACACGTCATCAACGGTATTGCTGTGACTGCCAGCTACTCGAATACCTATGCGTTTGACCGTGTAGACTTTACGATCGATCGGCTAGCCGGCCGAGTTGTCGACCGCAAGATATTTCCGCCGCAAATAAACTGCCCGGCATATTTCGTAGCAAACAACGAATGCGCATGGGTGGCGAATAAGACCGACCTTGTCACGCCGGCAAGCTACGAAGGTTTTCCTGTAGAGGCCATGCCAGCGGTACTCGAGATCGCCGACAGAGCGAAGGCACATGCCGCGGTCATCAAAGCAGAATCCCTCGGCGTCACGCTCGACAGGCCATTTGACCTGGCAGGCAATCCGGATTCCTTACTCGGAAACCTGTTCACTGACGCTTTGCTCGACGGTGCCGATGCTGACATCGCCATTCACAATGTTTCTGGCGGCATTCGCGCCATCCTGCCGGCGGGTGAGGTCACTTTTGGCCGGGTTTTCGAAGCCTTTCCATTCGATAACCGTATTGCTGTCATCGAGTTGTCGGGCACCGAACTGCGACAGATCATATTCGCCCAGATCAAGGGGCAAAGCAGGCTCGCCGGATTTTCGGGCATGCGCGTTTCTGTTGACTGTGATGATGGCGCACCCGACATCGAAATGGTTCTGAGCGATGGCAGAGTCATCGCAGATGGTGACCGCATACGAATCGTCGCCAATGACTTTCTCGCAATGGGCGGCGATGACATTCTGACGCCGGCGATGCCGGCGGGCGGATTCGAATATGCAGATAATATGCCCTTGAGTCGCGACCTGTTGGTGCAGTGGTTTAAAAAACGCGGCGGTCACATTACAGCGGCCGATTTTGATAGCAAAACCCGGCGGCGCTGGAATATCGCGGAGTCCTGCGCCCTTTAGAACGAGTCAACGAGTCGAAGTCCGCAACAAACTGCACACATTCCGTATTGTCAGCTCGCGTGGCTAGCGCTAGCTTTTCCCTGAGCAACAGGGAAAAGGAGCCAATCATGACGGCGAACAGAAATATCATCTCCATCGCTCTGGCTGCTATTTTGTTTTTTGCCGGCTGTGCGAGTTCGCCCGAGCTCGAAAGGCAGCGCGAAGCCAAACAAGCGGACATTGCGGAGATTCTCAGCGTCGAACTGGACCCGGCTGAATTTGGCGAGCGCAAGCGTTGCCTCAGTGAGACTGAATACCGAAGCTTTCGCCCCCTGGACGACAAACACCTGCTTTTCGTCGGCCGGGGCGACAAACTCTGGATCAACACGCTGCGATCCAGTTGCATGGATCTCCACCACGGCGACGTCCTGATCGTGCAGCCCTTCAGCGCAACGCGCTTGTGTGACACCGATAGGTTCCAGGCAACCGATTGGTTCAGATGGCCCTGGTACACACGCACGCCATGGCATTCACCGCACCACTGGGGCAGCGGACCAACCTGCGTTCTCGGCACTTTCCAGCCTGTAACAAAAGCACAGGTCGATGAAATTGAGGCCATTATCAAAAGCGACAATTATTGAGGGAGGCGCGGATGAGTATTTCGAATCTATTGATATTCGCGGCACTGGTCGCGACCGTTGTTGTGTTGACCCTGGGACTGCGATCGATGGCACGTGGCGGAAGCTACGACCAGGAACATGCTGAAAAATTCATGTGGGAACGCGTTGCACTGCAGGCGCTGGTCGTTGTGTTGCTGGTAGCGGCGATCCTGGCCAGTACCTGAGCAGCGGAAGAGAAAGTCCCGGAATTCAGAAGAACCGGACGATCTCCACCATCGCTTGGGTATCGAAACGGCAATACCGGAGGAGCTGCTCTTCGAGCTCAGCCTTTCTCGCGGGGTGCGTCCCGGGCCTGATCGCTTCCAGGTAGCCGTCCGACGCCCCGCTGCCTTCGTTGATTCCTTCAAGCCCGGCGTAGCTCATGCCCGGTACCATCGCGGGCAGCACCGCCTTGATCGACCATGACCCCAGCATTTTCGGATGATAGTAATGCGCCTTGACGATTGGGTGCAGGTCAAAGAGCCTGTCGATAATTGCCTGCAGGGGCGCTTCCAGGTCCGGGAACATCTCAACCAGTCCCTTGATGACACCCTTCTCGTAACTCGTGTACATCAACACCGGTCCTGAACCACCGAGGCAATCGATCATCTTCTCGGCCAGGGGCCGCATCGGCGGTGCGCCGGACAAATCGAGAAACTCATCGTGCAGCAGGGCGCCGTTATCTTTTTCGATGTGGCAGGACCATTGCACCGGAACCGGCGCATACGGCCTCGTCCCCGCCCAGATCGGAACAGCAGGCGCTACCGTTTCAAAGTCCAGGTAATAGCGCGGATACGGCAAAGCCTCAAGTATCTCCCTCGCACCGGGAATGACTTCCGCCACGCCAGAGTGCGTCACTCGATGTATTCGCTGCTGCAGCTCATTGCTCATGTCCCCGCCGGCAACGTCGCGAATATCGCGACACCCGGCAACAACCCATTCCGCAAGTCTGGCCTTGCTGCCGCCCAGACCCGTTACCGGGTACTCGGCGTCCATGGGCCAGCAGTAAGACAGGAACGGGCATTCGTAGGGCTGGGTACAATGACTACCGACATTGTTGAGCGGCATCGGCCCCGTCACCGCGTCGCGCGCTTTC
>JAOUNH010000073.1 GCA_029881055.1 Gammaproteobacteria bacterium
TTCTGGACATCGCGGCCCGACAAAAGGTCGTCAATAGGCGGCGGCGGGTGGTCCGGCCCCATACGGCCGGATTTCAAGCGGCTGACGTAATCTTTGTACGCCGCGATCGCCTGGTAGCCGAAGAACCAGCAAATCGGAATGTTCGCAAACAGGATTACGGCTGTGCCAACGCCGGTCAGGTTGTCGAGATCCGCGTCTGTCTTGATGAGTCCCAGCGTTGCGATCACGATCAACAGGCAATATGCGATTTTGTAACCGCGCACGGCCTTTTCCCCGCCAAGGTATACGACACACTGCTCGCCGTAATAGCTCCATGAAATCATTGTGGATACGGCGAACAACCAGGCAGCAATTGAGATGACCCATTTGCCCAGTCCCGGCGAAACGATGTCAAAGGCCTTGGCGGTCAGGGTCGCGCCGATATAAGTGCGATAGATCCCGTCGCCAATGGCCACAGGTTGCTTCGAACTTGCGATCGGCACCCAGTTGACCCGATAGCCAGAGTCAGTCGCCGCAATGATGCCTTCTACGCGGTGCCGATTGTTGCCGGTCGTTTCGTTGTCGTGTGCCTCGACGATCAGCATGACGCGGTCGTTGTCGGTCCAGTCGTGACCGGGCACGACGGTTGGGGTGAACTGCCAGCCGGATTCTGCTCGCACTACGCTCGGCAAAGCGTCGAGCGGCACGTCCGGGCCCCGGTTCCAGATACCGGTGGACAGGATGATCAGGGCAGTAAACGTGCAAACGACGATCGTGTCGATAAAGGGTTCAAGTCCGGCAACGATACCTTCGCGCGCGGGTTCATCGGTCTTCGCCGCCGAGTGTGCGATAGGTGACGAGCCCTGGCCTGCTTCATTCGAAAATATGGCGCGTTTCATACCGAACATAAGCGCTGATGCGGCAGTACCGCCGATAAATGCGCCGGTCGCGTCGGTGGGAGAAAACGCAGACTGAAATATTAAAACGAAGAGACCGGGAATCGCGCCGACATTCTGCGCCAGCACATAGAGGCCGGCGCCGATATACAGCACAACCATCACAGGCACGAGCGTCGCGGTTACCTTGCCAATGCGTTTTATGCCACCGATGATGACGGAGCCGACCATCAGAGCGAGGACGATGCCCGTAATCCAGCTTGGAACCTGGAAGTACTCTTGCGTCAGTTCGCCGACGTTCCAGGCCTGGAACATATTGCCGCCGGTCGCAGTAGAGGCCAGCAGCGTGACACAAAAAATCACACCGACGGCCCGTCCGAGCCGCGGCCACCCTTTCCCGGCGAGCGCCTTGTGAGCCACCCACATGGGGCCGCCGTGCGGGTTATCGGGGTCGTCAGTGTTTCGATACAACATCGACAGGGTGACTTCGGTGAGTTTGATCGCCATGCCGAGCAGACCGATGATCCACATCCAGAACACAGCTCCGGGTCCACCAAGTGCAATCGCGAGCGCGACGCCGCCGATGTTGCCGAGACCGACTGTCGCCGACAGTGCCGCGGACAGCGCCTGGAAGTGATTAATAGCGCCCGGGTCGTTGGTGTCGTCGTACACGCCGCGCAGCACCGATGGTCCGTGCGCCAGCGCCTGGTACTGGCAAAAACCACTCCAGACTGTGAAGACGATACCGGTGAGGACTATCGTGTAAAGGACGTACTCATGCCAAAGAACGCCGTTAAGCGTAGCCAGTAGAGCGCTGAAGTCCGCCATGGATCCCCCCGGATCGTACTGCCCTTATGCTGCTTCCATGATGGCGCTTACACCCATCCCGCCGGCGGTACAAACCGAGATGAGTCCGCGGCCCGATCCCTTTTCGCTCAACATCTTCGCCATCGTCGCGATGATGCGGGCACCGGTAGCGGCGAAGGGATGTCCGATCGCAATGCTGCCGCCTTTCATGTTCAGCCGTGACAAATCGATCGGCCCCATGGGCTGATTGCGCCCCAGCTTCGTGCGACAGAACTCCTCCGACTGCCAGGCCTTCAGGGTTGCAATGGTCTGTGCGGCGAAGGCTTCGTGTATCTCGTAGAAATCGAAATTCTGCAGCGAAAGATTCGCTTGCTTCAGCATGTCCGACACCGCGTAGGCCGGTGCCATTAACAATCCTTCTTCGTTGATGAAATTGACGGCACTCGCTTTGGCGAAGGTAAGGTAGGCAAGCACAGGCAGGTTCTTCTTGCGCGCCCAGTCCTCGGATGCGAGCAGTACCGCGGCGGCACCGTCAGTCAGGGCCGTACTGTTGCCCGCTGTCATGGTGCCGTCCTCGCTCTTGTCGAACACCGGCTTCAATGTCGAAAGTTTTTCAAACGTCGTATCACGTCGAATGTTGTTGTCTTCTTCCGCGTCCATAAAGGGTATGACGAGGTCTTCGTACCAGCCGGCATCGTAAGCGGCCGCCGCCTTGATATGGCTGGAGAGCGCCAGCTGATCCTGGTGTTCGCGCTGCACATCCCATAGTTGCGCCGTGGCTTCCATGCTCTCGCCCATCGACAGGCCGGTTTGCGGTTCGACGACGCCGGGCAATACCGGTTTGAAATGTTTCGGTCGTATTTTGAAGATTGGCGCTATGCGGGCGAGCGGCGAACGGGCCCTGTGCATTTGCATCAGGATCGCGCGATATTCGTCAGGATAGACGACGGGTGCGTCACTTACCGTGTCGGTGCCGCCAGCGATGCCGGCCTCGATTTGTCCGAGTGCTATCTTGTTCGCGACCACTATCGCGGCCTCGAGGCTGGTGCCACAGGCACGCTGCAAATCGATGGCCGGTGTCCGGATATTCAGCCCCGATTCGATGACGCTCTCCCTGGCCAGGTTCCAGTCTCTGGAGTGCTTGATAACAGCGCCAAGCACAACCTCGCCGAGCGTCTGGCCTTTCAGGTCGAATCGGTTCACAACGCCGTTGAGCGCCGCGACCATCATGTCCTGATTACTGCAATCCCTGTAAACCGAGTGCGAACGGCAAAAGGGAGTACGTGATCCGCCCACCACGGCAACTCGAATCGATCTTCCATCGTGCAACATAGGGTCTCCGGTCCTTTATTTATCCAGTGTGCGATGCAACTTTACACCAATCATTGAGCCGACCGTAAGTTAAGATGCGTCGATGACCCGCCTTGATAAGACCGAATATAAATCGCAGGCCAGGGGAATATTGCGACTGGGCGGGCCGCTGATCGTGAATAATCTTGCGGTTGCGGGCATGCAGTTTGCGGACGCCGTAATGGCCGGCAGTCTCGGCGCCAGGGAACTCGCGGCAGTTGCCGTTGGCGGCAGCGTCTGGTTTCTCGGCTTCGCCGTCTGCCTCGGCATCATGATGGCGATCTCGCCCATAGTCTCGCGCCACTTCGGGGCCGGCGACTACGACCGGATTGGCCGTTACGCGCGCCAGGGGGTCTACCTTGCAGTGCTTTTGGGCGTCCCATTGCTGTTGCTCGGACAGTTTTCGGCCGCACCCTTGCTTGAGGCGGTCGGCATCGATTCCGACTTCAGGGACCTGACGATCGATTATGTCGGGGCCATCACGTTTGGTGCGCCGGGCATGTTCGCTTTTCTCGCTTTGCGATTTACGACCGAAGGGGTCGGGCGCACGCGGCCAATCATGTTCACATCGATCTTTGCGCTGGCCTGCAATGTGTTTCTGAACTACGTGCTCATGTTCGGGCATTTCGGAGCGCCGGCGATGGGCGCCGTGGGTTGCGGTTATGCGAGCGCAATAACCATGTGGCTGATCGCGCTGGTTCTTGCGACTTACATGATGATCAGCCCGCACTACCACAAGTTCCACATCTTCAGGATTGCACCGGTACGCCTGTCGGTTTTCAAGGAGATCATCTACCTGGGGGTCCCGATCGCGATCACGATTACGGCTGAGGCGGGCCTGTTCTCGGCCGTTTCGATATTGATTGGCACACGCGGCACGGAGATAACGGCGGCGAACCAGATTGCGCTCAACTTCTCGTCGACAACGTTCATGATTCCGCTGGCGCTGAGCGGGGCGACAACAGTGCTGGTTGGACAGCTGCTTGGTGCGGGCAGGCATCGAGAGGCTCGAATTTGCGGATTGGCTGGCATCCTGCTGTGCGCAGGAATCATGACTTTGTCCGCGGCATTCCTGCTCGTATTTCGCGACGCTGTCGTCAGCCTGTACAGCAGCGACGTGACGGTAGCCAGAATTGCGATCAGCCTGCTGTTAATGGCCGCTATTTTCCAGATAGCCGACGGTGTTCAGGTGGGTGCAGCCGGTGCTCTGCGCGGTTACAAGGATACGAGGGTGCCGATGGTTGTTACGATGTTCGCCTACTGGGTGCTCGCGTTCCCGCTGGCCTACCTCGCCGCCATTACCTACCGGGCGCCGGCCAACTATATCTGGGCCGGTTTCGTCGTTGGCCTGGGCGTTGCAGCGATACTCCTCACCTGGCGATTCAATCGCCTGTCCCGGGTTGCTGACTGATTAGTGTGGGCCTAACCCTGGCCGAAGTCGGGGCTTTCTCCCGCCAGATACTCGGCTTCCTCAGCGGTGTTTTCGCGCTTCAGCAATTTGTTGCGATGCGGGAAGCGCCCGAATTGCTCGATGATATCCCGGTGCAGTTCGGCAAACTGGGCAACAGTCAGAAATGTTTCGCGCTCGGTGGTTGAAACGGTTTCGGCGAGGCGGTTGTATAGCTCGACCGACTTGGCCTGCACTTTGCGCGATTCGGCGTGTTGCAGCGGCATAAAAAAGAACACGCGCTGTATCGGTGTCAGGCCCTTATCCTTTTTTTCCATCGCGCCTTCGACACAGAGACGCAGGGCGAGGTCGTCCTTGGAAAACGCTTCCGCAGTATTGCGGTAAATGTTGCGACGGAACTGGTCGATCAGGATGATCAGGGCCAGGCGGCCGTGCGAATCCACCGCCCAGTGATTGAGTTTTCCGGCACTCGCGGCCTCCACGTCATTCGCAAATTTTTTCTCGATCTCGTGGTCAAAGACCGGGTCCTCACTAAACCAGATCTCCATGCGCTGGTCGATTTGCGGCGCGGACAGTTGCTGTTCCTTAAACCAGAATGACAGGACGGCCTCGATCCTGGCCTGATCTTCGTCAGTGATCGCGGCATCCATACTTTCACTCAATAGTTTTACGGCCATAGCGGAATTCCTGGAAGGTCGCCACTTCAGGCGCCATGTTACTTCACAAAGTGCGAACCCGGTCACAAATCGGGCCGAATCGGGTAATCGGTGGCGCAGAAGCTAATAGACTTTAGCAGATGAAACCCACCGCTACTTGGAAACGATTGGCGTCCGGCATGCGGAATGTGTGTGTCGGTCTCGTTTGCGGTGTTCTCGCAGGTGCATGCGGCGGGCCCGTGGCGGAGCCGGAAGCGGAGCTGCGCCTCTGGGTTGAGCAGGCGCAGGCCGCGGCGGAAGCGCGGGAACGCCAGGATCTCGTCGGAATGATTTCACCGGCCTACGCGGATTCCCGGGGTAACAAAATCGGCGACGTTGAGAATGTGCTGAGAGCGTATTTCTTCCGACAACACACCATTAAGTTGGTGACATCCATTGAAGAAGTCCGCTTGTATGGTGGCTCGGCGGCAGAGATTGACCTGGTTGTCGGTATGGCAGGAAAAAACGACGGTGTCTTCGGGTTCAGTGCGGATGCTTACCGGTTTCAGCTGGAGCTGGAAAAGAAGGGCGAGGAGTGGCTGTTAATATCCGCGCGCTGGGCTGAGTTGGGTGAGGAACTGCATTAGCGGACAGCGCAGGAACATTACAGGGAGAACGCTATGAGTATCGAATTGAAGACCCGGCTACCGGTGGTTCTGCTGGTTCTGTGTCTGTCGTCGTGCGCGTCTATTCCGGATAACCTGGTCAGTTCACCGCAGGTCTATCTCCGTGATGTGCAGGTCGTTGGTCTCGACTTCAATCGCCAAACCTTTCTGTTGTCGTTTGATGTCGCGAACCCCAACCCGTTTCCATTGCCTGTTCGGAGTGTTGACTATGGTGTGAAACTCGACGGGCAAACGTTCGCGAGCGGCCAGACAACGAGTGAATTCAAGGTGCCGGCCGAGGGCGATGCAAGTTTTGCCATCAGTGTTGATCTCAATCTGCTCAAGACCGCACCGCAATTACTTGCCGTCGTCAGAGATGGCACGCGCGGAGATATTCGCTACGAACTGGAAGGGAAATTCGGCGTTGATCTTCCACTTGTGCCGGTCTTGAAGTTTAGCGATAGCGGAGTGATCCGGGTCACCTCCAGCCGCTACTAGTGTGCCCCACCGGCTCACGGTTACGCGCGCAACAAATGGACAAGGCACGGATATCCGGCGAAAACACCTCGTTTTTTATCCAATTTCACCCAATTTTGCCGTCAGGCAGTAATCACTGCAGGTCCTGTCATATACTTTTCCGCATCTGGCTAGCGCGCTGATCCGGCGTTGCGACGCCATCCGGTTCAACCCTTAACTTGGGGGAACGCGTTAACGCGCTCTCCACGGTAGCTATGACAGAGCAAACTGCGAAATCGCTGTACAACCCCGAATTCGAACGCGACAGCTGCGGCTTCGGTTTAATCGCAAATCTTGACGACATGCCGAGTCATTGGGTTGTCAAGACGGCGATTGCTGCGCTGACTCGCCTGACGCATCGCGGTGCCGTTGCTGCTGACGGCAAGACGGGCGATGGCTGTGGTTTGTTGATCAAGTTTCCAGCCACTTACCTGCGGGCGGTTGGTGAGGAACTCGGTTTTTCCCTCTGTGAACGATTTGCGGCAGGTACCGTCTTTCTGAGCCAGGACGAGAGCGTCGCCAGCGCTGCGCGTAAAGTCATCAACCAGGCCATCGAGGAGATCGGACTGGTTGTCGCCGGGTGGAGAGTAGTTCCGCTCGATACGAGCGTATGCGGCGAAGAGGCGCTGAAAACCCTGCCGAAAATCGAGCAGTTATTCGTTAACGCTCCGGAAGGCATGCAGCGCGGCAGTTTCAATCGCCGCCTTTTTCTTGCGCGTCGACGCGCCGAGAATCGCGTCACTGACCCCGATACGTACATTGCGAGTCTTTCGTCAGTCACGATCAGCTACAAAGGCATGATCATGCCGGCGGCATTGCCCGTGTTTTACCCGGACCTCCGTGATCCGCGCATGGAGGCATCTGTGTGCGTTTTTCACCAGCGTTTCTCGACCAATACATTGCCACAGTGGCGCCTGGCGCAGCCCTTCCGTTTTCTCGCGCACAATGGCGAGATCAATACGATCAATGGCAATCGCAACTGGGCACAGGCACGAGCCAAGAATTTCATATCGGACAAGCTCGACGATATTTCGGATCTGAACCCCATCATTTCCCTGACGGGCTCGGATTCGTCGAGTCTGGATAACATGCTCGAGGTGCTGCGCGCTGGTGGCATGGATGTCATCCAGGCAATGCGCATACTCATGCCGCCCGCCTGGCAGACGGTCGACAACATCGATCCCGACGTGCGCGCCTTTTATGAATTTTACGACTGCCAGCTCGAGCCCTGGGATGGCCCGGCCGGTATCGTACTGACGGATGGTCGTTATGCCGTTTGTTGCCTGGATCGAAATGGTCTGCGTCCGGCGCGTTACGTCATTACGAAAGACCGGCACATCACGATCGCTTCAGAGGTCGGCGTCTACGATTACGACGAAGCCGATGTCGTCAGCAAAGGCCGGCTCGGGCCGGGCGAGATGCTCGCGGTTGATCTCGTCAATGCCACCTTGCTCGATAATGACGAAATTCATGACATCCTGAAAACGCGCGCTCCTTACAAAAAGTGGTTGAAGCAGGGCGTTCGTTATCTTGATTCACAGCTGGTCGATACCGAGACCGCCGCGGAACCGATGGATCCGGATACGCTCGCGACGTATCAGAAGATGTTCAACCTGTCGCGCGAAGAGTTGAACGAAGTTGTCGCTGTCCTTGCGAATGCGGAAATGGAAGCCGTTGGTTCGATGGGTGACGACACGCCGATGGCGGTGCTCTCGAACAAGGTGCGATCACCCTTTGACTATTTTCGGCAGCAATTCGCGCAGGTGACCAATCCGCCGATCGACCCACTGCGTGAGCGTATCGTAATGTCTCTGCAGACCAATGTCGGCCGCGAATCCAGCCTGTTCGATATCGGCCCGCAACATGCGGAGCAGGTGTTGATTAATTCGCCCGTATTGTCACAGGCGAAGCTGAGGCAACTGCTGGGTCCGACAATGTTTGAGGGTAACAACGTGTTCATCGACCTGAATGTCGATGAGGACCTCAGTTTATCCGAGGCCCTGGACCTCATCTGCGAACAGGCGGAGCAGGCCGTCAACGACGGTAAATTCCTGCTCATGCTGAGCGACCGGTATCTCGTGAAGGGCAAGTTGCCCGTACACGCGTTGTTTGCGACGGGCGCGGTTCACCATCATCTCGTGAAGACCGGGCAACGTTGCGACGCCAACATCATTGTCGAAACCGCCGTAGCCCGGGACCCGCATCATTTTGCGTGCCTGATCGGTTATGGCGCGACTATGGTCTATCCCTACCTCGTTTATCAGTCCCTGCACGACATTGGCCGTCGCGGCAATATTCACAAGCAAATGCAACTCGGTCGCAGCTATCGACGCGGTATTCGCAAGGGCCTGTTCAAGGTCATGTCGAAGATGGGTATCTCGTCGATTTCAAGTTATCGCGGTGCGCAGTTGTTCGAAATCATCGGCCTGGATTCCGACGTCGTCGATCGCTGCTTCCGCGGTACGACGTCGCGCATTCAGGGCGCGAATTTTGATGACCTGTGGAGTGACCAGCGTGCACTTGGCGCGGATGCCTGGGACCCGCGCCGTTCCATCGGTCAGGGTGGCCTGTTCAAGTACGTTCATGGCGGCGAGTACCACTGCTATAACCCCGATGTCATCGCGACGCTGCAGGCTGCGGTGCGTTCAGGTGACTATTCCCGATACCAGGAATACGCGAAGCTCGTAAACGAACGTCCCGTTGCGACACTTAGGGACCTCATGAAGATCAAGCCGCTGGGCCCGGCGGTGTCGCTGGACGACGTCGAACCCGTGCAGGACATCCTGATGCGCTTTGACAGCGCCGGTATGTCACTCGGTGCGCTGTCGCCCGAGGCGCATGAGGCACTGGCAATTGCGATGAACCGTATTGGCGCGCGATCGAACTCCGGCGAAGGCGGCGAGGACCCGGCGCGAAATGGCACGGAGCGCCGCTCCAAGATCAAGCAGGTCGCGTCCGGCCGATTCGGTGTTACGGCGGAGTACCTGATTAACGCCGAAGTCATCCAGATCAAGATCGCGCAGGGCGCCAAGCCCGGCGAGGGTGGTCAGCTGCCGGGGCACAAAGTGAACGAGATGATCGCGAAGCTGCGCTTTGCGAAACCCGGTGTCGGCCTGATATCACCGCCGCCGCACCACGACATCTATTCAATCGAAGATCTCGCGCAACTTATATTCGACCTGAAGCAGGTAAATCCTGAAGCACTCGTGTCCGTCAAGCTCGTTGCCGAGCCCGGCGTCGGAACCATCGCCGCCGGTGTCGTCAAGGCTTACGCTGACCTGATTACGATATCGGGTTACGACGGCGGCACGGGCGCGAGCCCCTTAAGCTCCGTCAAGTTCGCGGGCAGCCCGTGGGAGCTCGGACTTTCCGAAACACACCAGGTGCTGCGCAAGCACAAGATGCGGCACAAGGTTCGTTTGCAAACTGACGGTGGCCTGAAAACCGGTCTCGATGTTGTCAAGGCGGCGATGCTGGGCGCTGAAAGTTTCGGTTTCGGTACTGGTCCTATGGTCGCGCTGGGCTGCAAGTATTTGCGAATTTGTCATCTCAACAATTGCGCGACGGGTGTCGCAACGCAGAACAGCGTGCTGCGCAGCGAGTACTTCATCGGCCTGCCGGAAATGGTGATCAATTTCTTCACCTTCGTTGCGGAAGAGGTGCGCCGGCTCATGGCTGATCTCGGTGTGCGTAGCCTGGAAGAACTGATTGGTCGGGTAGACCTGCTGGAGCTGTTGCCCGGAGAAACTGATCGCCAGCGTCGACTCGACCTCCGCCCGATCATTTCGGATGCCGGACTGATACCGGACTCGCCGCAGTTCTGCACCGACGTTCGCAACGATCCTTTTGACAAAGGTGAACTCGCCGAACAGATGGTCGCCGAGATTTTGCCCGCGATTGAGGCCGGCACCGGCGGCAAATTTGGTTTCGACGTGCAGAACTTCAATCGCTCGATCGGTGCACGACTGTCGGGCGAGATCGCTCGTCGCTACGGCAATTACGGCATGGCGGAGAACCCGGTGGAGGTCGTGTTGCGTGGCACGGCCGGGCAGAGTTTTGGCGCGTGGAACGTTGCGGGTCTGAATATGCATCTGGTGGGTGACGCGAACGACTATGTCGGCAAGGGCATGGCTGCCGGCCGTATCGTAATTCATCCACCCGCGAACACGGGCTACGAGGCTCGCGAAACCGCGATCATCGGCAATACCTGTCTGTACGGCGCAACGGGCGGTGAACTTTATGCGGCCGGTCGCGCCGGTGAGCGTTTCGCGGTCAGAAACTCGGGCGCGACCACGGTCATCGAGGGCGCGGGAGATCACTGCTGCGAATACATGACCGACGGCATCGTCGTCGTGCTGGGTCGCAGCGGCGTCAACTTCGGTGCGGGAATGACAGGTGGATTCGCTTATGTGCTTGATATTGATAGGGATTTTGTTGACCGTTACAACCACGAGCTCATCGATATCCACCGCATTACGCCGGAAAGCATGGAGACCAACCTGCATCATCTGCGTGCGCTGATTTCCGGACACGTCGCTTACACGGGTAGCGTCTGGGGCACCCGAATCCTGGATGACTTCCGCACCTTCCTGCCGAAGTTCTGGGTCGTCAAACCGAAAGCGACTGAGCTCGACTCGCTGATCGAATCGCTGCGACGGGCTGCGTAATGTCCAAACATCCACTGCAGTTCCTGGAAGTACCGCGGCGCGACCCCGGCAAGGAAAATGCCGAAAGTCGCGTTAAGCACTTCGGCGAGATCTACGGCCACTACGACGGCGCGAGCGCGGCGTCGCAGTCGGGCCGCTGCCTGCAATGCGGCAACCCCTATTGCGAATGGCAGTGCCCGGTACACAATTACATTCCGAACTGGCTGCAACTCGTCGAAGACGGCAAGCTTTTCGAAGCGGCGGAGTTGTCGCACCAGACCAATTCACTGCCCGAAATCTGCGGCCGCATTTGTCCGCAGGATCGCCTCTGCGAAGGCGCGTGCACGCTGAACGACGTCAACGGCGCGGTCAGTATTGGCAACATCGAGAAATACATCACCGACGAAGCGCTCGCACAAGGATGGCGGCCTGACATGTCGCATGTCGTTGATACCGGCAAGCGCGTTGCCATCGTCGGCGCGGGTCCTGCGGGATTGGCGGCGGCGGATGTGCTGGCGCGCAACGGAGTTGGCCCCGTCGTGTTTGACGCGTACCCGGATATTGGTGGTCTCCTGACCTACGGCATTCCGCCGTTCAAGCTGGAAAAGTCTGTCGTCGAGAAACGCCGGGAGATCCTGGAAGGCATGGGTGTGCAGTTTGTTCTAAACACACGTATCGGCGAGCACAGGCCTTTCGAGAACTTGCTCGACGAGTACGATGCGGTATTCCTGGGCATGGGAACCTACGACTACGTGAAGGGTGAATTCCCCGGTGAAGACTTGCCCGGTGTTTACGAAGCATTGCCGTACCTTATTTCGAATGTATACGAGGAGCTGGGATACAAGGACGCGGCTATTCCGTACATCAACCTCGAAGGCAAGAACGTCGTAGTTCTCGGTGGCGGCGACACGGGCATGGACTGCAATCGCACAGCAATCCGCCAGGGCGCAACGAGCGTCGTATGCGCTTACCGCCGCGACGAAGAAAACATGCCGGGCTCGCGCCGCGAAGTGGCGAACAGCAAGGAAGAGAACGTGCAGTTCCTGTTCAATCGGCAGCCGCTCGAGATCGTGGGTAAGGGTCAGGTCGAGGGCGTCAAAGTCGTGCAGACGCAGCTCGGAGCCGCGGGATCCGACGGGCGCCGCAGACCGGAACCCGTGCCCGGCACCGAGGAAGTGCTCCCAGCCGATGCGGTCATCATCGCCTTCGGATTTCGACCGAATCCGCCGGCCTGGTTCAAGGACTTTTCAGTCGAGACATTACCGAGCGGCCGCGTTCGCGTAGCGGCACTCGGCAACTTTCCCTACCAGACGACGAATCCGAAAATCTTCGCGGGCGGCGACATGGTCAGAGGATCTGATCTCGTCGTCACTGCCGTTCACGAAGGCCGTGAAGCCGCAAAGGGAATCGTCCGCTACCTTGAACGGGGCAGTGAAATCACTGGTTGAGTCTAACCGCCCGCAAGTGCGGCCCCGGCCACAATCGCGCCGCCGATAATGTACAGCAGACCGAGACCACCGGCTGTAAGTGCCGTCGTCTTGCCGCCACTGAACTCTCGCGTCTGCACAGCCAGAATATCGGTGACCGGGATCTGGATATTCTTGCCGGAAACGAGATCGGCCGTAATTGCCGTGACCTTGAACTTATCTGTCCGGCCATCTGAGGTGGTTATCTGGACGGAATCGCCGACCTTGATAATCTCGCCCGCCGAGACCTTTTGCTGAAGTTGCTCAGGTGACATTTCTACAGCCTTCATGGAGGTGC
>JAOUNH010000074.1 GCA_029881055.1 Gammaproteobacteria bacterium
GTCTTGCGCCGATGCCATCCACGTCTGCACTCAATGAAGTATCCAGCTTTCTCGCGCAACACGAACGCAAAGGCAAGGTAGCGTGAAGCGTTTGGCGCTCGACACATCTTCGCTCGCCTGCACGGTCGCGCTCCGCATTGGCGATGAAATTTTTGAGCGTCACGAAGAGCAAGCGCGCGAACACACGCGGCTGTTGATGCCGATGATCCGGAGTGTGCTGGACGAGGCGCGCGTGTCTTTCACTGACCTGGACGCTATCGTCCTCGGCAACGGACCCGGCTCGTTTATCGGTATGCGGATTGCGGCGTCCGTCGCGCAAGGCCTCGCGTATGGCGCAGGGCTCAAAATAATTCCTGTTTCATCGCTGGCGGCGGTCGCGGCCGAGCTAATGGACAGGCTGGAAGCAAAAGCGGTTGCCGTCGCCCAGGACGCACACTTGCACGAGGTTTATCTCGGGCTGTATGAGCGCGGAGCGGATGGCTTACCGCGGCCGATCAGCGATGAACGGCTGCAGGCGACAGGCGCGATAGACGAACTGTCGCGTGGTGAGGCGCATTTGATGCTGGCTGCCGGGCAGGGTTGGGAGCGCTATCCCGGCTTGTTTGCGGCGAACGAGCAATGGCTGGCGGGGAAGCCCCATGTGCTTTATCCACGTGCCCGCTATCTGCTCAGTTTGTCGGCGCTGGGGTCGGCGATCGACCCAGGCGATCTTAAGCCTGCGTACCTGCGTCACAAGGTTGCCGAAAAACCGGCGCAACGAGGCCCGTAACAGTTCTGTAACATAGCGCTGTTCAAATACAGAGCTGCACCAAGAACCTGGGTCGCTGATAGCGCATGACCGAAACAAAAGTACTCATTGTGGAAGACGAGCAGGCCATCCGTGAAATGGTCGCCTTCCATCTGACGCGGGCGGGATACAGTGTTCTGCAAGCCGAAGATTGCCGCACGGCTCGAGCTTTGCTGGCAGACGAAAGGCCGGAGATCGCATTAATCGACTGGATGTTGCCTGACATCAGCGGCCTGGAACTGACCCGCATGTTGAAGCGGGACAAGGATTTCAAAGAGCTGCCGGTCATCATGTTGACTGCCCGCGCCGAAGAACACGACAAGGTGTCCGGCCTCGATAGTGGCGCAGACGACTACATCACCAAACCGTTCTCACCGCGCGAGCTGATTGCGCGAATCAAAGCAGTATTGCGCCGCTCCGCTGGCAACGACGGCGAACTGCTCGCAATGGGAATCCTGCAACTGGACGTGCTTGGCCAGCGCGTCAAGAGCGCAGGCGATGCAGTCAGGTTGGGGCCGACCGAGTATCGCCTGCTGGAGTTTTTCATGACGCACCCGGACCGCGTTTACAGTCGGGCGCAGTTACTCGACAGAGTGTGGGGCGCCAACGTGTATGTCGAGGAACGTACCGTCGATGTTCATGTTCGGCGGCTGCGAAAGGCACTGTCCGATTCGCATGCCGACAAATACATTCAGACCGTGCGTGGCAGCGGTTATCGATTCTCGATCAAAGACAAGTAGCGAGCGATGTCGGAGTCAGCCAGAAAATTTGTCATCAACCTCGTGCTTTTTCTGCTGGCAGGCGCTGGGGTAGGTTGGCTTTATGGACAAACGCAGTGGGGATTATTGACCTTCGCGCTTGTGGCGCTGGGCTGGCAGGTCTGGCAGTTGCTGAGTTTTGATCGCGCTTTACGCACCGGCAATTTCGACAATTTTCGCGTCGGTGAAAGTCTCTGGGCACAGCTGTTTTCCCGATTTCGTTTTGAGCATGAGCGCGCGGTTCGGCGCAAGGCAGGTTATCGTCGTCTGCTCAGAGAGGTCAGAAAATCGACCGACGCCATGCCGGACGGTGCCGTGATACTGGATGCCAACAATGAAATCGTCAGCTGCAACCGTGCTGTCGGCGAGCTCGCTGGCCTTAAGCGCAAGAAGGACAAAGGTCAGCGTATCGATAATATTTTGCGGAACCCGGAGCTGGTCGCACTGGTGAATGGCGGCGACTTTGAGCGGTCAGTGGAGATTCCGTCACCTGTGCAGGACGGCCATTGGTTGAATTGCCGCGTGGTGCCCTACGGTGCCGACCAGAAGCTGCTGATTATTCGGGACGTTACTGATCGCTTGCGGCTGGCAAAAATGCGCCGTGATTTTGTCGCCAATGCCTCACACGAATTGCGCTCGCCGCTCACCGTGATCAGCGGCTACGTCGATTCGTTGGCTGATGACGATGAGCTACCGTCGCAATGGGTTAAGCCAGTGCAGCAGATGCGCAGCCAGTCACAGCGCATGAACCAGATACTGCGCGAGTTGATGGAGCTGTCCCGGCTGGAAAGCTCCGGCGTCGCTGCGAACGACAATGCGATCGACGTTGCGCAGCTGCTGTCGGATGCGAAAAACACTTTCGACGGCCAGGCCGATGGAGCAAACATCATTGTCGAGGCGGAGCCGCGTCTGAAGCTGCTCGGCAACCAGGCGGAAATTGAGTCTGTTGTCGTCAATCTGCTGTCGAATGCGCTGCGGCATACGCCGCCCGACGGGCAAATATGCTTGCGCTGGCAGTCCGATGACGGTGCCGCTATTTTGAGTGTTAAGGACACGGGCGACGGTATCCAGCCGGAACACATACCGCACCTGACAGAGCGATTTTTCCGCGTCGACCGGGGACGCAGTCGCGATGCGGGTGGTGTCGGTCTTGGTCTCGCAATCGTGAAGCATGCGCTGTTGCGTCACGAGGCCACGCTGGAAATCAGCAGCGAGCCCGGCAATGGAAGTGAATTCCGCTGTGTCTTTCCTGCCAATCGCGTTACCGGTAGCTCTGCCGACCTGTAATGAAACTGCAACAATCCCGTCATATAAAGGCAACAACGCGCGCCTACTGTTTCGCCACATTCAGATATATGACAGCTCACGATGCCGCAAGGCGGAAGATTTAAGGGATGATTTCAATGAACAAAAAGCTATTCGTACTACTCGCGTCTTTTTTAACGTTGCTGATCGCAACACCCGCAACTGCCGAGGAAGAAAGCTGGGTAGACCGCATCGCTTTCAAAGGCGACATGCGCCTCCGTTATGAAACGATTGATCTGGACGAGGTTGCGAACGTCGAACGCATGCGGTTTCGCGCGCGGTTCGGTTTTTCCGCCAAGGTTAGCGACGATGTCAATTTTGTCCTCCGGCTGGCGTCGGGTGGCGGTGATCCGGTGTCGACCAACCAGACATTCGGCGACGGTTTCTCAACCAAGGATATCGGGATTGATCAGGCCTACGTCGACTGGAAGATTAACGACGGACTGAACTTTTTCGGCGGCAAGATGAAGAACCCGTTGTTCCGCGCCGGTGGTGTGCCGCTGGTATGGGACAGTGACCTGAATCCGGAAGGCCTGGCTTTGACTTACAAGTCCGGCATGTTCTTCGGCACCGTCGGTGGTTTCTCCGTCGAAGAGCGGGCGGCTGGGGACGATTCCCTGCTGTATGCCGCTCAAGCGGGCATGAAGTTCCCGATGGGTGACCAGACCGGCCTTACCGCTGGTGTTGGCTACTTCGCATACACCAATACGATCGGCAATTTGCCGTTCTACAACGCTCGCCCGAAAGGCAATTCTGTAGAGTTGTTGGGAACCACTTTGCCTCTGGGAACCTACCTGTACGAATACAAGAATACGGAAGTCTTCGCGCAGCTCGATACGAAAATTGGCGAGTGGCCGTTGACCGTGTTCGCACACGCGACCCGGAACGGTGAGGTGAGTGTCGAAGATACGGGCTACGCATTTGGCGTAACTCTGGGTGCAGCGAAAAATGACGGTGACCTGGAATTCAACTACGTATACGCAGACATCGAAGCTGACTCCGTAATCGGGACGTTTAACGATTCGGACTTTGGCGGTGGCGGCACGGATTCCGATGGCCACGTACTGAATGTGAAGTACGCAGTATCCCGGAAGATCGCCTTGGGCGGCACGTTGTTTATTAACAAAGTCGGTGGGTTTCAGGCAACTGAACGCGACTACAGTCGCGTCCAACTTGATATAGAATTCAAGTTCGACTGATTCGACCGAATGGAGTAGTGATGGAAGCTTCCGATTTGTCTGGCCATATCTCCAGGCGCTTCAACAAAGACATAGAGGGTCTGAGAAACATGGTTCTCTCTATGGGAGGGCTCGTTGAATCGCAGCTGACGCATGCCATTGCCGCGTTGGTCACGGGTGATAGCGAGCTGGGTCTGAAAGTTGCCAACGACGACTACAAGGTTAATGATCTTGAAGTCAGTATCGATGAAGAATGCGGCCGGATACTTGCAATGCGAGCACCGGCTGCCGGCGACCTTCGGCTGATCGTCGCCGTCATTAAGACGATTACCGACCTGGAGCGTATTGGCGACGAGGCAGAAAAGATCGGGTTCCTCGCATCAAAACTGGCGGCGATGGACCGTCCTTCAGATTCGTATCGCGAATTAAAGACGCTCGGTACGCATGTGGCGCACATGGTTCGTGATGCAATGAATGCGTTCGCGAGGCTGGATGTCGACGAGGCATTTAAAGTTGTTCGTGAGGACAAGGAAGTCGACCGGGAATACGAGGCCATTCAGCGGCAGTGCATTACGTTCATGATGGAAGACCCACGCGAGATCAAGCGTGTGATGAACGTAACCTGGGCGGCGCGCTCGCTGGAACGGATCGGCGATCACGCCAAGAATATTTGCGAGTACGTCATCTATATGGCGCAGGGTCGGGATGTGCGCCATACTGGAATTTCCGATTCTTCTGATATTTCAAGCGACTGAGTAAGCCATGAATTTGCCGAACAAACGCGTGCTCAATTTTTTTGGAGCGCTGACTTGCGCCGGCATGATGGGATTTGCGTTGTACGCGCAGCACGTCATGTTATTGGATCCCTGTCCGTTGTGCATACTGCAACGGATTGCCGTGATACTGCTGGGCATCATTTTCCTGACGGCGGCCTTGCACAATGGTGGCGCTTTAAGTGGCCGGATCTACAGCGCTTTGATTGCCCTGGTCGCCGCAAGTGGCACGGGTGTCGCTGGCTGGCATGTGCGACTGCAAAATTTGCCGCCGAGTGAAGTACCGTCATGCGGTCCGGGTTTCGAGTACATGGTGGAAAATTTTCCGTTGCAGGATGCACTGGGCATGATCTTCAAGGGCTCTGGCGAGTGCGCGGAAGTCGTGTGGCGATTGCTCGGATTGTCCATGCCTACCTGGGTGGTCATCGGTTTGCTGGGACTGGGTAGTGCCGGAATCTGGAATAACCTGAGGCGCTAAAGCATCAGCTCCATGATGCGGCGGTACATGCTGGTCAAGCGGAGGACATCAGCCACTCGCACATGCTCGTCGAGCTTGTGAATCGAGGCATTGACCGGGCCGAGTTCGACAACGTCGACGCCAGCGGGCGATATAAAGCGGCCGTCCGAGGTGCCGCCGCCCGTTGACAGTTCCGGTGGCGCTCCTGTGTGTTGTTCGACTGAGGCGACAACGGCGTCGATGAGCTTGCCCGGCTGGGTCAGAAAGGGTTCCCCCGACAGATGCCACCTGAGTTCGTAATCGATGTCGTGCGCATCGAACACTTCGTGAACGCGTTTCTTTAATGACTCATGTGTCCACTCGGTCGAGTAGCGGAAATTGAAGCGTGCCGTAAGTATCGCCGGCGTCACGTTGGGGGCGCCGATTCCGCTCTGGATTTCGACCACCTGAAAACTGGTGGGTGGGAAGTAGTCGTTTCCGCGATCCCATTCAATGGTATGCAGCTCCGCGAGCACGGGCGCAGACCGTCGAATAGGATTCACGGCCAGCTGCGGGTAAGCCACGTGCCCCTGGATGCCTTTTACCGTCAACATGCCGCTCAGGGAGCCGCGCCGCCCGATGCGAACAAGGTCGCCAAGAACCTTTTCGCTCGACGGTTCTCCGATGACGCACCAGTCTATCTTTTCCCCACGGGCTGTCAGTGTCTCCATGACCTTGAGCGTGCCATCGCGCGCACGGCCTTCTTCGTCGCTGGTGATGAGCAGGGCAATGCTGCCCTTGTGCTCCGGCCGGTCCTTGAGAAACTGCTCGATAGCTACGACGATCGCGGCCAGGCCACTCTTCATGTCGGCCGTGCCTCGACCGTAGACAGTATCGCCTTTGAAAGTTGGCTCAAACGGATCGGTGCTCCAGGCATCGGTATCGCCCGGTGGTACCACATCCGTGTGTCCGGCAAAACACAGTACGGGGGACGATTTGCCGCGACGTGCCCAAAGATTGGTGACCTCGCCAAAAACCAGGGTTTCACATTCGAAGCCCATCGCTTCAAGGCGCCGGGCCAGGATAGCCTGGCAGCCGGCATCATGCGGCGTGACCGATGCGCATCGCACCAGTTCGCAAAGCAGATCTATTTCGGGGTCATTCCTGAGCTCAGTCATAGGTCGGGGACCTTAGCATAGGTGTATGAAAAATATAATAAAATATGCTGAAAATCCGGCGCCATATAAGTGACTGCGGATTGCAACAAATCGGTAACAATTCGTGGCTATCCTTTGCCCGGTCCTAGAATCAATCCGGAGTAACAATCAGTGATTAACAAGCGCAGGTTTTCAAGCATTCTTTCAGTCAGCATCGTTGGTTTGACGCTTTCCGCCAGCACGTTCGCACAATCCGGACGCGACTACGTTTACGTCGTCGGCTCGTCGACAGTTTATCCATTTGCCACTGTCGTCGCCGAGCGATTTGGTCGGGGCAGTGAATTCAAGACGCCGAAAATCGAGTCGACCGGATCGGGTGGTGGCCTCAAGTTGTTTTGTGACGGCGTCGGCGTTGATTACCCGGACATTGCGAACTCATCTCGTGCCATCAAGGAATCCGAAATCAGCACTTGCGCGAGTAACGGCGTCACCGGGATTGTTGAGGTGAAGATAGGCTACGACGGCATTGTCATTGCAAATGCGTTGCAATCCGACGCCCTGGACCTGAGCCGCCGCGATATCTTCATGGCGCTCGCAAAAATGGTACCTGGCGAGAAAGCCGGCGAACTCATCGAGAATCCCTTTGTCACCTGGGCCGATGTTAATCCCGACTTGCCCGCAATCAAGATCGAAGTCCTCGGCCCACCACCGACATCCGGTACCCGCGATGCGTTTGTCGAACTTGCGATGGAGGGCGGTTGTAGCTCGGTAGCATGGATTAAGGACCTCAAGAAATCCGACGAAGACCGGTACAAGGCGATCTGCCATACGGTGCGGGAAGACGGCGCCTTCGTCGAAGCTGGAGAAAATGACAACCTGATCGTGCAGAAGCTGCAGGCCAATCCGCATGCGTTTGGCATATTCGGATTCAGTTTCCTCGATCAAAACCGGGAATCGGTAAAGGGTGCTTCGATCGATGGCGTTGCACCCACGTTCGATGCGATTTCGGACGGCAGCTACCCTGTTTCACGACCGCTGTTTTTCTACGCCAAGAAAGCGCACGTCGATGTAATACCCGGATTGCGCGGTTATCTTCGCGAATTCACCAGCGAGCGAGCCTGGGGCGAAGAGGGCTATCTGTCGGATCGAGGGTTGATCCCCTTGCCGGAGGACGAACGACGCGAAGTGGCGGCGAATACGCTTAAACTGAATACACTACCGCTGACCAGTCAGTAGTAATATCGCTGGTTCAGAGAGCGGCTCAAAATAACAATGCATAGCACTACGCTCATACTATTGATGGGATTCATGAGTATCGCTGCGTTCTACCTCGGACGCAGCCGGTCTCTCGCCGTTGTGGGCGGCCCGGGCAGGGGCAAGGGATTGCATTCCCTGCCGGGCTATCACGGCTATTTCGTGTCGATATGGTGCGTTTTGCCGCCGCTGGCGCTGCTGTCAGGATGGATGCTGGTCGAGCCGGGCATCATCACGGCAATGGTCGTCAAAAGTTTGCCGGCATCGCAGCAGGAGCTGCCCGCCGGGGAACTGAATCTGCTGATTAACAACATCCGGAACCTGGCAACCGGTGACGTCGTCAGCGCAGCGATCAACGCAGACTTTCAACGCGCCGCCGATTTATACAATGAATACAACGCCACCAGCCGGCGCTTGCTCTCCGTGCTCGTTCTGGGCCTTGCAGCACTCGGTGGAGCGCTCGCGTGGCGCAGAATTCATCCTGACCTGCGCGCGCGAAACAAAGTTGAGACCGTGATCCGCTGGGCCTTGATCGTAGCCTCCAGCATCGCCGTGTTTACCACGATAGGAATCGTGCTGTCGGTGCTGTTTGAAGCGATCGTGTTTTTTCAAAAGGTACCGGTTAGCGAGTTTCTTTTCGGTACGACCTGGAGCCCGCAGACCGCGATAAGAGCCGATCAGGTAGGCTCCTCCGGAAGTTTCGGTGCGGTGCCGCTGTTTGCGGGTACGATGCTGATTACGGCGATCGCCATGATCGTTGCAGTCCCGGTCGGACTTATGACGGCAATTTTCCTTGCGGAATATTCAAGCGCTCGTGTTCGCGGAATCGCGAAACCACTGTTGGAAATCCTGGCGGGTATACCGACCGTTGTTTACGGATTTTTTGCTGCATTGACGGTGGCGCCCTGGGTGCGTCGAGTCGGAGAATCGGCCGGATTCGAAGTGGCCTCCGAAAGTGCACTGGCGGCCGGGCTTGTTATGGGAATCATGATTATCCCGCTCGTGTCGTCGCTGACTGATGATGCTATTAACGCAGTGCCGTCTGCGATGCGCGACGGCGCACTCGGGCTCGGCTCGACACGTTCTGAAACGATGACCAAGGTGATCCTGCCCGCGGCCTTGCCAGGCATCGTCGGTGGCATCCTTCTGGCCGTGTCGAGGGCTATCGGTGAAACCATGATTGTTGTGATGGCGGCCGGCCTCGCTGCCAATCTGACCGCAAACCCGTTTTCTGCAGTGACTACAGTGACCGTGCAGATTGTCACTTTGCTGGTGGGCGATCAGGAATTTGACAGCGCCAAGACCCTGGCGGCTTTCGCGCTTGGCCTGATGCTGTTTATCGTCACCCTGATTCTGAATATTATCGGACTGTATACCGTTCGCAAATACCGCGAACAATACGAATAGGTGCTGCCGGCATGCCCAATCAAATGACGAGCAGAGCAAGAGTCGAAGCGGGATTATCTCGCCGCAAGCGCAAGGAAAAGATTTTTCGGGCGTCGGGCTTACTTGCAACAGCAATCGGTATCTTGTTCCTCGGCATATTCTTTTCGACCCTGGTTGCAAAGGGCGCTTCCGCGTTTGTGCAGACTTACTTGTTGCTCGATGTCGAGCTGACCGCGGAGACCATAGCACCGGGTGGTGAGCTTGACCTCGAATATGCTGATTTTGACGGCCTTGTAAGGACAGCGCTGCGAAACAATTTTCCGGAGCTTAGCGGACGCAATGATCGCCGTGAGCTGAATCGCCTGCTCAGTGTCGGCGCAGGATTCCAGGTGCGCGACCTGGTCGTTGCAAATCCGGACCTGATCGGCACGACTCAGGAAATATGGGTTCCCGCAGCGTCCAACGTCGACATGCTGATGAAAGGCAATATCGACGCTACGGTCGACGAGAGCCTGAGAAATCTGAGCGACCGGCAGATCCGCTGGATCGATACCCTGGACCAGGCGGGGCGCGTTGACCTGAGGCTGAACAAAGCCCTGTTTACGAATGGCGATTCGCGAGAGCCGGAGTTGGCTGGCATACGCGGCGCGATGATGGGTTCCTTTTTCATGTTGGTTGTGACCATTGCCCTGGCGTTCCCTGTCGGCGTGGCGGCAGCTATTTACCTCGAGGAATTCGCGCCCAAAAATCGCTGGTCCGATCTGGTTGAGGTGAATATAAATAATCTCGCAGCAGTGCCATCCATCGTTTTCGGCTTGCTGGGCCTTGCCGTCTTTATCAACTGGATGGGTTTACCACGATCGGCGCCATTGGTGGGTGGATTGGTCCTGGCGCTGCTGACACTGCCAGTAATCATTATTGCCTCGCGCGCAGCGATCAAGGCTGTACCGCCGTCGATTCGCGAAGCGGCTTTGGGGCTCGGTGCGTCCAAGATGCAGGTCGTGTTCCATCACGTCATGCCGCTCGCCATGCCGGGAATGCTGACGGGCGCCATCATAGGAATGAGCCGTGCGCTTGGCGAATCCGCGCCGCTACTGATGATTGGCATGATCGCATTTATCGTTGATGTTCCGGGCGGATTTACAGATCCGGCTACGGCATTGCCGGTGCAGATCTACCTCTGGGCGGACAGTCCGGAACGCGCTTTCGCCGAGCGTACTTCAGCTGCAATCATCGTATTGCTGGCATTCCTGCTGCTGATGAATCTTGCAGCTGTTATCCTGCGACGACGAATGGAACGCAGATGGTAGTTGCGTCAAGAAAAGCGGCCTATCACCATAAAGATGGCGAAATGACTGAAACCTTAGTGAAGAAAAATATGAGTGCATCACGCACGAGCGCTGTTCCGAACTATCGCGGGCAACAAGTGGAGCTGGGTCGAGAGACTGTCGGTAACGTGCGCTGTGCCAATCCGTTCATGGTCGCGGAAAACGTGAACGTTTTCTATGGCGACAATCACGCGATAAAAGACGTGACGCTTGAAATCGGGAAGAAGGAAGTTATTGCGCTGATCGGCCCGTCGGGTTGTGGGAAGTCGACATTTCTGCGCTGCCTGAACCGCATGAATGACTCGATCGAATCCGCTCGAGTCACCGGCAACATTAGTTTGGACGGCGGGGATATATACGACAAGACTCTGGACCCCGTTGTGTTGCGGGCTCGTGTTGGCATGGTATTTCAAAAGCCCAATCCGTTTCCGAAAAGTATCTACGACAACGTCGCCTACGGACCCAGGATCCATGGACTCGCCGGGGACAGGGCCGAGCTCGACGACATAGTGCACCGTAGCCTCGAACGCGCCGGATTGCTTAAGGAAGTCAAAGACAGGCTGGACGATCCCGGCACGAGTCTTTCTGGCGGACAACAGCAACGGCTGTGCATTGCGCGGACGATTGCTGTTAACCCCGAGGTAATCCTGATGGATGAGCCTTGCTCAGCTCTGGATCCAATCGCGACGGCGCGCATCGAAGACTTAATGGACGAACTGTGCGAAGACTACGCGATCGTCATCGTCACCCATTCCATGCAGCAGGCCGCGCGGGTGTCACGACGGGTTGCCTACTTCCATCTCGGTTACCTGGTGGAGGTGGATGACACCGACAAGGTTTTCACCAACCCTCATCATAAACTGACAGAAGATTACATCACCGGACGAATAGGGTGATGTGGCGCGCCTAGCGCAATTTCTTCCAGAATTCGGAAAAGCGTTTTTCGGAAAATCCGACTGCAATAAAGGTGTCGGACTCAAGTACCGGGCGTTTCAGGAGGGTCGGGTTTTCGATCATGAGCGCGAACGCGCGACTCTTGGTTGTCTCGCTGCGATCGACTTCCGGAATTTTGCGCCAGGTCAGGCTCTGCTTGTTGAGTAGCTTCGTCCAGTCGATTCGCGCGGTCCAGCGTTCCAGCATCTGAATATCGAGACCGTCGTCGCGTACGTCATGAAATCGATATTCAATGTCATTTTCCGCGAAGAATTTGCGCGCCTTCCTGCACGTATCGCAACTCCGGATGCCGAATACCGTCAACATATCAATTAGTCAATATCCCTCAGAAGTTCGTTAAGGCCCGTTTTTGCTCGTGTTTTCGCATCGACCCGCTTGACGATGACTGCACAGTATAAAGAGTATTTGCCATCGTCGGATGGCAAGTTTCCCGCTACAACCACCGAGCCCGCCGGTATCCGACCATAACTGATGGTCCCGGTCGAGCGATCGTAAATTCGCGTGCTTTGGCCGATATACACACCCATTGAGATAACCGATCCCTGTTCGACGATGACCCCTTCAACGACTTCAGAGCGCGCGCCGATAAAGCAATCGTCCTCGATGATAGTAGGGCCGGCCTGCACCGGTTCAAGGACGCCGCCGATGCCCACGCCGCCGGAGAGGTGCACATTCCTGCCGATTTGCGCGCAGCTGCCGACGGTCGCCCAGGTGTCTACCATTGTGCCGCTGTCAATGTAGGCGCCGATATTGGTGTAGCTCGGCATCAAAACCACATCCGGTGCGACATAGGCACCGCGTCTGACGATCGCATCCGGTACGACTCGCACACGGTCGGCTTTGAACTGCTCTTCGGAATAATCGGCGTATTTCATCGCGACCTTGTCGTAGAAACGCGAATGACCGCCGTCGATCACCTTGTTGTCACTTAACCGAAAGCTCAACAGGACCGCTTTCTTCAGCCACTGATTAACGTGCCAATCAGAACCGCGCTTTTCAGCGACGCGCACTTTGCCTGAGTCGAGCAGGGTAATCGCCTCCGCTACGGCCGCTTGCACCTGGTCGCGGTCATCAAAACCCCGAGCTCGGTGCAGAAAGGCCTGCTCTATCGTTGTTTCCAGATCCTGCATGTCGCTCTCATGAAGTGCTATTTGGGGGATGGTTCCAGTGTCTGTCGCAGTGCATCGGCAAGCTTGTCCAGGGCGTCTACCGAGAGGGGCTCACCAGACAGATCATTAATATAGAACACATCTTCCGCGCGTTCACCGATCGTCATGATTTTGGCGGAGGTGATATAGATACCTTGCTCGATAAATACCTGACCTACCTTGCTCAACA
>JAOUNH010000075.1 GCA_029881055.1 Gammaproteobacteria bacterium
CGGAAACGTGAGGCCGTCGGCGACCACCTTTGTTACACCCTTAACGTCACCAGCGACGAGTATCGCGTTATTCCGGGTTGCTTCGTTAATGCACTCACCACAAACCGTTGCGACGCCGTCATCGAAATCGACTGTAATATTCTTTATTCCCGATAACTTGATCTCAAGATGCTCTTTGATATTGTCCGCGGCTTCCGCGTCCGTATCGAAAATCTGGCGCCCAACATCCTTAGCAAAATCAAACAATCCCATTTCCCTGCCTCCTCTATGTAGACTTTTACTTACGGAGCAAACAATGCCCGCGCCGAAGCACGGGCATTGCCGGCTAACTAGCTCTCTTCGACAACCTTTGCATCCGGCGCAGAATTCGCAACGCTCTTGATGCCACTGTCACGGGTCGCGGCCGACGCGTAATTTTGGCTGGTACCAATTACCTGCCCATTGGACGCTTTCAAATTGAAGCGGAACTTACCACCTGCGGTTTCTGTCTTTTCAAACCGATCCGGGTTGCTGCTGTTCTTCTTGACGGAAGCTATGCCGCTCTCACAGCCCGACTTGCTGCTATAGCCTTCGCTTGAGAGTATGGTCTCACCGTTTCCGGCCTTGAGTCGAAAACGAAACTCGCCCGCCTTGTCTTTGTAGCATTCAAACTTTCCTGCCATTTTTTAACTCCCTTTTTGTGAAATAACGCGTGTCATTAGTCTTTGAGTATGAAACTGACTTTCATCGTAACTCGATATTCAGAAATATCGCCGTTCTTGACAACGACCTTTTGCTCTTTGATCCAGGCGCCTTCGACATTATCAATGGTCTTCGCGTAGCGCTTAATGCCCTTTCTTACAGCGTCTTCGAAGCTCGTGTCGGACGACGAGGTAATTTCCGTAGTGCGTGCAATGCTCATAAGAACTCTCCTTCATTTGGTTGTGTTCATACTGCCACGCAGTTTTTCGGATTTACAATTTTGAGCGGGGACTCAATTTACGATCCGTGCCGCGACTATTATTTTCTAGTGCGGCTTCCGCTCGTCTTTAGGCATGGCGAAAAACTGCAATTCGGCGAGATCGCCGGACAGCGAAACCAGTTTTGCCTCGGGCTCATTCCTGAGCTGCCCCGCGATCCTGTGAGCCTCGGACAGGTAATGGCGATATAGCTGCTGGCGCACTGCGAGAGAGAGTACCGCGGGCTCGCCCTCCTGGTTAGCGAGCGCGTCGTCCAGCGAGAACCGCCGCAGTTCACCAGTGGCATGCTTGTGGGCCCAGGTGCCCGTAGCAAGATCAAAATCGTAGAGGCTCAGGAAGTGATGGCCATGACGCGCCAGGAAACGAACGGCTTCGATAACGTAGTCAGACTCGGCATCATCCATGACCCAGTGCAATCCGACTCGACACCAGCCCGGTTTGATACCGCAGTGTCCCTGCTTGACAGCCGATCGATACTTTTCGGACGTAAGTTCATCGATTTCCAGCAGGCGGTGGCCATACGGACCGGCACAGGAGCACCCGGCTCGCGACTGGATACCAAAAAGGTCATTCAACAGGACGGTCAGGAATTTATGGTGCAGGAACCGGCCGCTTGAATCCTTGATATTGAATGAAATAATGCCGACGCGGCTGCCGGGGTCAGGGTTGCCCAGGACCTCGATATTCTCCTCCTCGCCCCAACGGCGCAATGCACGATCGGTAAAGAGCTGTTCACGATCGTGAATCACGTCAGTACCGACCGCATCCTTGATCTGGAACACCAGCCCCGCCTTGAGCGTCTGCAACACGCCGGGCGTGCCGGCTTTTTCGCGTTCCTCGACGCGTGGAATAAAGTCCTGATCCGTCATACCGACGTAGTCGACGGTTCCGCCCGCGCCAACGCTGGGTGGCAAATCACGATCGTAGATACGCTCGTTAAAAATCAGGACGCCGCTCGATCCCGGTCCGCCAAGAAACTTGTGTGGAGAAATAAAAATCGCGTCGATGCTCGGATCGTCGCCTTCGTACCGGGGCTCCGGGTTCATGTCGATGTCGACGTAGGGCGCACAGGCCGCGAAATCAAAGCACGCGATCGCGTCGTACTTGTGGAGCAACGCCGCGATCTTGCGCACATCCGAACGCATCCCGGTTACATTCGACGCGGCGGAAAAAGATCCAATGCGCTTGCGATTTGTGTAGCGCGGGTCCTGCAGTAACTCTTCGAGGTGATCGAGATCGATGCGACCTGCGGCATCCAGGCGCACCTGTATCGTTTTCGCGATTGACTGTCGCCAGGAGATTTCGTTGGAGTGATGTTCGTAAGGCCCGATAAATACGACGGGTTGCGACTTCACCAGCGCTTCGGTGTCCAGTATGCCTTCGAGGTTCTTACGTGTTGCAGGAGGCAGTGTCACTCCGATGATTTGCTGTAGCTTGTCGATTGCCCCGGTCGCGCCGGTGCCACAAGCGATGATGCGGCCTTCCGGCCCCGCGTTCACCGACGCCTTGATGACATCCTCAGCCTCGTGCAGCAAATGGCTCATGCTGCGGCCGGTGATGTCGTCCTCGGTGTGTGTATTCGCGTAAATACTTTGCAGGCTGCGCAGGTACGATTCGACGAATCGCAGGCAGCGGCCGGACGCCGTGTAATCACAATAGACCATCAGCCGCTCACCAAAGGGCGTCTCAAAGGTGGAATCCACGCCGACAATTTGTTGCCGCAGGAAAGCGGGGTCGAGCCGCGTTTTGCTCATAATCATTGAACCTCAATGCCTGATACGGAATTAACCCCGGGGGCGATAATCCTGACTGTCTTGCTGCACAGATACTTTTGCAGCTTCCATCGTATTATGCCCTTATTCCCTGCCCGGCGTTGCAGGTCTCTTTAACCGGTTTCGGGTATGATCCGGGGGCATGAGTACTAAAGACTTAAGCCCGTCGGGCTCGACTGTTGCGGAAGCGGAAGCCTTTCTTGCAGCTCATCCCGAGATCGAGGCATTTGATATTGTCTTGCACGACAGCAACGGTATCGGTCGCGGCAAGATCATCCGTCGCAGTGAATTACTGTCCGCTTATGAGAACGGCCGGTTCATGCCGATTTCCGTGCTCGGGCTTGATATTTGCGGCGAGGATGTTCATGAAACCGGCTTGATCTGGGACCAGGGCGATGCGGACCGCCGCGCGTGGCCTATTCCCGGAACCCTGGCGCCGATGCACGGCACCAGCCCGCCACGTGGCGAGTTCCTGATGTCGCTTTACGAGCTGGACGGCAGGCCGATGTCGTCCGATCCTCGTCATGCGCTGCAGGTACAGGTTGACGCAATGGCCGCCGATGGACTGTATCCGGCCGCCGCGTTCGAACTCGAGTTCTTCCTCCTGGCCAATGACCGTGATGCGGAAGGCCGGGTACGTCCCGCCGACGCCGTGCTCGACGGACGGACGTCGTACAAGACGGAGGTTTACTCAGTCGATCACATGCACGGCATGGAACCCCTGTTTTCGGATGTCTATGCCGGTGCCGCTTTGGCCGGAATCGACGCCGAAACGGTAATCTCCGAGTACGCGCCGGGCCAGTACGAGTTCACGCTGCGTTACCGGAAGAACGTCATGCACGCTGCCGACGATCTCATGCGACTGAAGCGCATCGTTCGATTGGCGGCACGTCGTTTCGGCGTGACCGCCTGTTTCATGGCAAAGCCGATAGAGCGCTACGCCGGAAGCGGCATGCATTTTCACGTTTCAATGCAGGACGGCAAGGGCCGAAATCTGTTTTCGGAAAGCAAGGAAGGCGACTGGAACGACAAGCTCCTGCACGCGATCGGCGGCATGCGCGCAACGATGGGTGAATCGATGCTGGTCTTTGCGCCGCACGCCAATTCCTGGCGACGGTATTCAAACCAGAGTTACGCGCCGGTGTCTGCAAACTGGGGCGTGAATAATCGTTCGGTCGCGCTACGTGTTCCGGCTGGAGAGGTGTCTGCTCGCCGCATTGAACATCGCCCTTCGGGCGTCGATGCAAATCCCTACCTCGTCGCATCAACGATCCTGGCGGCGATGCGCCATGGACTTGAAAACAAGATCGACCCGGGTCCGCCAACGGTCGGCAACGGCTACGATGAAGGCGATCGGCAATCCACAGTCATACCGAGAGACTGGCGATCTGCTATCGATGCAGCGGAAAATTCGGAGTTCCTGAAATCGGCACTGGGCGAGGACATGCATCGAACTTTCGTTGCGGTGAAGTCATCGGAATACGAGCGCGTGGCGCGCACGATTTCGGATGTGGACTACGATCTGTATCTGCACACGGTATAGCAATATTGATAGAACCAGTAACCGAGAAAGACATCGACGTGTTGCTGCCATTGGTGCGCGCGTTTCATCAGCACGAAAGCCTGGAGATGAGCGACGACGAGCGTGTGTCGACACTGCGCCGGCTGGCCAGTGACGATACCTGGGGAAAAATCTGGTTGATCTTCGACGGCTCGGAACCCGCCGGTTATATCGCCATCTGTATCGGTTACAGCATTGAGTTCCGAGGCAACGATGCCTTTGTTGATGAATTCTATATTCGACCTGAATCTCGTGGACGCGGGCTTGGAACCAGGGTCCTTGAGTTAATCAGGGCCGAGGCGAAAGTCATGGGCGTGCGCGCGCTGCATCTGGAAGTAGCAAGAACGAATGCCCAGGCGAAAAGGCTTTATTCGAACGTTCAGTTTGAGGCCCGCGAAGACTATATGCTGATGACCTCTTTGCTGTAGGCCGCAGCAACCCTTTGAGCAATATTGATAAAATCGCGCCTTCGTTGCGGCGAAGTCATCGGAATACGAGTGTGTGGCGCGCACCATTTCGGATGTGGACGGCGACCTGTATCTGCACACAATGTGAATTCGGCATTTGACCTTGTCCAAATGACGGCTGAGCCGTCAGAATGGAGCCTGTACCCATAATCCCGGACGATTCGATGATGGCGTTATTCAAGAACCCTGTTCACTTCGCATTCCTTTGTCTGACCTTGTTCGCGTGCTCGCAGGATGAGCCCTCGGCGCCGGCGCCGGCGCCGGAAAAACGACCGGTCACCCTGGAACTGCACGGCGATACTCGCGTTGATGATTATTTCTGGTTGCGTGAGCGTGAGAACCCCGAGGTCATACAGTATCTCGAGGCTGAGAACGCCCACATGGAAGAGATGCTGGCGCCCTTCAAGGGCCTGCAAGGTGTGCTGCTTGAGGAAATGAAGGCGCGCCTGCCCCAGGACGATGAGTCGGCGCCCTACCGGCGAGGCGAGTATTTCTATTATTACCGTTACGTCGAGGGTGGCGAGTATCCGATTTACGCCCGGAAGAAGGGCTCCCTCGATGCGCCGGAACAAATCCTGCTCGATGTGAACAAGCTTGCCGGCGATGCGGACTATTTCTCGTTAGTCAGTTTTGACGTGAGCCCCGACCATCGTATTGCGGCGTATGCTGTGGACGACGTCGGCCGCCGCTTCTATGACGTGTATTTTCTCGACCTGGAAACCGGCCAATTACTGCCAGACCGGATTGACGACATGACGGCCAATTTCGAATGGGCCAACGACAGTCGGACCGTGCTTTACGGCAAGCAGCACCCGGAAACGCTGCGCTCGTATCGAGTGTTCCGCCATACGCTGGGTGAAGCAACCGACACGCTGGTATACGAGGAAGCCGACGAGACCAATTACCTGTATGTCACCAAGTCGCTGTCATCCTCCTATTTCTACCTGGTAAGCACGCAAACTTTGTCTACCGAGGTTCGCTATCTGTCGGCGGATACTCCGGAGGACAGTGCGACTGTGTTTCTGCCCCGCGAAGCTAACCACGAATACCTGGTCACCGACGGTGGCGACCGCTTTTACGTCCTGACCAACGAAGGTGCAAAGAACTTCCGACTGATGGAAGCGCCACTCGACAACAAGTCAAAGGACGCGTGGAAAGAGATTGTCGCGCAGAGGGACGATGCGCTTATTGAAGACGTCGATGTGTTTGCGGATTTCCTGGTTATATCCATCGTCGAAAATGGCCTCACGCAGATGGAAGTGATCAATCGCGAATCGGGCGAAATCAAGCGCGTCGATTTCGGCGAGGAGGTGTACACAGCGTACTCGAACGACAATTACGAGTTCGATACAGACTGGTTTCGCTATGTATACGAATCCATGACTACGCCCAAGTCGACTTACGATATCAACCTCGCAACGGACGAGCAGAAGCTCATTCGCGAGCAACCGGTCGTCGGCAACTTTGACAGCAACAATTACCGCACTGAACGCCTGTTCGCGACAGCAAGGGATGGCACCCGGGTCCCGGTGTCCATTGTGTATCGAAAAGGCATGGAAAAGAACGGCCGGAACCCGTTGCTGCAGTATGCCTACGGCTCGTACGGTTCCAGCACCGAACCGAACTTCAACACGGACAGGCTAAGCCTCCTCGATCGCGGCTTCATCTACGCCATTGCACACATTCGAGGTGGTTCCGAGTTGGGCCGCGAGTGGTATTACGACGGGCGGCAACTGAATAAGAAGAACACGTTCACGGATTTTATCGATGTGTCGAAGTACCTAATCGCCGAAGGCTATACATCTCCCGAGCATCTCTACGCGTTGGGCGGCAGCGCAGGCGGACTGCTGATGGGCGCCGTGCTGAACATGGCGCCGGAGTTGTACAACGGCGTGCTGGCGGCCGTTCCGTTTGTCGACGTCGTTACGACCATGCTGGACGCCGACATTCCCCTGACCTCTGGCGAGTGGGACGAATGGGGCAATCCGAACGAAAAGGAATACTACGATTACATGAAGTCGTATTCGCCCTATGACAACGTACAGAAGATGGACTATCCGAACATCCTGGTGACCACCGGCCTGCACGACTCGCAGGTGCAATACTGGGAACCCGCAAAATGGGTCGCCAAGCTTCGCGAGTACAAGACCGATGACAAAATGCTGGTGTTGAAGACCGACATGTCGGCCGGCCATAGCGGCAAAACCGGACGCTTCCGCCGGATTGAAGATACCTCGCTCTACTACGCGTTCTTTATGGGTCTCGAGGGGATCCGGGAATAGCGGCGGTGTTCGCCATATGCCATTTGCCGGACCACCCCGGCGCCGGAGGAACCTATGAATCGCACTCTCACCATTCTGCTCATCACGATCCTGGCAGGGCAGGCGTTTGCCAATTCCGATACGCCCGCTGACCAAAAAGCGGTATTGGTCACCGGCGCCAGTTCCGGTCTCGGCCGCGTCATGGCCGAGACGATGGCCGCAAGCGGATATTTCGTTTACGCAGGCGCGCGCAAGGACGAGGACCTGGAGGAACTCAATGCGATCGAAAATATCCAGGGCGTGCGGCTGGATGTCAACAAACAAGACCAGATCGATGCGGCAGTAAAGACCATCACAGAAGCCGGTCGCGGCTTGTATGGCCTGGTCAACAATGCCGGCGTAGTAGTCGTGCAACCGCTAATAGAAATCGAAGAACAGGACTTTGACTTTCAGATGGACGTCAATGTCTACGGTCCCTACCGCGTTACCAAGGCCTTTGCCCCACTGATCATCGAGTCGCAGGGCCGCATCAGCATCGTCGGTTCTATTTCCGGCACGCTGTCATCGGCAACCTGGGGGCCTTACTCCATGACCAAATTTGCCATGGAAGCCTTTGCGGATGCGCTGGCCGATGAAATGAAGTCGTTCGGTGTGAAGGTCAGCCTGATCGAGCCGGGCGCCTACCGTTCCAATATTGGCAAGAGCGCTTTGGAGCGGATGGAAAAACGAAACCTTTCCGCCGATGACTCGCAACTCAAGGGCGCCATGGATGAAACCGTCGATTGGCTAGGTCTTTTTGAGAACGATCATGGCAACCCCGCGGAAGTCGCGGAAGCGGTAATGAAAGCCCTGTTCGATGACAACCCCAAACCGCGATACCTGACTGTTCCCACGCAGGAACAGGCCTACTGGACTATCAGCCGTGCCATCGAGCGCATGGTCGAACAGAACCATGATCAAAAATTCAGCTACGACCGCGAAGCTTTGATCAAGATGCTGGATGCTGCGCTGGCGAAACAGTCCGGGGAAGTCGTGCAATAGCCGATTGCGGCGCGATCGGGATACCTGCGTTTGGTCGGAAATAATTTTCCAGCCATCTATCGCTCGGCACCAGATACAAAGTGATAAAGTGGCGACCACTTTCAGGAGAGCCGTTATGCCCAACTACAAACTCACGTATTTCGATTTCGACGGTGGACGCGGCGAGTCGGTCCGCATTGCGTTTCATGCCGCAGGCATCAAGTTCGAGGACCATCGCATTTCATTCAAGGACTTTGGCGAGGTGCGCAAGAGCGCACGCTTCAATGCTCTGCCGGTACTTGAGATCGATGGCAAGCAAGTCACGCAGTCGAACGCCATGCTTCGCTACCTGGGAAAACAGGGTGGCCTTTATCCAGAGAACAACACGCAAGCCCTGTACTGCGACGAAGCCATGGGTGCCGCCGAGGATCTCAGCCATCACATCGGGCGGACGATCGGGCTTCAGGGCGACGAACTGCGTGAGGCCCGCGAGAAACTCGTAGAGGGCTGGCTGCCGATTTTCCTGCGCGGAATGGACGATCTCCTGAAGCGCGGTGGCGGAAAATACTTTGCCGATAAGCGACTGACGGTGGCCGATCTCAAGGTGTTTGTAGAGACACGCTGGTTGCAGTCCGGTGCGCTGGATCATATTCCGCAAGGTCTTGTGCAAAAACTGGCTCCGGCGCTCGCAAAACACGAGGAGCGCATCACGGCAGATCCTGTCGTGGTTGCCTGGTACGCGAGCCGCTCTTGAAGTAACGGGTCGGTACTTCCGTTATTACAGCCACCACGAGGGCCAGTCCCGATGCTGGCCCCAGGCGATTTTGTCCAGGGTAATGTCATCAACCCAAACGGCGTATTTTCGGGGATTGCACCAGAAGCAAAGATCGAGATCGAAACAGTATGAGTGGCCCGCAGCAAGATCGATTTCGATGCGACCCTCGGGATGCTCGCCGAAATTCGCAGCGTAGTAGACGTATTCGATTACATGCGGTCCCGGCAATAAGGTCGCCTTCTTGTAGCCGGGTCCCAGATCATTTCCGTCCACTTTCGTAATTACGCCTGGCTCGTGCGACCAGTCGAATATCACAACATCGCTCCCGGCCATGTCGGTTCCAGGAGCAGCCCACTCGGCATAATTCTGATAAATCGGCGAGTGGTAGGACGCACAAGAAAATGCGAACAACGGCAGCAGAAGCACGCTTTTGAGGCGCGCGATTTTCCGAGCTAGGCGCCTCAAATTCTCTCCAGTATAAGAACTGACGAGACATGGACACCTGCGACGTCACCGGTTACGGCGATGCCAATTTCTTCTGGCAGCGCGGTATTATCGAGTAACGCCAGCCCCGTGAAAGTCGAGCCATTCAGGATGGCTTCTTGTCCGTCACAGTTACTGTAGGTGAAGGAAACGTCGTAAGCATTGTATGCGGCGTTAATGATGGCGATCTGACCGTTCACCACACAGCCGGTCCCGGCATTCTGGCTAAACATAGTTCCATCACCGGCAACATTCAGGACTTCCTGCACCGCCTGGTAATTGCCACTGACCATTGCCAACGACGAATCGCGATCGTAAAGCGCTTCATACGCCAGCGTCGCCGTTACCTGGGTCTGCAAACCAGCCGTTGTCGTGCAGTTCACGGATGCGGTAATGGTCTGCCGTTCGACAACACTTCCTGTAAATGTGCAGTTGGCGCTTGTCGTTCCATCCACAAAGGTAAACCCGAGCTGGGTCACCAGTTGAAAGTTGCCGCTGATCTGATTGCCGTTAGTCACACTCAGAACACCGGATCCCTGGCTAAGATCTTCGTTAATAAAGTGGAATCTCCCTGCCTCGGTAATCAGTGCAATTATGTCCCGGCCACTTGAATCAGGACCGCTCCAGATACCGCCTGGCGATACATTGGCTACAGGAGGTTGGTTGGGTCCAGCACTACCGTTGCTACCACCGCAACTAGAAACCACTACCATCAGAAGTAGTAATAATATCTTTTTCATCATGTCGTCCTCCCAAATTGAGACCTTCCTGCAGGTGGGCGACGCGGCGTTCTTGGGTCCTTCGGGGAGTCGATGGGGGCTTCTCGGAGGAAGCGAGGTCCCGTGCGGTTGCAGATCTGACTGTTCGTCAAGCCTGCATTTGCCCATGCTGCGAGTTAGTGGAACACGGGCCTGTGAATGACCGCAATCCGTGTGTCTCCGTATTGCTTGTTATTGCGTGCGACCGCCAAATACCGCTGCGCGTAAGGCGGAAAGCATAAAGGCACCGGCATGGGACAACACAATTCAGGGCGTCCGTCCATCGGTGCTGCGACAGCCTGCTTCGTTTCCATGCTCGTTATGTCAGGCTGCGCGGATGTCGGCGAAGTTACCGTGCTGACGGTGGATGCACAAGCCTACGTTTCAGCAGCGGCCAACCCGCAAAGGACGGTAATAGTCGAGGTTTACGACATCCGGCAAACTGCGAGACGGGAGCGGACTGCTTTGGAGGTATCCATGGGCAATATTCGCTTTGAACCGCCTGAGGACCAGATAATTCGCGAGCTCGTACAAGCGAAAGCCGACAGTCTTCTCGGCCAGCGAGCTGCAATCGAGCCGCTCCCGAACATCCTTTGTGGAATTCGCGTTTTCGATGCTACAACGCCATCCACATTGCTTTACTGGGACATGACCGTTGAGATTGAACTGGTGTTGCGTGCCGGAAATGAGGAGCGCACGGCCAGAGGCAGGGCAACCGGAAGAACGTTTATCTGGCCGACTGAAGAACGTCTCGCAAAAATTACGCACATGGCGATGACAGTCCTGGCCGATGACCTTGAAATCGCACTGACTGATTTACTTGCGGCGCCGATCAACGAGTAGCCGCCAAGGCCCGATGCTAATTGATGTTCTGCACATCCGGTTTTTCTTTAATGATCGTCGAAATGCGTTGCCCCAACTCCCGGCACGCGCCAGCTTGTGTGCTGGCCGGTATTGGTATCGGCAAAAGGAAGGCTGGCATTATCGAGGTGCCGGATTCGCTCGCCTGAGCGAGTTCCGGACTATCAATATCGGCGAGATCCCACAGAACTGCATCCAGGGCGGTCTCTTTATCAGCCCAGGAGAAGCCCAGGCACCCGCCACCGCCGTAGCCACCGCCGCAAAAAATGCCGCCCTGCCAGTCCTCGGAGCGAGTGCTGCCGGAGAAAGCGACAAGGAATCGCACACCTTTGTCGGCAAGGCGCAAGCGCACGTCCTCCCGCCGCAGCAGTGCAGCAAAGTCATGCTCGTTTTCGGGCTGCGTGCCCGGCTCCATCAAGGGATAGAGCATGTCCTGGACCGTTTCATGTCGCAGCAGTGTGAATTGAGGAACGGCCTTCAAAAGATGTTGCGTGAGGCATCTGTCTATATCTTTCGAAAATGAGTACATGGATTGCGCCGGGTCCGCTGGCCACCACAATAGTCCGATGTTCTGTGCGGCCTGTATTTCTGTGTCTTTCTCCGCCGACGTAGCCGCTGGCGGCGGTACAACGAGAGAGCCTGTGAGAAATAGCACGATGATCGCGCGTTCTATGTTCACGGTCTTGCTTCTCTCGTGGCCTGTTGACTTGCCCATGTCCTGACGACCGGATCGTTCTCTATCTGGACCATCATCCTGGCAACGGCGTCGCGCACGGTGATTTCCAGTTGGCGGCCAATGCACACGCTCATGTCGGTCAGACATTCTCCGACATTGCGTTTATGAGCCTGGGACGCTGAGGAATCCCAGCATTGCACAACGTTCGCACGGTTATCGTAGAGGCAGGCTTTATACGTCACCTGGACGAGGTCAGGTATACCCGCATCGTTCCCGAGTTCGATGTCGGCTATGGCCTCTTCTAATTGAACAATGCCATCGACATGGTTCATATCGACTCGCTGCCAGGGTGGCCAATTCGGAGCAACCGTCGTTTCCGTGAACATTGCGTCAAATGCCTGATCAAATCGACCAACGCTAATTGCACCAACTTCGGCTCGGAAAAGGGCTGTTTCGACCTCAGTCAGCCGTGCTTTTGTAGCGAAACTTTTCGCAACCTTCGCATCAATCTGCCGAAACAAAGGTACAGCCTCTTGCGAATCGGGCACTTCGACGGTGCCGGTGCAACTGGCGACACTCATGACTTGAATCAGCACCAGCCAGTAAGCAAGAACTCGCCTTCCTGACCGAGGCCTGGCCCGTAACCCTATTCTTTTCCTGGCTCGCATGGGTTGTCGTCCGTCGAACTGAAGAACAGCACACGATTTATTGCGCCTCTGGTCACAATAGCCAATACGCACAAGTACTCAGCGTTCGAACTTTGCGAGCAACGTCGTTCTATAATGGATGGCGCCGACATTCCCGCTGGGCAGGAATCGGTTCCCCCACCAATTTAGGTAAGAATAATGAGAAAAAAGACACTGTTAGCCGCTATCGTTCTCCTGGTATTGGTGGCGGGCTGCGCCGAGGGGCAACCTGAAGCCGAGAAACCTTCAGGCGCCAGCCTCATACTGACCAATGCCCGCGTATACACACTGGACTGGGACGAGCCCGCGCTGGATG
>JAOUNH010000233.1 GCA_029881055.1 Gammaproteobacteria bacterium
CTGTGCGGCGGCGAGCGCCTCGACCGGCCCGGCAATTTCATTACGCCGGCTATCGCCGTGGCCAAAAACGACTGGGATATCGTGCAGACGGAAACGTTCGGACCGATCCTGTACCTGATTTCCTATGAGACTCTCGACGAAGCCATCGCCATGCAGAACGGCGTTGTACAGGGTCTTTCGTCCGCCATATTCACCGACAACCTGCAAAACGCAGAATATTTCCTGTCTGCGGGTGGCTCGGATTGTGGCATCGCCAACGTCAATATCGGCACCTCCGGCGCTGAGATCGGTGGCGCATTCGGCGGTGAGAAAGAAACCGGGGGCGGCCGGGAAGCTGGCAGCGATGCGTGGAAAGCCTATATGCGCCGTCAGACCAACACGATCAACTGGGGCAAGGACCTGCCTCTCGCGCAAGGCATCAATTTCGACCTCTAAGCCGAATTAAGGTGACAGTGACCCTATATGCCGAATTAAGGTCACTGTCACCTTATATGGATTGGTGTGTTAGCTGCGCTCGAAGCGGTTTTCGGCGCGGTTCTTGACGACGGATCCCGCTTCGAAGACCTGCCCGCTCATCGCGATGTAAACGCCGGGCTTCGCGACCTGCACGGTCGCAACTGCCATACCGACATTGAAGACGGCGTCGGTCGTCCTGAACCTTGCTGGCGTCAGTGCGCCGGTCAGCACGATGGTCCTGCCTTCGAGTCCGTTGAGCGCCGCGGCTGTGACGGGCATTGTGTCGGTGCCGTGTGTGATGACGTAGTGCGTCGCGTCGTCTTTCTCAATGTAATCGCGCAACGTTTTGCGGTCCTTGTCGTCGATTTCCAGGCTGTCTTTTTGAAACAGGGAAACGACGTCGTATTCAAAATCCACCAGGCCGTCTGTCAGGATGTGTTGGATCACCGAATCCCCTACTTCGAACTGGCTGAGCGCGTCGAAATAGATCTTGTCGATCGTGCCACCGGTGGTGATGAAGCGTATTTTCATATTGACCTATTTTGCCTGGGCGGACGTCAGCGGTGGTATAGACACAATGATCTTCGCACCACCCATTTTCGATTTCTGAATGGACAAGTGCCCGCCGTAAGAGCGCGCAATATCCTTCACAACGGCGAGTCCAATGCCGTGACCCGGCGTGGACTCATCAAGACGCATACCGCGTTGCATCATTACACCGGCCGCGTCCTCCGGAATTCCCGGTCCGTCATCCGATACAGACAGCACCATTCCGCCTGCAACTGCAGTTGCGGAAGCTGATGGCGCTACCTTGATACGCACCCTGTGCGCACACCATTTGCATGCATTGTCGAGCAGGTTTCCCGCCAATTCCAGGAAGTCTCCGCTGTCACCGCGAAATTGCAGTCCTGCTTTGACGCTGGCGTCGAACACGATGCCCTTGTCACGATAAACTTTGCCCAGGCCATCGATCAGTCGCGCGACCTCTTTCTCAACGTCCACGGATTGCAGCACCAGTTTGTCGACAACCGAAGCGGCCGGTTTGCGTAACTGGTAACGGACGATTTCATCCATGCGATCGATCTGCTCGTTAAATCGGTTGCCAAATTCATCGGACGGCCTGTCACCCAGCAATGCGCGCATGGCGGCCAATGGTGTCTTTAGGCTGTGCGCCAGGTTATCAAGCGTCACCCGGTAGCGATCGGATCGCGCGCGTTCGCTGTCGATCAGCACGTTCATATTGCGGGCAACGCCGGTCAATTCGGTCGGAAATCGATCCGAGAGCGACGTCCGGCTGCCGCTCTCGATCTCCCCGATTTCGGTTTCGATCTTGCGCAGGGGTTTCATCAGGCCGCGCAGCAATAACGAGAATGCCAGCAACATCGTCAGTGCCACGCCGGCAAACCAGCTGAATAGCTGCCGTCGAAATTCGGCCACCTGGGCATTGAAGGAACTCATGCTTTCAGCCACCTTGAACACATAGGATTTCGAGCTGTTATCGTCGAATTCCCATTCAACGGCGAGACTCAAGGTCAAAAGCGGCGTCCCGTCGAGCATCGTTTCCCGGGCGAACAAATGGTTGCCCATAGCGGGTATTTCGCCTGCCGGTATATCCATGCCCAGGGCCGATTTGGACTGCCAGATAACCGTGCCGTCGTCCTTGCGCAATTCCCCATAGAGCCCGGACCCTATCTGACCGAAGCGTGGCTCGCGCAAGCGACTTGGCAAGGCGAGTTCGGAATTGTCATTGGGTTCGGCCGCGGCGAGTAACGCGACCAACTGGCCGCCAAGAATATCGCGGCGTGCCTGTTCGCCGGCTCCGGTGAATGCCGAATCAAGAACAGCGATAGTCGCACCAAAGAAAAACAGCAGCAGCACGCTGACGGATATCAGTAGCCGGCTGCTCAGGGAGTGCATTCAGGTCAGTCCGATTGATTACGCTCCAGCGCGAAGCGATAGCCGCGGCCGCGTAGCGTTTCGATAGGCTTGATGGAATTATCAGGGTCCATTTTCTTGCGCAGGCGCCCGATGAAGACTTCGATGACATTGCTATCTCTTTCGAAGTCCTGATCGTAAAGGCGATCTGTCAATTCAGACTTCGAAATGACCTGCCCCGCGCGAAGCATCAGGTACTCGATGATCTTGTACTCGAAACTTGTGAGCTCTATGGCATCGTCACCGACTTTGAGTTCCTGCCGCGACATATTCAGCGAAACCGGCCCCGCATCGAGTTGCGACGTGGCCCAGCCGCCACTGCGACGAAGCAAGGCATTCACACGAGCACTGACTTCTTCGAAATGAAAGGGTTTTACGACGTAGTCGTCCGCCCCGGCACTCAATCCATCGACCTTGTCCTCCCAGCGATCACGCGCCGTGAGTATGAGTATCGGGTAGGTTTTGCCTTCGGCCCTGACCGTGCGAATAATGTCGAGGCCTGACACTTCCGGCAGGCCAAGGTCGATGATTGCGAGGTCCACAGGATATTCCTGCGCGCAATAAAGACCCTCTCTGCCGTCCGCCGCCTGCTCGACCGCGAATCCCGCCTTGCCGAGACCCTTTACCAGGGACTCGCGCAAGGTTGCATCGTCTTCAATTACCAGTAATCGCATGTTCCCGTCCTGGATCCGGATTCAAATCAACGGCCACTGACTTTGTGAGTCTTGACCTTGCCATCCTTGGTGAGAACCTTGATGTAGTGCACTTCGTGACCGCCCTCGATCCGGGTCTCTGCGCTGATGACCTTGTCGCCGGGGTTCAGGGGTATCGATTTAATCGCCTGCTGCAACGACATGCCCCCCTGTGTGGCATACAGGACGTCACCGCCGGCATACTGGACATGCTGCTGTTTCAACGACTCTTCGAGGTCGAAGGCCGCCGCTGTTCCCGGCAG
>JAOUNH010000234.1 GCA_029881055.1 Gammaproteobacteria bacterium
AATGACCTGCACGGTCGCACCGAGGTAGTCGCCCCGCCGCTCCTTGCCAATGACGCTCTCGTAAATCCGCCCCGTGGTGTAGTTGCTGTGCCGCCCGCTCTTGGCAGTACGTACGAATCGCTCGTAGTGGCCGAGGTCGAGGTCGGTTTCCGTGCCATCGTGCGTTACGAAAACTTCCCCGTGCTGAAACGGACTCATCGTGCCCGGATCCACATTGATGTAAGGATCCAGTTTGATCATGCTGATGGTTAGTCCCCGCGCTTCCAGGATAGCGCCGAGGCAAGCCGATGTGATTCCTTTCCCTAAGGATGAAACCACGCCGCCAGTGATAAATACGTACGATGTCATGTATGAATCCGTGGTTAGTGGCGCGTTACAAATCGTCAAGAATTTGCCGGAAGCGAGAAACAAGAAAGGGCTGGATCAAAAGCGTTTGGCCAACCTCGAGGTCAACCGGATGCTTTCTTCCAACCCTTCGAATTCCGCGCCGTCGTTGGACTAGAGACGGTGTTAGACCTTATCAGGCAGCCCCTGCTAATGCAATGCGGGCCGGCCCGTCCAGCGCACTGCGACGCCGGGTCGAGTGATCGCATCGCCGGACAGCCAGAGGTCGCCGACAGCCACCAGGCGATCACCCGCGTACAAGAGCGGCAGGCGGTCGCGCATCCAGGGCACGACACCTTCTTCTTGAAGTAATTTCTTGAGTTTTCGCGTATGTGTTTGACCTGGAAGCTGAATTTCCTCACCACCTACGCGCGGACGGACGGAGAGTCCGGCATCGACAAGCGCCTCGGCAAGGCCTGACTCAGCACCCGGCTCCAGTCGCAGGCGGCCAAGTCCCGCCCCGAGCTCGTGCACATGTCCGTCCACAACCGCGGGTTCAATGGCCTCAGCCAGGTTCAATGGCAGGAGGTACAAGCCATTGCGGTAGCGGCGTACCGATGCACCGGGCCAGCTCACCAGTGGCTGCGCGTCGACGCGGGCGGGGATCACTTCATCAAGCACGCGTTCGAGCTGTGCCGCCGTCGGCGTGGACAAGCCAAGGTCGCGCAAGGCGTAGCGAATCAGATTGCGCTGCCGTGCCCTGGAAAGGCGGGCCAGATGATCGAGCGGCAGTCGTTCCGGACGGGATCCGAGCGCAGCGAGATCCAGCTCGGCAAGCTCAATCAACAATTGCGACGCCTCACCGGCGTGACCGGCACTGCGTTTTAGTCGGGCCGCGATATCGGGCCAGCGCGACGCGAGCTTAGGCAGAATTTCGTGGCGCAGGAAGTTACGGTCGAATTTTCGATCCGCATTGGATGGATCTTCAACCCATCGCAGTTCGTGCAACGATGCGTACCGCTCGAGCGTCTCGCGGTCGACATTTAACATGGGGCGCAGCAGCCAACCGGGGCCGAAGCGACGCACATCACCTATACCTGCCACTCCGGCCGGCCCGCTGCCGCGAATCAGGTTCAGCAGGAGTGTTTCCGCCTGGTCGTCACGGTGATGGGCGCTGAGCAACCAATCTCCGTCCTCGAGCGTTCCATAGAGGGCCGCGTATCTCGCGTCCCTCGCCGACGCTTCAGGACCGCTGCCCACGTTCAGGTCGACGGAGACCGAAAGTGATCGAAACTCGACGGCAAAGCCGGCAGCAACTTGCTCGCAGTGATCTCGCCACGTTAGAGAGTCTGCCTGCAGACCGTGGTCGACGTGAATTGCAATGACTGGAACTGCAGCGTACCGCTGCTCGCTCTCGCGCAGGGCCGCCAGCGCATGCAGCAACACGGTTGAATCCAGTCCGCCGCTGAAGGCGATGACATAGCGACGCGGCCGACCAGCCGTTTTCTCAAGTGCCCCGAGTTGCTCCGCGAGTCTCGCCGGGTTAAAAGTCACGCTTCACTGAACTTACCGAAGCTCGAAATTCGTTGTTGACGCTTTTCGAGCAATTGCTCGATCGATAGCTTGGTGAGTTCATCCAGGTTGCTCAGCAGGGCATTGCGAATGACTTCGGCCATTCCCTTGGGATTACGATGGGCGCCCCCCAAGGGTTCGGTGAGCACGTCGTCTACCAGGCCGAAATCATCCAGGCTATCAGCCGTAATTCGCATAGCCTGTGCCGCCTCTTCTGCTCGATCGGCACTCTTCCAGAGGATCGACGCGCAGCCTTCCGGCGAAATCACCGAGTAAACGCTGTATTGCAGCATCAGCAACCTGTCTCCGACGCCAATGGCCAGCGCGCCGCCCGAACCGCCCTCGCCGATCACGACACAAACGATCGGAGTCCTGAGTCCGGCCATCAGGTACAGACTGCTGGCGATCGCTTCGCTTTGCCCGCGTTCTTCGGCGCCGACGCCCGGGTATGCTCCGGGCGTGTCGATGAACGTGACAACCGGCAGCGAGAATTTTTCGGCCAGACGCATCAGCCGCTGTGCTTTCCGGTAGCCTTCGGGGCTCGGCATGCCATAGTTTCGGCGCACGCGCTCTTTGGTATCGCGTCCCTTCTGGTGGCCGATGAACATGACCGCTCTGCCATCGAGGTGACCGACGCCACCGACAATCGCCGGATCATCGGCGTACATCCTGTCGCCATGCAGCTCCTGGAAATCCGGCACGATCATGGCCAGGTAGTCCTGCGTGTAGGGTCTCGATTCGTGGCGCGCCACGCGCGCTACCTGCCAGGGCGTGAGTTTCGAGAATATGCTCTTCGTCAGCGAGGCACTTTTTTCTTTGAGGCGCGCGACTTCCTCATTGATGTTGATCTCGGAATCGTCACCGACATAGCGCAACTCATCGATCTTCGCTTCAAGTTCGGCGATCGGTTGCTCAAAATCCAGAAATTTCGAATCCATATCTTGTTTTTATCGGACCAAAGGTTCCTAACCCTACATGATTTCGCGCCCAGGGGCGTAGAGCAAACGGACATTATTATTCCCCAGCAATTCCGTCAACTTATCGCGAAGTTCGCGACTGGGTCGAACGGCCCATTCGGGGCCCAGCGAAAGCCGGGCGGCGGCTTTATCGCCTATATAGCGCACCGATACGTCACAATTACCCTCGCGAAACGGCAACAGCAAATCGTGCAATTTGACCAACAGCCCCTCTCCCTGGCCATTCGGCGCAAGGCTCAGAACCATGCTTTTGGCGCGCGATTCAATGACGCGATCGATGTGCAGGACGTTCTTGACGTTAACGGTCCAGCTGCCCATGAAATCGTCGTAACGCAGACCGCCAGTTACGACCACGATTTCGTCCTTCACGAGCAAGTGCCGAAACTCCTGGAATGCCTCGCTGAAAAGGCTCACTTCCATTCGCGCGGTATCATCGTCGAGCACGACACTGATGCGG
>JAOUNH010000235.1 GCA_029881055.1 Gammaproteobacteria bacterium
TTCGTACAACAAGTTCCTGCAGACATCGAAATCGATCGAGGACCGTGAAGATGTCGGTCTGCACGCCGCATTTCGATCGGTGTTCCCGATCGTCAGTTACTCCGGAAATGCTGCGCTCGAGTACGTTAGCTACCGCTTGGGCGAACCTGTGTTTGACGTCAAGGAATGTCAGATGCGCGGCCTGACTTACGCCGCTCCCATTCGCGTGCTCGTGCGCCTGGTCATTTATGACAAGGACGCCAGTGGCACACCGAAGCCGGTTAAAGATATTCGTGAACAGGAAGTTTATCTCGGCGAAATGCCCTTGATGACCGACCACGGTACCTTCGTCATTAACGGTACTGAACGAGTGATCGTGTCCCAGTTGCACCGTTCGCCGGGCGTATTCTTCGACCACGACAAAGGCAAGACCCACAGTTCCGGAAAACTGCTGTTTTCCGCGCGCGTTATTCCTTACCGTGGCTCCTGGCTTGACTTCGAATTTGATCCGAAAGATTCCGTCTTCGCACGAATCGATCGTCGCCGCAAATTGCCGGTCACGATTATTCTGCGCGCGTTGGGAATGACCAACGAGGAAATGCTCGACCTGTTTTTTGACAACACCGAATTCTTCCTTGCCGAAGACGAAATCAAGATGGGCCTCATTCCCGAGCGCCTGCGTGGTGAGACCGCTTCTTTCGACATCAAGCTGGGTCGCAAGCTCATCGTCGAAGATGGCAAGCGCATTACTGCGAAACACGTACGTGAAATGGTGCAGTCGTCTGTCGACAAGCTGGCCGTGCCGATCGAGTACCTCGAGGGCAAAATCCTCGCAACCGATATCGTCGACAAAGAGACCGGCGAATTGCTGGCGGCCGCCAATGCGGAGCTGACGGTAGAACTGGTAGAGACCTTCATCAAGGCCGGCGTCAAGAAGATCAGCACGCTGTATGTAAACGATCTCGATCGCGGTCCGTTCATCTCCAATACGCTGAATATCGATCCTTCGACCACGCGCCTTGAGGCGTTGGTTGAGATCTATCGCATGATGCGTCCGGGCGAGCCGCCAACCAAGGAAGCTGCCGAGAACCTGTTCCAGAACCTGTTTTTCAATCCGGATCGCTACGATCTTTCGGCCGTTGGACGCATGAAGTTCAACCGTCGCGTGGGTCGCGACAAATCGGACGGTGCAGGCGTGCTGGACCAGGAAGATATCCTGGACGTCTTGTCTACTCTGATCAACATCCGCAACGGCTTCGGCACGGTTGATGATATCGATCACCTCGGCAACCGTCGTGTCCGCAGTGTTGGCGAAATGGCTGAGAACGCATTCCGTGTTGGCCTGGTTCGCGTAGAACGCGCCGTCAAGGAACGCCTGACGCAGGCAGAGGCCGATAGCCTGATGCCGCAGGATATGATCAATGCCAAGCCGGTCGCAGCGGCAGTCAAAGAGTTCTTCGGTTCGTCACAGCTGTCGCAGTTCATGGACCAGAACAATCCGCTGTCGGAAGTTACACACAAGCGTCGCGTGTCCGCTCTTGGGCCCGGTGGCTTGACGCGTGAGCGTGCCGGCTTCGAAGTACGCGACGTGCATCCCACTCATTATGGCCGGGTTTGTCCTATTGAAACGCCGGAAGGACCAAACATTGGTCTGATCAACTCGCTGGCCGTTTATGCCCGCACGAACGAATACGGTTTCCTTGAGACTCCGTATCGCCGTGTGAAGGATGGCAAGGCAACACTGGATATCGATTACCTTTCGGCGATCGAAGAAAGTCAGTTCATCGTTGCACAGGCGAATGCCGAGCTCGACAAGAACGGCAAGTTCGTCGACAGCATCGTCGCGGTGCGCCACAAGAACGAGTTCACATTGGCCGCGCCCGCGGACATCAGCTACATGGACGTCAGTCCGCGACAGATCGTATCGGTCGCCGCCGCGCTGATCCCGTTCCTCGAGCACGACGACGCCAACCGCGCCCTGATGGGCTCGAACATGCAACGCCAGGCTGTGCCGACGCTGCGAGCGGAAGCCCCGCTGGTGGGTACCGGTATTGAACGCACTGTCGCTGTGGATTCGGGCGTAACCGTCATTGCCCGTCGTGGTGGGCGCGTCGATTCCGTTGACGCCTCGCGAATCGTCGTGCGTGTTAACGATGACGAAACGACTGCCGCAGAGCCGGGTGTCGATATTTACAACCTGACGAAGTACACCCGTTCCAACCAGAACACGTGTATCAACCAGCGTCCGCTGGTCAAGAATGGCGATATCATTGCCGCCGGCGACGTGATGGCCGATGGACCGTCGACCGATAAAGGTGAGCTGGCGCTGGGCCAGAACCTCAAAGTCGCGTTCATGCCCTGGAACGGATACAACTTCGAGGACTCAATTCTGATTTCAGAACGAGTCGTCAAGGAAGATCGATTCACAACGATACATATCGAAGAGCTGCAGTGCGTCGCTCGCGATACCAAGCTGGGCTCTGAAGACATCACCTCGGATATACCCAACGTTGGCGATTCGGCGCTCGCGAAACTCGATGAATCCGGCATTGCCTTCATCGGCGCCGAAGTGAAGTCGGGTGACATCCTCGTCGGCAAGGTAACGCCGAAAGGCGAGACGCAGCTGACGCCGGAAGAGAAGCTGCTGCGTGCGATTTTCGGCGAAAAAGCCTCTGATGTGAAAGACACCAGTCTGCGTGTACCGCCCGGCATGGACGGCACCGTTATCGACGTTCGCGTGTTTACACGCGATGGCGTCGAGAAAGATGCGCGCGCACTATCGATTGAAAAGTCGGAACTCGAAGCGGTGCGCAAGGACCTCGACGATACGTTGCGTATTCTCGAAGAGGATATCTACGAACGTATCGAAACGATGCTTACGGGCAAGATGGCGCAAGGCGGCCCGAACAAGCTGAAATCCGGCAGCAAGATCACCAAGGCTTACCTCGAAGAGCTGCAGCGCGAACAGTGGTTCGAAATTCGCCTCAAGAATGACGACGCAAACGAACAGCTGCAGAAGGCTTTCGAGCGCCTGAAGTTGCAGCGCGACGAGTTCGATCGCCGCTTTGACGTCAAGAAGGCCAAGATAACGGCCGGTGACGATCTGGCACCGGGCGTACTCAAGATGGTCAAGGTCTACCTTGCTGTTAAGCGGCGTATTCAGCCAGGCGACAAGATGGCCGGCCGTCACGGCAACAAGGGTGTTATTTCAACCATCGTTCCGGTCGAGGACATGCCCTACCTTGAGGACGGCAACCCGGTCGATATCGTATTGAATCCCCTGGGCGTACCGTCGCGTATGAACGTCGGGCAGGTGCTCGAAACGCATCTTGGCTGGGCCGCAATGG
>JAOUNH010000236.1 GCA_029881055.1 Gammaproteobacteria bacterium
AAGCGTCGTCTGGTGATCACCGGCGAAACCGATGGCTACGAAGAGCTGATTCCGAAGTGGCGTCACCTCAACGTGTTCGAAGGCGAGCAGGTTGCCAAAGGCGAAATCATCGCCGACGGTGAACCAAACCCGCACGACATCCTGCGTCTACGTGGCGTCGAGAACCTGGCGAACTATCTCGTCAAGGAAATCCAGGACGTCTATCGCCTGCAGGGCGTAAAGATCAACGACAAGCACATCGAGGTGATTATTCGCCAGATGCTGCGCAAGGTCGTGGTTGCGACGCCTGGCGACAGCAATTACCTGCGCGGCGAGCAGATCGACAAAGCACGCTTCTACGAAGTGGAAGAGCAACTGCTGGCCCAGGGTAAGGAGCCGCTCACGATCGAGCCGATACTTCTGGGCATCACCAAGGCATCGCTGGCGACGGAGTCCTTTATCTCTGCGGCGTCTTTCCAGGAAACCACTCGCGTTCTGACCGAAGCGTCGGTGCGCGGATTGCGTGACGATCTTCGTGGATTGAAAGAGAACGTTATCGTCGGTCGCCTGATTCCGGCCGGTACCGGCTTTGCACACCACGCCGATCGTCGGCGTACGCGCGAGCAGGACCTGGCGGATCAGCTGAAGCAATTGGAGGAAAAGCAGGTTGCCGAAGCAGAAGCGGCGGCGCTGATGGCCTCTGACGGCGATGATGCCGAATCCGGGGATGCGGACGCAGTGCTTGCGGCGACCGCGGCGCAAGCCACTGGAAAAGGTGACGAATAAGCAACAACTGCCTAATAAAAACAATAACTTATAGGCCCTGGTGGGCATGAGGTGAGGCTGGCTTGACACTCAGTTGCCCGCGTCACTAAAATGCCCGCCCTTGATACCGGGGCTCGCCAACTGGCGGGCCCTGTTTTATTCGGAGCTCGCCAAGGCGAACTTCGGTTTATTTACGACAAAAGAAAGAGTGAAGGCCCATGGCCACAGTAAATCAGTTAGTACGTAAGCCAAGATCCGTGAAGCCCGTCAAAAGCACGGTGCCGGCACTCAATGCCAGCCCGCAAAAACGCGGCGTTTGCACGCGCGTATACACGACCACACCGAAGAAGCCGAACTCGGCTATGCGTAAAGTGGCTCGTGTTCGCCTGACGAACGGATTCGAGGTTACGAGCTATATCGGCGGCGAAGGCCACAACCTTCAGGAGCACAGCGTAGTGCTGATCCGCGGTGGTCGAGTCAAAGACCTCCCAGGTGTTCGTTATCACACAGTGCGCGGCACGCTCGATTGCTCCGGCGTTTCCGATCGTCGCAAAGGCCGTTCCAAGTACGGAACGAAGCGCCCCAAGTCATAAAGTTGAGATAGACCAATATGTCCAGAAGATCACAGGCCCCGAAACGCACGATCCTGCCTGACCCCAAATACGGCAGCCATCTGCTTGCAAAATTCATGAACATGATCATGAATGATGGCAAGAAGTCCGTTGCCGAGCGCATTATTTATGGCGCATTGGATCGCATTTCCGAAAAAGAGACGCAAACCGGCGAGAAGGCGCTCGAGTTACTGGAAACAGCGCTCGATAACGTCAAGCCTGCTGTCGAAGTAAAGTCGCGTCGCGTCGGTGGTGCTACCTACCAGGTTCCGGTTGAAGTACGTCCCGTTCGCCGTCAGACACTTGCGATGCGCTGGGTTATCGAAGCGGCGCGCAAGCGCAGTGAAAAATCGATGGCACACCGCCTGGCACATGAGTTGATGGAAGCGGCGGAAAACCGCGGTACGGCAGTCAAGAAGAAAGAAGACACGCATCGTATGGCAGAAGCTAACAAGGCATTCTCGCATTACCGCTGGTAAAAGGCGTTGCCGTGGCTCGCACGACTCCTATTGAGCGATATCGCAATATCGGCATCATGGCCCATATTGATGCGGGCAAGACAACGACGACGGAACGTGTACTGTTCTATACAGGTGTTTCGCACAAGTTAGGCGAAGTTCATCATGGCGCAGCCATCATGGACTGGATGGAACAGGAACAGGAACGCGGCATAACGATTACCTCCGCCGCTACAACCTGCTTCTGGTCCGGCATGGACAAGCAGTACGACGAGCACCGAATCAACATTATTGATACGCCGGGGCACGTCGATTTCACGATTGAAGTCGAGCGTTCCCTGAGGGTGCTTGATGGCGCGGTGACAGTATTGTGTGCGGTGGGTGGCGTGGAGCCACAGACCGAGACGGTGTGGCGGCAGGCGAACAAGTACGGCGTACCCCGACTGGTCTTTGTCAACAAGATGGATCGCGCGGGCGCTGATTACCTGCGAGTGGTCGGCCAGGTGGTAAAGCGTCTCGGTGCGAACCCGGTGCCGATACAATTGCCCGTCGGTGCGGAAGAAAAGTTTGTCGGCGTAATCGATCTCATAAGGATGAAAGCGCTGTACTGGGACGAGAGCAACCTGGGGATGACCTACGAAGCTCGTGAAATCCCTGCCGAACTCAAGGCTGAGGCCGACGCCTGGCGAGCGAAGATGATTGAATCGGCTGCCGAAGCTGACGAGGAACTGATGGACAAGTTCCTCAGCGATACTGCGCTGTCAGATAGCGAGATTCGCAGGGGGCTTCGGAAGCGGACACTGGCGGGCGACATTGTCCTTGTGATGTGTGGCTCGGCGTTCAAGAACAAGGGTGTACAGGCCATGCTCGATGCGGTTGTCGATTTCATGCCGTCGCCCGTTGATGTTCCGGCAATTTTGGGCATCAAGGATGATGAATCGCAGGACGAGCGCCACGCGGACGACAAGGAACCGTTTTCCGCTTTGGCGTTCAAGATCGCGACGGACAGTTTCGTTGGCAATCTGACATATTTTCGCGTGTATTCAGGAGTGCTGAATTCCGGAGACACGATTTACAACCCGGTAAAAGGCAAGAAAGAGCGCGTTGGCCGAATCTTGCAGATGCACGCGAACGATCGCAAAGAGATCAAGGAAGTTCGCGCCGGGGATATCGCGGCAGCCGTGGGCCTGAAGGATGTAACGACAGGCGACACGCTTTGCGATATCGCGCACAAGATTACGCTTGAGCGCATGGATTTTCCGGAGCCGGTTATCTCCGTTGCGGTTGAGCCGAAGACGAAGGCTGATCAGGACAAGATGAGTGCCGCGATGCAAAAGCTCGCGAAAGAGGACCCATCTTTTCGTGTTCACACGGACGAGGAGTCCGGGCAGACGATCATTTCGGGAATGGGCGAGTTGCATCTCGATATCATCGTTGATCGCATGAAGCGTGAATTTCACGTTGAGGCGAATGTAGGCAAACCACAGGTTGCGTACCGCGAGAC
>JAOUNH010000237.1 GCA_029881055.1 Gammaproteobacteria bacterium
GTGCCGGTCGACGGATTCACACGTTGCAGAGTGAGATTGAAGAGATCTTCTTCGCCGTCATCCATTCCATCGTAGTCAACGGCGGCACGTACATGCTCGGTAGAACCGGGATCCACTGAGCGTAACACCAGCGCAGAACCGCTCGCCGGCAAGCACAACATTGCACCGCGGGCACGGTTGGCTACACGAACGACGTACAGTCGCCTGCCACCATGCTCAAAGAACAGTTTCACCGCGGGTCCCAGGCTGGACCGCACCCAAACATCACCGAAGCGTCTTCGAAATTCGCCAAAGTTGTGTACCAGGACCGGCGTATTCAAGGGACCACGAAGCGCACGGCCGACGAAGGCAGCCGTGGTTTCCGGGCACACGTCGATGGGCTGATCCATCGCCGCGATTTCTGTGACCGTTATTCCATGGTCAACTGCATCTGACAAACTTGTCTCCGAACTTGGTCAGATTAGCGTGCGCACATTCTAAACACTCGCGATCACGTATGCACTTGGTTAATCTGTCGAGTCATGAGCGATCATCTTGGCAACGCCTATCCAGGGCTCGCAGGAGAACTGCGAAAACGCTCTTTTGCGTCGCTGCCCACACCGGTTTCACACCATGAGCTTGAGCTTGCAGGCGGTTCCCGAACGATATTGGTAAAACACGACGATCAGACGAGCCCGATATACGGCGGCAACAAGATCCGCAAGCTCGAGTACATTTTTCAACGTGCCAAAGAACGTAACGCGAGGCGCGTAGCAACATTCGGCACGGTCGGCTCAAATCATGCGCTGGCTACAGCGATAATTGCCAAGTCGCTCGGTTTCGGCTGTACCTGTTTCCTCGCCCACCAGAAACCGACCGCGAATATTCCCGGAATACTCGATGCACACCTCACGCTCGGCACCGAGCTCGTACATGTCGGTGGTGGAGTCAATCGACTGGATGTTTACCGCCGCTACCTGCAAAACCGCAAGGTCTGGGTGATTCCGCTCGGCGGCAGCAGCTGGCTGGGTGCGGTCGGATTTGTAAACGCCGGCATGGAAATCGCGGCGCAAATTGCAGCCGGCGAACTCGATACGCCCGATCGCATTTACATGGCTAACGGAACCATGGGCAGCGTTGCCGGACTGGCACTGGGGCTGGCTCTGGCGGGCCTGCCGACTGAAATTCATGCGGTTCGCATAACAGAGACCCGCTACGCGAATTGGAAAGGAATGTTGCGGCTGATGAACAAGACCGCAAGTTTGCTGAATCGCATCGACCCTTCTATTCCCGCGAACCTGGCAGAGCGCTGCAGGATAGTCTGGCGCGATGATTTCGTTGCGGGTGGCTACGCAAATGTCGACGACGCGACGCTGCGCGCTGTCGAGTTTGCGAAAGACACGATGGACCTGACGCTGGAGACGACGTACACAGGTAAGACGATGGCCGCTTTGTTGCACGATCTTGATACTAATCGCGCGGGAGGTCTGAATCTCTTCTGGAACACCTACAGCTCCAGTGCCATCCCGGTACCGAGGAACGCGCGCTCGCAGCGCGCCAATCTGCCGAATTCCTTTGCGCGCTATTTCACTTGAAACGCGCAAAGCTATATCGATACTTAATTATCGCCTGGGCTAAAGAACTTCGTCTTCCGCCTCGAGCTCTCGCATCATTTCCCGGACTTCGTCGAGCGTCGGCTCGTTAGGGTCCGGCACGACAACGTTGTGAACAACCTGCGCTCGCGCCATCACCTCGTTTGCGTCGTACTGGACGATACTGACCGGAATACCGAGGGGCGCTTGTGCCAGCGTCGCAAGATGACTTTGCAAGTGATCGTTAAGCGGTGCTGCCCCGGATTGTGCGTGCGCAGCGATGAGCGTCTGCAATCGTTCTTCGGGTGAGCGCGTATCGTCTTCCAGCGGCGCATGCGCCTCGAAGTAGAGTACGCCGTCTCTGCTGCCCAGCTGGTAGGGCTCATTGAGAATCGTGACCGCTTCGCCAACGCCAACCAACGTGTAGAGATATTCGATATTCTCCGGATACAGGCGCACACACCCATGACTGACACGCATGCCGACGCCGTAAGGTTCATTCGTGCCGTGTATCAGGTAGCCCGGCAGGTCCAGCTTGAGTACGCGCGTGCCGAGCGGGTTGTCGGGTCCAGGAGGCACGATCGACGGCAGGGGATCACCCATCTCGGCGTGTTCCTGGCGCACCGACGCCGGTACCCACCATGAAGGATTTTCTGCCTTGGCAACAACGGTCGTTTCGCCCAGCGGCGTTTCCCAGCCCACACGGCCAATGCCGATTGGGTAGGTAAGAACCCGCTGCGATTCCCCTTCCGCGCGCGGTGGGTAATAGAACAATCGCTTGCTTGCGATGTTCAAAACGAGACCGCGCTGCGGCGCCGCCGGCAGCACGAATTGTGTCGGTAACAGCACCGGTGTTCCCTCGCCGGGCAACCAGGGATCGACACCGGGATTCGCCTCGACGAGATCGTCATAACCGAGGCCGTAGGTTCGTGCCAGGTCGGAAAACGTGTCTTCAGGTCCAACGATGACAATCTGCGGCTCACCGACCACGGTTTGTTCATCCGAGCTCAGCGTAAACGAATTGCTATCGATGGGATCGTGAACCGGCCGATCTTCTATCGCTATGACATCAGGCCCCGATCGCTTGTTCATTCCCGACATGAAACCATCAAGCGTCTCGCAACCCGCGTTCATGAGCACTGCAGCAAGAACGAGCGTGCGAACTATTTTTTTAGTTGGATATCGCAATTAACTTTTCCGATTGGCGGGGCGCCAGTTGTTACTGACGATATCGCGGTAACGCGGTCGGCACTACCAGTTTTTGACGCACTGCGGATTCTTGCCGTCCGCCACCGCCTGGTTGTAAATCGGCAGTGTTTTCTGCCATTGCGAAATCAGGTTTTCGATACGGGTTTCATTGGCGGGGTGCGTCGACAGGTGTTCCGGCGGTTTTTTCTTGCCGCCCTGATTGGCCATGTTTTGCCACAGGTCGACCGCCGCACGCGGGTCGAATCCGGCTTTCGCCATGTACTCCAGACCGACGATGTCGGCTTCTGTTTCCTGTCCGCGGCCCATCGGCAGTTCAAGTCCCAGGGCCGCACCTGCCTGCATTGCCTGGCTCGCCGTATAGGCGCCGCCCGTGTAGCCACCACCCATGATGACCGCCAGCGCCTCGATTCCGATGCCCGTCAACGATGCACGCGACGCTCTTTCATTGACATGCTTCGCCGTGACATGCGCGATTTCATGGCCCATTACGGCGGCAAGCTGATTGCCATCGTCCGTAATTTCG
>JAOUNH010000076.1 GCA_029881055.1 Gammaproteobacteria bacterium
CCTACGCGGAGCTGGCCGGGACCAACAAGTCTTTCGCCCTCGGCATCGCCGTCGTCGATCACATAGAACCGATCATCTCCCTGTTCGACATGTACCTCGGGCAAGAGGGTGCTTTTCTCAAACGGCCTTTCTGCACTTTCGGCGGTTGTCCGATCGTTTCACCACTGCGTTTCGGGCAGGAGAACGCCGAGGTCCTCGTGAAAGTTGCCGAACTGGGGCTCGTCGCCGATATCGCGGTCGCGCCGCAGGCCGGGGCCACCGCGCCGGCAGCGCTCGCTGGAACCCTGGCGCAGTGTTTTGCCGAGACGCTTGCATGCATGTGTGTCGTCAATCTCGTGCGCCCCGGAACACCGATCAACTTCGGCATGTGGCCATTTATTTCCGACTTAAGGACTGGCGCGTTTTCCGGCGGCAGTGGCGAGGAGGCTTTGATCACGGCGGCGACCGTGCAACTCTGCAATCACTTCGGATTCACCACCAGCGTCGGCGCGGGCATGACGGACTCCAAAACTGTCGACGTGCAGGCGGGTTACGAAAAAGGTCTTACGATGCTGGCCGCTGCGCTGTCCGGGGCAAACCTCGTGGCGGCGTATCCGGGCATCGTCGGCAGCCTGATCGGCCAGTCGTTCGAAGGCATGATTATCGACAACGACATGCTCGGCAACGTGCAACGCATCCTGAGAGGTATCGAGGTCAACGACGAGACCTTGTCCTACGATGTCATCAAGAGCACGGTTGAAGGAGCCGGGCATTATCTCGGCAGTGCACAGACCCTGGAACTCATGAACACCGAATTCCTGTATCCGGAAGTCGCCGATCGCCTGACCCCGGGCGCCTGGGTCGACGCCGGATGCAAGACTTTGTACGAGCAGGCGCATGAGCGTGTGGGCGAAATGCTCAAAGACTACTATCCGACCTATATTCATCCCGATGCCGACAAACGGATTCGGGATAACTTCCCCATCCGGTTGCGGCCGGAGGACATGCGAGCCGGAAACGGCCGCTGGTAATATTCTCAGCCTTTCACTAAACCGGTAGCTTAAAACTATGTCGCAAGAACACGATAACAATGACGAAATAATCCTGTCCGAGCTCTCTGATGCCGAGCTGGTCGAGCAGATGTTCGACGATCTCTACGATGGATTGGCCGACGAGATCGCTGAAGGAACCCAGATTCTTCTCGACCGCGGCTGGGAAGCCAAGAAAGTTCTGGACGAGGCACTGGTTGCAGGTATGACCATTGTCGGCGTCGACTTTCGAGACGGTATATTGTTTGTTCCCGAAGTATTGCTGGCCGCTAATGCAATGAAAGCCGGCATGGCGTTGCTGAAACCGATACTCACGTCGACCGGCGCAGAGCCTGTCGGAAAACTCGTCATCGGAACCGTCAAAGGCGACATTCACGACATCGGCAAAAACCTCGTCGGCATGATGATGGAAGGCGCCGGATTCGAAGTGGTTGATCTCGGCATCAATACGGATGTCGACACCTATATCGCCGCGCTTAAAGAACATCGCCCGAACATACTCGGCATGTCCGCGCTGCTGACGACCACGATGCCGTATATGAAAGTCGTCGTAGACGCACTCGTCGAACAGGGTATACGGGACGACTACATCGTGATGGTCGGCGGCGCACCTCTGAACGAGGAATTTGGCCAGGCTGTCGGCGCGGATGCCTATTGCCGGGATGCTGCTACGGCAGTGGAAGTCGCCAAGAAGCTCGTCCTCAAACAGCGCGCGTCCTGATACCTGCGGGGCGCTCGTTGCGACAGGCCGATGCAAGAAACCATACTCCTCATTGCCTGTGGCGCGCTCGCCAAAGAACTGGTCGAAATTAAGCGCCTGAACGGATGGCAGCATGTTCGTATCCAGTGCCTGCCCGCGGAGCTGCATAACCGGCCGGAAAAGATTCCAGGGGCTGTCAGACGCGAGATCGAAAAATACCGGTCCGAATTCGATGCGATATTCGTGGCCTATGCCGACTGCGGTACCGGCGGGATGCTGGACAGGACGCTTGCCGAATTCGGTCTGGAGCGATTGCCCGGCGCCCATTGCTACGAGTTTTTCAGCGGTACGAAGGCTTTTGCGGAACTGTCGGAAGAGGAACCCGGCACCTTTTACCTGACGGACTTTCTGACGCGCCATTTCGACCGCCTGGTGAAGGTCGGGCTCGGACTCGACAAGCACCCGGAGCTCAAGCCCGAGTATTTTCGCAATTACCGGCGCCTGGTTTACCTGTCGCAATCGAAATCACCGGACCTTGAGGCGGCGGCGAAATCACATGCCGACTTCCTCGGGCTCGAGTACATTCACAGGCACACGGGACTGGATTCCGTGACCCGTAACCTGAAGGAGCAGCCATTGTTATGGCGAAACTGATTTGTATCTACTGGCGGGACATTCCCGCGCAGGTGCTCGGGCGTGCAGGGCGCACGAACAGTGTCAAAAAAGAGCTGGCACCCCGATTTGCCAAGGCGATCGACCGGGCCGCGATGCGGGCCGGGCGCGGGTCGAGTGATGCCTACCTGGAGGACTGGAGACGCGTCTCTGAAGAGCTCACCGGTGATCTCGAAGCGGCTGTGAACGCGCGCGTGGCGACGCTGGAAGCCGAGTTCAATGATGAGTTTCTAGAAGCTGTAGTCAAGGCAGGTGGTCTCGTAGAGATGGCAAGAACACGTGCAGGAAAAGGAACAACAACATGACGAATACGGTAATCAGTTCACGCACGAAGGACGTCGTGATCGGATTCGATCAACCATTCACAGTGATCGGCGAGCGCATCAATCCGACGGGGCGAAAACTGCTTGCCGAAGAAATGAAGAACGGCGACTACAGCCGCGTCGAAGCGGATGCGCTTGCACAGGTAGCGGCCGGTGCACATATTCTTGATGTCAACGCCGGCATCCCGCTTGCCGACGAACCTGCGATATTGGCGAAGAGCATCAAGCTCGTGCAATCCCTCACGGACGTACCCTTGTGCATCGACTCCTCGATCCTTGCCGCACTTGAGGCCGGGCTGGCGGCTTACGAAGGAAAGGCGCTGCTCAACTCCGTGACAGGCGAAGAAGAGCGGCTCGAGGCCGTGTTGCCGCTGGTAAAAAAATACGGTTGCGCGGTGATCGCGATCTCGAACGATGACACGGGCATCTCCGAAGACATCAATGTGCGTTTCAATGTGGCGAAGAAGATCGTTGAGCGAGCACAGGACTATGGCATCCCTGCCTGCGACGTCATTGTCGATCCTCTCGTTATGCCGATAGGCGCAATCAATTCTGCAGGGCGACAGGTCATGGAACTCGTACGTCGTTTGCGCAGTGAACTCAAGGTCAACACGACTTGCGGTGCATCCAACCTGAGCTTCGGTTTGCCGAATCGCAATGGCCTCAACACCGCTTTCATCAGCATGGCGATCGCAAGTGGTATGACATCCGCGATTACGAATCCCCTGCACGCGGAAATCATGCAGGCTGTGCGCGGCGCCGACGTCGTCATGGGACACGATGCCGAGTGTGCAAACTGGATCGCGGTCAATCGCGATCCGAACGCCGAGGTTCGCGAGCGCCGCGGTCGTCGCGGTGGCCGAAGTCGCGGGCGCAGCTGACCGGTTTCGATGCGCGATAAAAACCAACAAGATGCCCTGGTCGTGTTCATGCCGTCCGGCAAGCGCGGGCGCTATCCACTGCGGACGCCGATACTTGCGGCCGCTCGGAGCCTGGGTGTGGATATCGACTCGGTGTGCGGTGGCCGGGCGATCTGCGGTCGTTGCCAGGTTGAGGTCGCCGAAGGCGAATTCGCCAAACACGGAATTTCCTCGACGGAGGCCAGCGTTACGCCCGCCGGAGAGGCGGAACTGCACTACACAACGCGCAGGGGTCTCGCCGCGGGGCGGCGCCTCAGTTGCCAGGCTTTGCTGCAGGGCGACGTCGTAATCGACGTGCCAGCGAGCTCACAGGTGCATCACCAGGTCGTGCGCAAGCCACACGAAGCGCATGACATCACCATCGATCCGGTTGTGCACGCGTACTTCGTCGATGTCGCGGAGCCCGACATGCACGCGGCGATGGGCGACCAGGAGCGATTGCGACAGGCCCTGGAAGAGCAGTGGCAAATGTCGAATCTGTCCTGCGAGTTGAGTGCGTCGCAGGCACTGCAGGCGGCGTTATTGGCCGGTAAGCGGCAAGTGACTGTCGCAATCAGGAACGACGAACGCATCGTGGCTGTCTGGCCGGGATTCAGGCCCCGCCTGCTCGGCATGGCAGTGGACGTCGGTTCAACAACCATTGCGGCCCATCTTTGCGATCTGACCAGTGGCGAAGTGTTGTCGAGCGCCGGTTTAATGAACCCGCAGATACGTTACGGCGAAGACCTGATGAGCCGTGTGTCCTACATCATGATGAACGCGGGCGGCGAGACCGACCTGATTTCCTCCGTCCGCAAAGCAATCAATGAGCTCGTCGCTGATGTTGCGGCCACGGCGTCCGTCGCAACGACAGATATCGTTGAGATGACGATCGTCGGCAACCCGATCATGCAACACCTCGTGCTCGGCCTGAATCCTGTCGCGCTTGGTACCGCGCCGTTTGCGCTCGCAACCGACAGCAGTGTCGACGTACTGGCATCCCTGATTGACATCAACATCAATCCCGGCGGACACGTTTACGCGCTGCCGTGTATCGCGGGCCATGTCGGTGCCGATGCGGCAGGCGTGTTGTTGGCAGAAGCGCCTTTCGAGCGAGATGAGGTGTCACTGATCGTCGACGTCGGAACGAATGCCGAGATACTGCTGGGCAACAAGACAAGAATACTGGCAGCGTCGAGTCCTACGGGGCCTGCATTTGAAGGAGCGCAGATCAGCTCCGGTCAGCGCGCGGCGCCGGGTGCCATCGAGCGCGTCCGTATCGACCGGGAGACCCTGGAGCCGAAGTTCAAAGTAATCGGCAGTGACCTGTGGTCAGACGATGCGGAATTCGAATTGGCGACACGGAAAACCGGGATCACGGGAATCTGCGGTTCCGGCATCATCGAAGTTGTCGCTGAGATGGTGCTGTCCGGTGTACTCAGCCACGACGGCAAAATAAAAATCCACGACAGCATCGCGACGCCGCGTGTCGTCGCGGACGGCCGGACATATGCGTATGTCTTGCACTCCGGTCAGCAGGAAATACGTGTAACGCAGAATGATGTGCGTGCCATTCAATTGGCGAAAGCGGCCCTGCACGCGGGTGCCATGCTGCTCATGGAGCGCTATGGCGTAACGGCGGTGGACCGGATCCGCCTGGCGGGTGCGTTTGGCGCGCATATCGATGTGAAATACGCCATGGTGCTCGGCCTCATCCCGGAATGCGATATCGAGCAAGTGTCCTCTGCCGGCAATGCCGCTGGGACGGGAGCGCGAATTGCACTGCTCGATAAGCAGTCGCGGGCCCTCGTCGAAACCCAAGTGCGCAAGGTCGAGAAAATTGAAACGGCAATCGAAGCGCGGTTCCAGGAGCATTTCGTTGCATCCATGTCGATTCCGGGCGGGGTTTCAGAATCGAATGGTCCAAAGCAGCGCCGCGGTCGGCGTGGAGCTCGCAAGGCAAAATGAAAAGAAAGGTGTCCGAAGCCGAGCAGCAGGCACTGGCGCGATCGATACACGATGCGTACATGGAGATATTTCCGACAGACACGATTGAATCCCGACTCGATGTGCTCGAGCCCGGCTCTTACGTTGCCGTCACCTGCTCCCCGAGCAAGGGCGTAGAAGAGACGCTGGCTATGTCGGAGCGTATCGCGGCACGTGGATTCCGGGTGGTACCGCACCTAGCCGCCAGGATGGTCCGGGACGAGGCGCATCTTCGCGAAATCATGGCGCGCCTCGATGACATGCCGATCGTCAGCCTGTTCGTGCCCGGCGGCGATGCAACAACACCTGCAGGCAAGTACACGAAAGCGCTGGACTTGCTGCGCGACATTGCCGAATTCGATCATCGCTTCGAAGACATCGGCGTTGCCGGGCATCCGGAAGGGCATCCCGTCGTTAGTACGGACGTCATGATCGAGGAGCTGTTAAGAAAACAGGCATACTCGAACTATGTCGTAACGCAGATGTGTTTCGATGCCACGATAATCGGCCGCTGGATTCGAGAGGTACGCGATGCGGGCGTCATGCTACCGGTGTGGTTAGGTCTGCCGAGCGTGTCCAACCGGAGTACACTGCTCACGACCTCGCTCAGAATCGGGGTAGGCAATTCGCTACGCTACCTGAAAAATCATGGCAAGATTGCGGCGCGATTGCTGCGAACGAAAGTCTATCAACCGGATGATTTGCTTTTCGAGCTGGCACCTTATATTGCCGATCCCGATCTCAATATTCGCGGACACCATATTTATTGCTTTAACCAGGTCGAAAAGGCGGAACAATGGCGCCGACAATTTTTAGCAGGCCTCCAGTGACGATACGACATGACGCGACGTAGCCATCGGGAAAAACGAGTAGCGAACACGATCCAGCAATTGCCGTGGCGTGACGTCATCAATCCATACCGTCTGACCGAGGTGCTTGCTGACGACCAGGTCGAACGTATCATTGACGGCGCGTTGAGTGTCCTCGAAAACCAGGGTATGCGATTTCTCGAGCCGGACAGTCGCGCACAGCTGGCTCGCGACGGTGCGGATGTCGATGAAAGCAGCATGATGGTTCGCTTCGACCGTAACCTGGTCCTGGAGAAGATCGCGCTCGCGCCGTCTGCATTCGGTCTGCGCGCAAGAAACCCGCAGCGCAACCTGTTTGTCGGCGGCAATCATGTCATTTTCGTATCTGTCGGCGGGCCGGCTTTTTGCAGTGATCTGGACAAGGGACGACGGCCAGGTACTTATGCGGAAGTTTGCGATTACCTGCGATTGATCCAAAGCCTGAATATTGTGCATCAGGAAGGCGGCGGCCCATTTGAAGCCATGGACCTGCCGGCCGAGACCCGGCACCTCGACCTGTATCTTGCGCAGCACAGGCTGACCGACAAAAATTGCCAGTCGTATGCGCTCGGACGACAGCGCACGATCGATTCGATCGAGATGGCGTGCATCGCGCTTGGCACCGACAGGACAGAGCTGATGCACGATCCGGCGCTGCTCGCGATTATCAATACCAACTCGCCGATGCAGCTCGACATCCCGATGACCGAGGCGGTTCAGGAACTTGCGGGAGCGGGACAGGCGTGCTGTATCACCCCATTCACGCTGGCGGGCTCGATGAGCCCGGCAACGATCGCGGGTACGCTGGTGCAGCAGACGGCCGAAGTTCTTGCCGTCGTCACCTACGCGCAAATGGTGCGAGCGGGTGCACCCGTCATGTACGGTTGTTTCGCGTCCAACGTGGATATGCGCAGCGGCTCACCGGCACTCGGCACACCCGAGTACACCAAGGCCGCGCAGGCCAGCGGCCAGATTGCGCGGCGACTCGGCCTGCCGTATCGGTCGAGCAACACGACTGTCTCCAATTGCGTTGATGCACAATCGGCTTACGAAAGTGAAATGTCACTTTGGGGCGCAGTGATGGGCGGTGCTCATCTCGTCAATCACGCAGCGGGCTGGCTCGAAGGAGGCCTCACAGCGTCGTTCGAAAAACTGATCATCGATGCCGAAATGCTGCAAATGATGGCCGAGTATTTACGGCCGATCGTGATGAATGACGATGAACTTGCGCTCGATGCAATCGCCAAGGTTGCGCCAGGTGGTCATCACTTCGGGACAGCTCACACACTCGCGCGCTATGAGTCAGCATTTTACGCGCCGATAGTTTCGAACCGCCAGAATTTTGAGTCCTGGCAGGAGGCCGGCAGCATTGACTCTGCCAGGCGCGCTAACACTATCTGGAAGCAACTCCTGCAGGAATACCGGCAGCCTGATCTCGATCCGGCGATTGACGAGGCCTTGGTCGACTATGTCACCAGGCGAAAACTTGAACTAGGCAAAAACTAGAGAGACGAACATCATGCGACCAAAACTCAGTGTCCTGTCAGACGAACTTATCCAGAAAATCCTGGCGGAAGCGAAACGCATCATGTCAGAGACGGGCATGGAAATTCGCGGCCAGGGCATGCGCGAGCGACTGCTGGATAGTGGACTGAAGCTCGATGCCAGCGGCAAGCGAATTCTGTTCACGCCCGAGGTCGTCGATGCGGCCATCGCCAGCACGCCGAAATCGTTTACCTTGTTCAATCGCGATGGGGATCCGTACACCGAGATCGGTGGCAATAACGTTCACTATGTACCGGGTTCCAGCGGACTGAAAATTCTCGACCATCGTACGGGTGTCACGCGTCTCAGCAATTCGACTGACTTTATCGAGTACGCCCGTCTCTGCGATGGGCTTGAGAACATCGCGTATCTTGCGACCGCATTTTCTACCAACAAGGACATCGAGTCGCAGGTTTCGGATGCGTGGCGCCTGTACATGACCTTGACCACGTCAAAGAAGCCCGTGGTGTCGGGCGCATTCAGCGAGCATGGAGTGCCGCGTATGGTCTCGATGATGCAGATGTTTCGCGAGGATCATACCGACCTGGTCAAAAGGCCGATGTCGATTTTCACGATCACCGCAACCGGCAATTTCCGTTACGGCGAAGACTCCTGCCAGAACCTGCTCGATTGTGCGGAGGCCGGCATTCCTGTGGAGATCGTGCCGGTCACGCTGATGGGGCTCATCGCTCCCGTCACCCTCGTCGGCGCACTGGTTTTTCATTGCGTGGACGTATTGACGGGGCTGACGATGGCGCAAATCGCGCGCCCCGGAACGCCGGTGTTGTTCGGTGGCGCACCGGCCACCTTCCACATGAAGGCGGCGAGTTCGCCGATGGCGGCGATCGAGGCGCAGCATCTAAATGTCGCCTACGTGCAAATTGCGAAGTCTTTGAACCTGCCGACGCAGGCTTACATGGCCTTGAGCGACGGCAAGTTGCTCGACGCGCAGGCTGGCGGCGAAACCTTCAGCAGCGCGTTGCTTGCGGCGATTGCAGGCGTAAATTCTGTGTCGGGGCCGGGCATGCTCGATTTCGTTTTGACCTTCAGTTTGCCGAAGCTGGTATTCGACAACGAAGTCTGCGGTCAGGCGTTGCACTTCGTGAAAGAGATCCAGCCTCTGGATGACTTGCCCACGCAGGACCTCGTTGACGAGCTGATGCGCGAAGATCATTTAATTACATCGCCGCATACAATCAAGCACTGGCCCAATGAGTTGTACCTGACACAACCGGTCATCGATCGCCTCAATCGCGAGACATGGCAGGAGGGCGGTTCAATGCAGCTTAACGAACGAGCCTGTGCCGAAGTCGAGACACGTCTTGCGAAGTACGAGCCTTTCGAGACCGACCCCGCAATTGATGAGGCAATGCGCGATCTGGTCAAAGCGGGGTTTGTGTCGCAGACGGAGTTGCCGATTCTGCCACCGCCGGCCGAGAAACCGGCGCCAGTGGCGATTGCAGGTCGACGCGGCCGGGAAGGCCGGCGGCGGCGTTAAGATAATTCTGATATCAGGGTGCGAGCCTTTCTATCAGCCAGCTTCCGTCATCCTGCTTCGTGTATTGAAAGCGGTCGTGCAGACGATTGCGGCGACCCTGCCAGAATTCGACTTCTTCAGGTACGACACGATAGCCACCCCAGAACGAGGGCAGCGGAATTTTCTTGTTGCTGAATTTCTCTTTCATTTCCTGGAATTTGTTTTCCAGCAACGCGCGCGAAGAGATCACGCTGCTTTGCGCGGATACCCAGGCCCCGATCTGGCTGCCACGCGGTCGTGACACAAAGTACTTGAGTGTTTCGCTGGTCGGAATTCGTACAGCCTTACCACGGATCTTCACCTGTCGTGCCGCGTCAGACCAAAAGAACAGCAACGCAACGTTGGGATTGGCTTCAATATGCACGGCTTTTTTGCTGTCGTAGTTCGTGAAAAAGACAAAGCCTTTTTCGTCAAAATACTTTAATAGCACCGTGCGACTGAAAGGTCGATTCTGAGCGTCTACAGTCGAAAGGCTAACGGCGTTCGGGTCCATCGGTACGGACTCGCATGCGTAACGAAACCAGTCCTCGAACTGCGCGATCGGATCGTCGCTGAGGTCCTCCCGATCCAGTACAAAGCCGGTCGCCGAACGGCGCAGGCTGGAGACGTTCATGCCATGGTGGTCGGGATGGGTTTTCTTGTCATTGGCCATGTACGCATAGTAAGCATCGGCAGGGTATTAGCCAATGGGGAAATTCGGACAATCGCTGTATGATTCGGATATCGAGTAGCCGACCGAGGAACGATGATGTCCAGTCTTAACGACTTCACTCCGAAAAAACACATACAACTCTGGCCGATAACCTTGCTGCGTGTTTACGCGGGCGTGTTCTTCATTTATTACGGTTTTGGCAAGATCACGAACCCCGATTTCGTCCAGGGCATGACCGGATTTGTCACGGGCAACCTCGACAAGTGCTTTGGCTTTATGCGGCCGTTTCTGGAATCGGTAGTACTGCCCAATAGCGGTGTCTTCGCTTTTTTGGTTTCCTGGGGTGAGTTTCTTATTGGGGTTTCGCTAATTCTGGGCCTGGCAACCCGGTATGCATCGGTCGCCGGAGCCCTGATGGTCGCGACTTTCTGGTTTACGAAAGGTCAGGGCTTCCTGGACGCCCAGAATCACGATTCCATCTGGTTTGTCATTTTTGTCGTATTGGCCGCCGTCCATGCAGGCCGCAAGCACAGCCTTGACGCAAAGCTGGCGGACCGCTTCCGCTTCCTGGCCTGATATAAGGTGACAGTGACCTTAATTCCAGAAGAATCGTCGTTCTTCCATTGGCTTAGCCCGGGATATAAGGTCACTGTCACCTTATATCGCTCCAGCTTCCAATCGCGAACTTTGTCCCTGTATAATGCCCGGCTGGGCAGGTTGTGCGGGTGACAAACATCGCACGTCTCGTGCGAATGTGGCGGAATTGGTAGACGCGCTGGTTTTAGGTACCAGTGGGGTAACCCGTGAGAGTTCGAGTCTCTCCTTTCGCACCAAGTCCAAATCAACCAAGTCACTAATTGATAGAGAATGAATAGTATGGAAGTCACTGTCGAATCGACAGGTACTCTGGAACGCCGCATGCGCGTTGAGCTGCCTATCGCGCCAATTGAGCAACAAGTGGACACTCGCCTGAAATCCGTTGGCCGCACGGCCAAGATCAAGGGTTTTCGGCCGGGAAAAGTGCCAGCGAAAGTCGTGAAGCAGCGTTTCGGCCGACAGGTCCGGGAAGAAGTGCTGAACGAGGTTTTGCAGAAGAGCTATTCGGAGGCCGTGGTTCGCGAGAAACTGAATCCGGCTGGCGGACCGAAAATCGAAACCGAAAACGAGAACGGCAAGACCTTCGCGTATGTCGCGACGTTCGAAATCATGCCGGAAGTCGTGCTCAAGGATCTGGAGAAGATCAAGATCGAAAAACCGGAAGTCACCATCGGCGACGATGACATGGCCGATATGCTGACCAAGCTGCGCAAACAGAAAGCCAGCTGGAAAGCGGTCGATCGCAAGAGCGCCGAAGGCGACCGCGTCACGATCGATTTCGTTGGCAGCGTTAAAGGCGAAGTTTTTGCTGGTGGTGAAGCCAAGAACTATTCAGTCGCGCTGGGTGCGGGCCAGATGTTGCCGGATTTCGAGAAAGGCCTGATCGGTGTCAAAGCGTCAGACGAAACGACATTCAAGGTCAAATTCCCGAAGGAATACCACGCGGAAGAACTTGCGGGCAAAAAGGCGGACTTTAAAGTCACCGTGCACCGCGTCGAGGCAGAAGCGCTGCCTGAACTGAATGACGAGTTTGCAGAATCGTTCGGTGTAACCGAGGGTGGCCTTGAGCGTTTCAAGATCGATGTTCGCGAAAACATGGAACGCGAGGCGGATCACAAGGTGAAAGCATCACTGCGTGAGCAGGTCATGGCAGCCTTACTCGAATCCAATCCGCTCGAAATTCCGCACACGCTCAAGCACCAGGAAATGCACACACTGCAACGCGAGGCGATGCGCCGCATGGGCATCGAAAAAGACGAGCAGGCGCCGCCGCTGGCCAATTTTGCCAAGGCTGCAGAGAAGCGTGTGGCGTTGGGTCTGCTGCTCCGCCAGGTTATCGTCGACAAGAACCTGAAGGTCGATGAAGCCCTGATGCGAGCTCGAGTAGAGGATCTGTGCGCGGGCTACGAAGAAGCCGAGGACATGGTCAATATGTACATGAGCAACCCGCAGGTTTTGCAACAACTTGAGCCAATGGTTGTCGAACAGCAGGCTATTGACTGGATCATCGAGCACGGCAATACCAAGGTGAAAAAGATCGCATTCAAGGAGTTCATGAACGTACCTGCTTCGTGAGACACTTGGGCAACAAAGACATACGA
>JAOUNH010000238.1 GCA_029881055.1 Gammaproteobacteria bacterium
TTGTGAAATTCGCAACCGGATGGTCGCTGCAACAGGCCCGGCACCTCGCCCGTCAATTGAATCCTCTCAGGTACAGCATCCGGATCGGTACTCGGATTGGCAGCCAGCAGCGCCGCGGTGTAGGGATGCCGCGGCTGTTGCAACACGTGCTCAGTCAAACCCTGCTCCACGAAACGGCCGAGGTACATAATGGCCATCTGCTCGGCGACATGACGCACGATGTTGAGATTGTGGGTGATGATCATGATGCCGAGCCCCAGCTCTTTCTGCAGCCCCGAGAGCAGGTTCAGAACCTCGCCCTGGATGGATACGTCGAGTCCTGCGGTTGGCTCATCGGCGATCAGCAGATCCGGCTTCTGCGCCAGGGCGCGCGCAAGGCACACCCGTCTGGCCTGCCCGCCACTCAGTTGATGCGGGTAACGGTCGGCAAATTCGCGGCTTAAGCCGACCATGGCCAATAGATCCATTGCCGACCGATCGGGATCCTCAGAACGATCGCCGTGAATACGAAATGGTTCGCCCAGCAATTTCCGCACCGTCATCCTTGGGCTCAGGGAGCCGACCGGATCCTGGAACATCAACGCGATGCGCCGTCGATCGGGTTGCAAGTATCGGTCTTTGCTCTTCGGCATGGCGTCACCACAAAACCGAACGTCGCCATCGAGAACAGGGACCAGGCCGCATAAGGCCATCGCCAGTGTTGTCTTGCCGGAACCACTTTCACCAACGACGGCCAGCGTCTCACCGCGCCGAATATTCAGGGAAACACCGTGCACGACATCGACAAAGGATTGACGCTTCCTGTCAAGCAGGGACATCAGGTTACCGGCCACCGGATAACGTACGCGCAGGTCTCTGACGGTGAGTATCTCGCTCATCGTCCGCTCACATGACAGGCGGCGCGATGGTCACCATTATCCAGGCGTGGCTGCTCTCGCGTGCAAACGTCTACGGCCAGGTCACAACGCTCCCTGAACACGCAACCGCGCGGGAGGTCCACGAGATCGGGTAGCTTGCCGGCAATCACGGGCAGGTTTCGTGATGCTTTTTGGATGCGCGCCGGGTCGCACTCCAGCAGTTTTCTCGTGTACGGGTGACGTGGGCTGAGAAACACATCACGCGTGCTGCCGCTTTCGACCAGCTCACCGGCGTACATGACGACGACTTCATCGCAGAGTTCGGCGATCACTCCCAGGTGGTGCGAGATGAACAGGATGGCGCAGCCGAAATCCCGCTGCAGCTGCTTCAGCCGCTCGATGATTTGTACTTCCAGTGTTGCATCGAGCGCGGTCGTCGGCTCATCGGCAATCAACAGGGCTGGTTGTGTCATCAGCGCCATCGCTATGGCGACGCGCTGGCGCATGCCGCCGGAGAGATGGTGTGGATAGCGACGCAGTTGTTCGGCGGGGTCCGGAAGGCCCACACGCTCCAGCAGGCGAATCGCCCGCGCGCGCTTTTCGGCCTTCGAGCTTGCATCCCGGTATTGAATATCGGTCATTTGCCGTCCAATGCTCAGCACCGGGTTCAGGCTCGTCATCGGGTCCTGGAATACCATCGAAATCTCGTTGCCGCGCAAGGCCCGCATGCCATCGGGATCAAGGTCCAGCAAGTTGCGGCCTTTGAAGTGAACTGCGCCTGCCGCGATCGTCGCATTGGGCGCCAACAGCCGGATGATGGTCGAGATGAGCGTCGACTTGCCGCAACCACTCTCGCCGACGATACCGACAATACGGCCCGCCTCAATTTGCAGGTTGATATGGCGAAGCGCATGCAGCACGCCGCGATCGGTTTGATAATCGACCGACAGGTCCCTGATATCGAGTACGGGAGTAGCCATGTCAGGAGGACCCGCCTTTCTTGCGCAACTTGGGATCCAGGATATCGCGCAGGGATTCGCCGAAGAACGTAAACCCAAGGGTTACGAGAATCAGCGGCAGCCCGCCGGCCAGGATGGGCCACGGCGAGTTACGAAGATACGAGTAACCGTCGTTCAGGATACTGCCCCAGCTCGGAGTTGGCGGGCTTACGCCGAGGCCCAGGAAACTCAAGCCGGCCTCCATTCCGACCACGGCCGGTACATCCATTGAAGCAAGAATCAAAAGCGGCGCCGCGATGTTGGGCAAAATATGGTGCCCGAGTATGCGTGCTGTCGATGCACCCATGGCACGCTCAGCGAGGATGAAATCCTCATCACGCAAGGCCTGCGTCTGCGTCCGGACGATGCGCGCATAAACCGGGATGGACGTGATGATGATCACGCCGATAACGGTATTGAGTGACGGCCCGGTCAGGGCGACGATGGCGAGCGCAAACATGATGGTCGGGAAAGAACGCAGCGTGTCAAAACAAATCACGAGCAAACGATCGAGCCACGCCGGCCCGAAGCCCGCCAGCATACCCAGCAACAATCCGACACTGAGTGAGATCGAAATCGCAACCAGCGCCACTTTGAGGGCGACACGACCTCCAAAAAGAACCCGGGAAAGTACGTCGCGACCAAGTTGATCGGTGCCCAACCAGTGTTGCCACGTCGGGCTCTGCAGGCGATTGTAGACGTCGACTTCCAGCGGATCGTGCGGCGCCAGTTGTGCGGCGAATATGCTGGCCAATAGCAATACCACAACGATTACGAGCCCGGTCATGCCCAGCGGATCTTTCTTGAGGCCGGCGAAAATCTCCGCGAAGAATCCGGACCGGCTACTCATGACGACCGCCCACTCTTACGTAATCGTGGGTCGAGGGCTGCGTTCACAATATCCGAGACGAGTGTACAGAGCACAAAGAACGTCGTCGTAACCAGGACCGAACCCATAACGACCGGGTAGTTGCGGGTCACCACTGCCTCGTGCAGCAATTTACCGATGCCGGGACGCGAAAACACGATCTCCGCAAACAGCGCGCCGGACAACATGCTGCCAATACCGAGACCCAGGATTGTGACCGTCGGGAGTATGGCTATCCGCAGCGCATAGTGAAGGATTACCGTGCGCTCCGGTAAGCCGAAAGCCCGCGCTGTGCGAATGTGATTTTCTTCCATCACCTCCAGCATCGAGGCGCGCACGAGCCGTGCGATATAGCCCACCCATCCGAGGCCCAGCGCAATCGCGGGCAGCACAAGATGACGAAGCTGGTCAGCTATGTTGCCTTCTTCGCCGGCGCCCATCGCCGGAAACCAGCGCCACTTCACCGCCAGCCACAGCAACAGGTACAAAGCGACTACGAAGGAAGGAATGGCGATTACGGCGACCGACATGACGGCCGTAATTCG
>JAOUNH010000239.1 GCA_029881055.1 Gammaproteobacteria bacterium
CACCTCGGTGAGTGACCGCGCCAGCCGTCTCGTCGAAGGTGTCGACAGTGACGCGCGAAAGATCGAGATCCTGAGCGCTTATGTCCAGGACGAAATTCACTATGAGGCGATCGAGTTCGGGCGTCGTGCCTATATACCGAAGTCCGCGCGCGAAACGATGCGTGACCGTTACGGCGATTGCAAAGATCATGCCGTGCTTCTGTATACGATGATGAAGGCCGCGGGCATTGATGCATCGCTCGCGTTGGTCAACCTGCAGCAGACTGTCGTTCCCGAGTTGCCCAACACAGACCAGTTCAACCATGTCATCGTTGCAGTGCTGACGGGGAGTGGCCGCCTGTTTATCGATACCACGGACAAGGACCTGCGCCTGGGTTTGCTGCCGCCAAGATCAATGGCGGGCAACAGAGCCCTGGTGCTGGGCGATACATCGGAACTTGTTGAGATTCCCGACTACGAGTCGGAGCTGACGGGTCTCTACATCGACCGCGTGGTTGAACCCGCTGGAAACGAACACATCCATGTTACGGAAACGGGCCGTTTTAGCGGTTACCAGGCAGCAGAGATGCGTGGGCAGCTGCGTTCGATCGAAACATCCGAGATGCAGGCGTCACTGCAACGCTGGGTTGCGAGCCGTTACTCGGACGCAGAGCTCACAGACCATTTCGTGGAAAACGTGTTTGACGCGAGCTATGACCTGATTGTTGAGATCAAGTACACATTGCCGCTCGAGAACGACGGTACCTTCGAGGTACCAGGTTTCCTCGAAGCCTACTATCTCGAATTTGACCGGGTTGCCGATCGCCGCTTTCCGTTTGAGTTTTATTACCCCCTGCGGGTCAGTGCGACCACTTCACTCAAATTTCCATCCGGCCAAAAACTTCAGGCGGTGACAAAAAAGCCGGGCACCGGAGAATCCCGATTTGGAAACTGGCGGCGTGACGTGACCGAAGAGGATGGCAGCTGGAAAATTCAATTCGATTACGTTGCCTCTGATGCGCGATTTGCGCCTGAGGAATATCGTGATTTTGCAGACTTTCAACGCAAAGCAGTGGACGCGATAGAGCAAAGCATGGCTCTACGCTAAAACTCGCACCATGCACCAACCCCGTCCGGGTCTGGCTCAGAGCAGCTTGTGACCCGGAGGCAGCTTGTGCCGGACCCACATTGCAAGGCGGTGCTTGATGTTCGGGAGGGAAATCTGCTCGTTAGGCAAAGGCGTAATAGCCTCATCGTGAACCAGGAGCCGATAGGCGTACTGGATCTTGAGGTCATGGGAATCGGTGGCCTCGAACTCAACCACGCCACGTTTGACCGCATCCTCAAGAATCATCTCAAGCGCGAGTTTCAGTAGCTCTTTTTCATTTTTTAGTTTCTTGGTCATTCGTCGCCGAGTCTACTACGCCACCCAGTGTTGCGCGACGCCAAGCGCTGTATGCCCGGGTTTAAGAAACCTCTATACCTGCCAGCACGCGAAATAAAGTATCCTCGCGTAGCAATGATGAAATTATCGAAAACGCGCTTTCTTGCGGTTTTAATAACTGCCCTGCTGGCGTGGAGCAGTCACGCCCAGGACGTACTGGAACCCGCTGTGCCGGAGTCGCCGGATCTGAAGTCACTCGCAACCAACTGGTGGTCGCATTTCGAGCGGCCAGGCGAGGACGCTGCAGAAAAGGTCGATCGGTTCGTGTCCGATATGCGCGCGCAGACCGCGAGCCTGAAAGAGCCGAACCAGGCCATCGCGCAATCCGCGCTCGCCGCGATCAGCGATAACCTGAACGCGTATCTGGCATTGCACAAGGAACCCGAGTTCGTACCGCAGGAGCTGGCAGAGCCGGAGGTCAGCTACTCGATTGATCAGCTCCTGGCAGTCGCAGCCGATGCGCGGGCAGCCGCTGCCAGTGCGGTTGATGAGGAACGCAAGGTCGAGCGCGAACAACGAATCCTGGACGGCGCAAGCCGGCGCCGCGACCAGGCGTTCAAGGAATACGTGAACTCGGCGGCGGGCGATGCGCGTGTGCTCGCGGCGCTGAACCTGATCCAGTTCCGCACCGCGCAGGCGATTTCCGCGCGGCGCCTGGAAGTACTGCAGCAACGGCATGAACGCTCCGCAGCCTACGCGACAAAAGTCGACGGGCGCGTCCAGTTAGCCCTCGAAAGACTCGCGACAACCCCCGAGCAAGCCGGGCTGACCAAACTGACAAAGAGAGTTGCGGACCAGGTGGCGGTAGTTGCGAAGAGCCAGGAAGACCTGCGTGCAGCCATATTGGCGGCGACCGGACTTGATCTTGACACTGAGTTTGGCCGGTCGAGCCAGCAATTACATCTGCAGGAGCAGATCGCCGCGGCAGTTTCGCTGGCACTCGACGAAGTGGCGCTGGCGGAGTTGCAGGCACGTCGTTGGTGGACGGCTATGGAGATCGACGCGGCCCCCGACATGGATGAGCTGCAGGAAAACGCATTGCAGTGGTCTGCCTTGCTGCGCCGAATTGACGAAAACAGGGCGGATTGGCGGCGGGATACGCAAGCCGAACTCCTTGCGGTGCAGACGATATCCCAGGACGGCATGGACAGGCAGTCGCGGCGCTTGTTGGACCAGCGTTTGGGAACGGCGCAGGAGACGCTCAATAATATAGGTGAGCTTGGCGACAGGGCGGCGGACCTGGAGCTGGTGAGCCGGGCAGTCGATCTTTCCCTCGCGGAATACTCGGGCGCGTTTCGGTCCTGGCTCACCAGCGCCAGCAGAAATGCAAAATCACTCGCAAAGAGGGTGATCGAGCTTAGCGATGTTACCTGGTTCTCCATCGGAGAAGCGCCGGTTACCGGCGGAGACATCCTGAGAATCCTGATAATTCTGGCTGTTGCGTTCCTGCTCTCTCGTACGATCCGGTTTGCAATGCGTCGAGTCAGTCGCGGCGAGCAGGCGGGTACCCAGGCGTCCTTGTACACCGTGAGCCGATTAGCGCACTACACGATCGTCATTGTCGCCATGTTGATCGCGCTATCGTCCATCGGGCTCGATTTCAGCAGCCTCGCTATCGTTGCTGGTGCTCTTGGTGTCGGTATCGGTTTCGGCCTGCAGTCCATCGTCAGCAATTTCGTGTCGGGACTGATCATCCTGTTCGAGCATTCGCTGCGCGTCGGAGATTACATTGAACTCGATACCGGACTCACTGGCACGGTCAAGGCTATTAATGTTCGCAGCACGCTTATCCGGACCAATGACAATATCGACATCGTCGTTCCGAATTCCGAATTCGTTAACAA
>JAOUNH010000240.1 GCA_029881055.1 Gammaproteobacteria bacterium
TCTTCAACACGGTGATTCAAAGTAATCGTTACCCCTAGGTTTTCGATGCGCTTGATCTCGGCTCGCAGCTCATCGCGTGGCATTCGATAGGCTGGAATCCCAAAGTGAATCATGCCGCCAGCAACCGGCCCCGCTTCGCGGATTTCGACGTCGTGTCCCATGCGTACGAGCTGGTAGGCCGCGGATAAACCACTCGGCCCCGCACCCACGATCAGGATTTTCTTACCGGTTTTCTTCGCCGGCTTTTCGAATTGCCAGTCTTGTTTCAGCGCCATGTCGCCCAGGAAGCGTTCGACCGCATGGATGCTGACAGGGCTGTCGGTGAAAGCACGGTTGCAGACATCTTCGCAGGGGTGGTAGCAGACGCGACCGTGTATCGATGGCATCGGATTGTTGCTGACCAGCTCTCGCCACGCGCCTTCATAGTCGCCCGCCTGGGCCAGGGCCAGCCAGGCCTGGATGTTCTCACCCGCAGGACAGGCATCGTTGCAGGGCGGCAGGAAATCCACGTAGACGGGCCGACGGGTCCGAAGTGCGCCGGTACCCAATTCATGGCCTGTCAGATCTGCGCTTCGCGTCAGGTCGCTACTCATATTAATACCCCGTCATTGAGCCCGGTCTGGCTCGCAATAACTTGAATCGATGAAAACCCAGGTCAATATACGGTTGCAGCGGAAAATCGACCATTCCGTGCAGGTCCCGATCCTTGAGTGGTTGCGAGCACTGAAACTCGCCGCCTCGTCCCTTGTTAATTTTTGAAATCGACACGTAACAGATTCGCGACGGGCAGGTCAGCGCGCAGCCCGCGTTTGCAAACAACGTGATCTTGTCTTTGTGCTCGATCGCCGCCAGGAACTCAAGATCCTCATTGACGGGCATCGGCAGCACCACGGAGTCATAAAGCTTCATCGCTGCCTCGATCTTCCTGTGCGTCTTGATGTTCTTGATGACACTGGCATCGATCCGATAGTCCGGAAAATCCTCGCGTATCCATCCGGCCAGGTCGTCGTTGGTACAGATGATCGAATTACCGGGCTGGTGATACTTTCGCAGCAGCCACATATTGAGGCGGTATTCCTTGCGCTCAACATCGTGATTCGACATCGGGATGCGAACGCCGATTCCTGCATTGTTAAGTTGGCTTACATCGCGATCCGACAGTTCGCGGTGCGTGAATCCTCGACCGCCATACAGGGTGCTTTTCTCAACAAAGCCAAACAGGCTGTCGATCTCGTTCAGGGCGAGATTGCCGTAGTTCTTTCGAAGATAAGCGAAGACCGGCATGTCGCGCGGTTTGCTGCGGGCTGAGACTGTAAATGTGGCTGCAGGAGCCGCGACCGGCTGCGCCTGGGTAAAAATACGATCAGCGCCGATCTCTGCAATCTTGGGTCGGGTCTCGTTGCCAATCATTCTTCCTCACGGTGGCGGTATCTTCGTTGCTTGCCAGGCGATAGCTTTCCAGACACCGTCCTTTTTCAGGAAGGTGCCTGTGTTGAAATAGTACAGCACATCCTTGTCAGTGGACTTATCCGTAGGTGTACCTACCAGTTTGAACGCAACGATTGCCGTATTGCCGTAGAGACGGATATCGATGTCCTCGCCGGAGTAGACCATTGTTGCTTCGTCATCGTCGGCCTCGTCGCCGGATCCGGAGTCTTCGAATCCCGCCATGATCTCGGCCTTGCCAAAGCGCAGGCCGGCAGACGACGTGTAAACGAGATCATCCGACCAGAATTTCGCGTGCGCCTCCTGCGTGCCCGATCCGGCAAGGAATTCCTGCAGCAGGGCCCTCAAGTCGTCGGTATCGGAAGCGAGCGCCGGTCCGGCGCCAACAATCGCGAGGCACATCAGGGTTGCAAACCAGGTCATGATCTTCATATCGACTCCTTTCGTTTCCAGTATTCTAGGCGCCCATGGCCGACACTAACAACTCTGACGCCGGATTTCTGCGGCGCGCTCTCGGCGTGTTTGGCTACAGCCAGCGCGCGCTTGAGCTCGTGTGGACAACCAGTCGGCCGCTAACCATCGTGCTGGCCTTGCTGACGCTGATCGGCGGCATATTGCCTGCCGTGATTGCGTATATCGGCCAGCTCATCGTTGACGCGGTTGTCGCCGCGACACAGGCCAGCACGCCCGACGCACGAGGCGTGTTGCTGCTCGTGGGTCTCGAGGCAATAATCGTCGTCGCTGTTGCGGCAACGCAAAGAGGAATTTCCGCCAGCCAGTCGCTGCTGCGCGCCCTGCTCGGCCAGCGCGTCAATGTCATGATTCTTGAGAAAGCGATGACGCTGGAGCTCGCGCACTTCGAGGATTCCGAGTTTTACGACAAGCTGACGCAAGCTCGTCGGGAAGCGTCGAGCCGGCCTCTGAGTCTCGTCACTCGCACCTTCGGGCTGGTGCAAAATGCAATATCGCTCACCAGCTATTCGGTATTGCTGTTTGCATTTTCGCCCTGGGCGGTCGCCATACTAATCGTGGCCGGGTTGCCATCGTTTTTCGCCGAAGCAAAGTTCTCCGGCGATGCCTTCCGTTTATTCCGCTGGCGATCGCCCGACACCCGGATGCAGTTGTACCTCGAAACCGTCATCGCTCGAGAAGACGGCGTCAAGGAAGTGAAGTTGTTCCAGCTCGGTCCGCGCCTGCTGCAACGGTACCGGGATATTTTTTCGAAGCTCTTCGTCGAAGACCGCAAACTGACAATACGTCGCGACACCTGGGGCTTTTTGCTGGGACTGGTTTCGACAGCAGCGCTGTACGCCGCATACGGCTGGATCGTCGTGACGACAATTGCAGGCAGCATAACGCTGGGCGCCATGACCATGTACCTCGTGCTTTTTCGCCAGGGTCAGTCCGCCGTCGCGGCAATACTGACTTCAATCAGCGGTATGTACGAAGACAATCTGTACTTGTCGAATTTATACGAATACCTTGAGCAGCCTGTGCCGTCGCGACGCGGTGAAGCTGTTCACGGACCTGAACCCGAACGCGGCCTTGAGTTTGATAATGTTTCATTCTCGTATCCTGGCGCGAAAGACAAAGCACTTAGCAACATCAGCCTGCAGATCAAGCCGGGCGAAAGCCTGGCACTCGTCGGCGAAAACGGGTCCGGCAAAACTACGCTGATCAAGCTGTTAACGCGCCTCTACGATCCGACCGAGGGGCGCATTCTGCTCGACGGTCTCGATCTGCAGGAGTGGGATGTCGAAGCTTTGCGGCAACGCGTTGGCGTCATTTTCCAGGACTTCGGGCGCTACCAGTTTTCGGTG
>JAOUNH010000003.1 GCA_029881055.1 Gammaproteobacteria bacterium
TATTGAACGAACGCCTTATCGTTCGCCATAACACCTCCTGTTCTACCACGGGCCAACGCCGGGTTTGAGAATGATACACTCCCGCGCCTATGACGACGGCGCTCGAAAAACAGGTTTCCGGCAAGCGAGTGATCCTGGGTCTATCCGGGGGTGTCGATTCGGCCGTGGCGGCGATCTTGCTGCAACGAGCGGGTGCGGACGTTCACGCACTCCACATGACCAACTGGGAGGACGACGACGGCTACTGTACGGCGGCCGACGATCTTCAGGACGCCCGCCACGCCTGCGAGCAGCTAGGCATACCCTTGCACCACGTGAATTTTTCGAAACAGTACCGGGACCAGGTGTTCGCGTACTTTCTGGACGAATACCGCGTCGGTCGCACACCGAACCCCGATGTCCTTTGCAATCGCGAAATCAAGTTCGGCGTGTTTCGCGACTATGCGAAGCGACTCGGCGGCGATTTACTGGCAACGGGCCATTACGCGAGGTCCGCCATTATCGACGGCCACGGTGCGCTGCTAAAGGGCTCTGACCCCTTTAAGGATCAGAGCTACTTTTTGCATGCCGTGAGTGCCGAAGCTCTGGCCGAGACCGTGTTTCCGTTGGGGGATATCCTGAAAGGCGACGTGCGACAGATCGCACGCGACGCCGGGCTCACCGTGCACGACAAAAAGGACAGTACGGGCATCTGCTTTATCGGCGAACGGCCGTTTCGCGAATTCCTCGCGACCTATTTACCCGCCAATCCGGGCCCGATGCAGACGCCCGGTGGCGAGGTCGTTGGCGAGCACCAGGGACTGATGTACTACACGCTGGGCCAACGCCAGGGACTCGGCATCGGCGGACGAAATGACCGTAGTGAAGAACCCTGGTACGTGGTCGGCAAGGACCTGGCCGCCAATGTGCTGATCGTCGCCCAGGGCGAAGACGAGTTGCTGTTCAGCACCTCGCTCATTGCGACGGACGCGACATGGATCGGCGCTGCGCCCGCTGGCCTCGACACGGGATTGCGTTGCCGGGCCAAGGTTCGCTATCGGCAAGCCGACCAGGACTGCGTGGTCCGGGCACTCGATGGCGACAAGGTCGAGGTGCGTTTTGAGGTTCGGCAGAAAGCCGTCGCACCGGGACAGTTTGTCGTATTTTACGAGGCAGACCGTTGCCTCGGTGGCGCTGTTATCGACGAAATAGCCTGAGCAGCCCCCCGGCCATTTCGCTATAATGCGCCCCCCTGTGGCCGTCTGGCCGCTACTGTACAACCCGATTCCGGAGAGAAAACATGACGGACAGCTTTGGCGCACGCGGCGCGCTTGAGATCGATGGCAATCAATTTGAAATCTACCGCCTGAATGCGGTGAAAGAAGGCCACGTCGAGCGCCTGCCCTACTCGCTTAAAGTTCTGCTCGAAAACCTTTTGCGGCACGAGGACGGACGCGACGTCACCCGCGACGATATTCTCGCGCTGGCCAACTGGGACCCCAAAGCGGACCCCGATACGGAAATTTCGTTTACACCGGCGCGCGTCATCCTGCAGGACTTCACCGGCGTACCGGCTGTCGTCGACCTCGCCGCCATGCGCGATGCTGTCGTCAAGCTCGGCGGTTCCGCGGCCGACATCAATCCTTTGTCACCGGCCGAACTCGTCATCGACCACTCGGTCCAGGTTGACAATTACGGTGCTGCAAACGCGCTGGATCTGAACAACAAAATTGAATTTCAGCGCAACAAGGAACGCTATTCGTTTCTGCGCTGGGGCCAGTCCGCATTCGAGAATTTTCGCGTCGTGCCGCCGAACACGGGCATCGTGCACCAGGTGAATCTTGAATACCTGAGCCGTGTCGTTTTCGATACCGAGAAGAATGGCACGCGCTCCGCATACCCGGACACAGTCGTCGGTACCGATTCACACACAACCATGATTAACGGCCTCGGCATCCTTGGCTGGGGTGTCGGCGGCATCGAAGCGGAAGCCGCCATGCTCGGCCAGCCGATTACGATGCTCATTCCCAACGTCATCGGATTTAAACTCACCGGCAAGCTTAAAGAAGGTACGACGGCAACCGATCTCGTCCTGACTGTTACCGAAATGCTGCGCAAAAAAGGCGTCGTCGGGAAGTTTGTCGAGTTCTTTGGCGACGGACTCGCGCATATGCCCCTGGCGGACCGCGCAACGCTTGGCAACATGGCGCCGGAATTCGGTTCGACCTGCGGCATCTTCCCTATCGACGGCGAAACCATTCGCTACCTCGAACTGTCGGGCCGCAGCAAGGAACATTGTGCGCTGATTGAGGCCTACGCCAAGGAACAGGGCATGTGGCGCTACGACGGTGCACCCGACGCGCTCTACAGCGACACGCTGGCGCTGGATCTGAGCGACGTTGAGCCCAGCATCGCCGGGCCGAAACGTCCGCAGGACCGTATCGCCCTGAGTGCTGCGGCAAAAACCTATGCGGCGGCCCTCAAAGCAACGGTTGCCGATCGCAAGAAAGGCGGCAAAGGCATCGCCAAAATCGACGGCAATGACGTAGAAATTCGCGATGGAGCAATTCTTATTGCCGCCATAACGAGTTGCACCAACACCTCCAACCCGGCTGTCATGCTGGCCGCTGGCCTTGTGGCCAAAAAGGCTGCTGCGAAAGGCCTGAAAGCGAAACCCTGGGTGAAGACCAGCCTCGCGCCGGGCTCGCGCGTGGTGACCGACTATCTCGAAAAAGCCGGCCTGCTCGACGACCTCGGTGCAGTCGGCTTCTTCAACGTGGGTTATGGCTGCACAACCTGCATCGGCAATTCCGGCCCGCTGAAACCGGAGATTGCTGCTGCCGTACAGGACAACGATATCGTCGGCACCAGCGTGCTGTCCGGCAACCGAAACTTTGAAGGCCGAATTCACGCGCTTGTGCAGCATAATTTCCTCGCCTCGCCACCGCTCGTCGTCGCCTACGCCATCGCCGGCAACATGGAGTTCGATTTGTACAAGGACGCCCTGGGCAATGACCAGAACGGCAAGCCCGTGTACATGAAGGACATCTGGCCGACGCAGGCCGAAGTTCAGGACGCCATCAGCAAGAACATTGACTCCAACATGTTCCTGGCGAGCTACAGCAGTGTCTTTGCCGGCGATGCGAACTGGAAAAACATCGACTCACCGGTAGGCGAGATCTACACCTGGGATGAAAATTCAACCTATGTGAAGAACCCGCCTTATTTCGAAGGCATGTCGAAGCAACCCAGTCCCGTTACTGATATCAAAGGCGCTCGCGCTCTCGCATTGCTGGGCGACTCAGTGACCACCGACCACATTTCACCCGCTGGCAATATCGCAGCTGACAGCCCGGCCGCGAAGTACCTCGAGGCCCAAGGCGTCAAGCGCAGCGATTTTAATTCCTACGGTTCCAGGCGCGGTAATCACGAAGTCATGATGCGTGGCACCTTCGCCAACATCCGGCTGCGCAATCAGCTGGCGCCCGGCACCGAAGGCGGCTGGACCTGCCATCAGCCGAGCGGCGAGCAAATGACGATTTTCGATGCGTCACTCAAATACCGCGACGAAGGCACGCCGCTGGTGATACTTGCGGGCAGTGAATACGGCACAGGCTCGTCGCGCGACTGGGCCGCCAAGGGCACCATTCTGCTGGGCGTCAAAGCTGTCATCGCCAAGAGCTTCGAGCGTATCCACCGCTCCAACCTGATCGGCATGGGCGTGCTGCCTTTGCAGTTCCTCGAAGGTCAGGACGCGGCAACACTGGGACTGACGGGCAGGGAAACTTTCGATATCAGCGGCCAGACTGATGCCAAAGCAAAAACTGTCAAGGTAACCGCAACAGCCGAAAACGGTGACGTCATCACGTTTGACGCACAGGTCCGCATCGACACGCCAAAAGAACGCGATTACTACGAGAACGGCGGTATCCTGCATTACGTGCTGAGGCAACTCGCCGCCTAGAGCGACCGGAGCAAGCTGTGAAAGAGCGATCGGCTAAAAGTATCCTGGCGACACGCAAGTGGACCAAACTGCTTGGCTGGGCTGTGGGCGGCGTATTGCTCGTGTTCATCGTAATCGGCATCTTCATATCCCGCGAGCCGGATATTTTCTGGGTGAGCCGATCGGCCGACTCCGACGCCGTTATTGTCGGCGTATCCACCACCGATACCCTGATTCGCGTCGCGGAAACGCTGCTCGACAAACGCGGCGGATACCTGACAAACGACAAGATACCGCCCAGCGTTTTTTTGGACAATATCCCGAGCTGGGAGCTGGGCGTACTGACCCAGGTGCGCGATCTCGGCCGCGTCATGCGCGATGACTACACGCGCAGCCAGTCGCAATCGAAGGAAGATGAAGACGTTGCTGACGGCGCGCCGCAATTTTTCTTCGACAACGACTCCTGGATATTTCCCGCCACTGAATCCGAGTATCGAAATGGCATCGAGTCATTCAGCAACTATCGGCAGCGCTTGATCGATGGCGACCCGGACACGCAGTTTTATGCGCGCGCCGATAATCTTCGCGAGTGGCTGTCGCAGGTAGAAAAACGTCTCGGCAGCCTGACGCGCAGACTCGGCAACAGCGTCGTTTCGAACCGGATCAACGACGACCTCGCTGGTGACTCGTCCGCTGAAGCGGCCGGTGCACAGCCGGACACATTCAACGTGCGTACGAGCTATTTCCAGGTCGACAACATTTTCTTCGAGGCTCGTGGAACTGCCTGGGCGCTCGTGCATTTTTTTCGTGCGGCCGAATTTGACTTCGCGAAGGTACTGGGCGACAAGAATGCCGAAGCCAGCGTTCGGCAAATTATCCGCGAACTGGAAGCCAGCCTGGAACCCTTGCGCTCCCCGTTGATCCTTAACGGCGGCGGTTACGGCCTGTTCGCCAACCACTCACTGGTCATGGCGAACTATCTCGCACGCGCGAACGCCGCTGTCATTAATCTCCGGGAGCTGCTCGATCAGGGCTGATCGACGGGACGCTTGTCCGAAATTAGGAGTCCGGCCAGAATGGCGACCGCCGCCATGCTCCAGACAATTACGGCACCCGTCGGCAGGTCGAGTCGGAACGACAACAGGATGCCGACCAGGTAAGACACCGCACCAACGCTGTACCCCGCCACAAGTCGATTGCCACGCCGAAGTCCGGTGGTTGCGAGGGCCGGAATGATGAGGCTTGCGAAAACCAGGTAAATCCCGACGATCTGAACCGACGCTGTGACAACGACGGCGAACGCGAGATAAAACGTCAGGCCGCTGAAACGCGATCGCAGCAGAAACCAGGCGGTCAGAACCAGGGCATAGAGGATCGCAACCGGCCAGATGGAAGACCAGGTTGTCCAGAGAATCTGGCCGACCAGCAATTCTTTCAGATGCTCGCTGCCGTGCGGATTGCCGGCGAGTAACAGGATGCCGCCGGTCGCTGCGAGTATGAAAAGGACGCCGATAATTGGTTCCTGAATCTGCGGCCAGCGTTTCTCGGTCCAGTGCAGGCCAATCGCTGCAAGCAGCGCAGCGCTGACGGCGGCAAGCTCAACTTCCAAGCCGTTTGGATCCCAATCCATCGCGTGTGCGGCGATAACGCCCAGGCCTGCCACCTGGGCAATGGCGAGGTCGATGAAAATGATGCCGCGCCTCAAAACTTCCTGTCCGAGCGGTACGTGGGTGCTCAGCACGACGAGCCCCGCGAGAAAGGCCGGGCCGACGATCGTCCAGTCGATACTCCAGTTAATTGCATCCATCAGCCAATGGCTCCCAGCAATCGTTCAATGATGTCATCGTAAAGCCCGAAAAGATCCGTCGCCTGGTCGGTGCCGCCCACTGTCAACGGCAATACCACGGCGGGGATACCCGTGCGCTCCGAAAGCCACTGCGATGGCCTCGAGTCCTGGTAAGGAGACCGGATGATAAAGTCCGCACCGTGATCCGCAAACTCTGTGGTCAGCTTGCTGAGATGCGTAGCCGTCGGCGGAAGCCCGGGTACGGCTTCCAGGTTCCCGGCCTCCACTATTCCCAGCCAACTTTCGAGATAAACCCAGGACTTGTGGTGCGTGATCGCGCGCTTGCCGCGAAGTGGCGCGGCCTTGTCTTCCCACACCCGAATCGCATCCTCCCAGCGTTTCGAAAAATCAGCGTACCGGGACTCGTAGGTCTCTGCCTGCGCAGCGTCCAGCTCACGCATCGTTTTCTTAAGCGCTGCGGCGACGGCTGCCACATTGTGCGGATTGGTCTGTATGTGCGGGTTGCCCTGCGGGTGAATGTCGCCTTGCGACCGGTCGACGTTCGCGGTCGCGCCGAGTCGCAGTACGTAGCTGCTGGCTTCGAAGTATCCCGGGGCTCCGGGCCGGACTTTTGGATTATTGGCTTTCTGCAGCAAAGCCGGCAACCAGCCGATTTCCAGCTGTGCACCGCTGCAAATCACGAGGTCGGCATTTCGCACTTTGGCGATCAAGCTCGGGCGTGCCTGGATGTAGTGCGGATCCTGCAACGCTGTCGTGGCGCTGTAAGCGGTGACGTGTTCGCCGCCAATTTCCGTCGCCAACGCAGCCCACTCGGGCTCGCAGGCGAATACATTAAGGTCCGCATGAACGCTGAAGGGCAGCAGAGCCAATACGCTGGCGCAAAAAAGATGTCTCATGATCGCCACCTAGAACGCGTGCGCGCCGTGCGCGCCTATTGCGTGAATGTATTGCAGACCCCACTGATTGTCGCCCAGCAAGCCAGCGTCATCCCGAGTGTATTGCAGTCGCAATCGGCTGAATTCGCTGTTCGCCCAATCCGCCATGATGCTGTAGCGAGTGGGATCGTTGTCCGGGGCCGCCAGCAGGCTGCCGTCGAAAACCGGTCCGGGATTGTCCGTGGACAGTGCATCGATCCGACCGCCTACGCGCCATCGCGGGAGCGGTTGATAGACGGCCTGGGCATACCAGCCGTATTGATCCACGTCGTACCGCTCCGGCGCGAAGCCGAAGCCCTCGTACTGACCATCTTCGCTGCGCCGCATGATCTCTGCCTGCACAACAAGGTTACGATCGCGCCAGTTGCCATCGGGCGCCCATTTCCAGACGAACTGGGCCGTTAACAGCCGCGAATCGCCGGTAAACAGCCAGGGATTGTCTTCGTCGCCGGAGGGGCGCTCCGTCGCGGTCGCGTCCAGTATCGAGACTCCCGCGAGCCAGCTGCTGCTCGTGCCCACATCGCCGCCGAGATTGGCAAACAGGCTGTAGCTGCCGACGCCGCTGTTGCCCCTGCCCGAGGCAGGATAGTTCGTGCCGCTCAGTGCCTCTCCACCCAGCTCAAGGTAGAGGTCAGTTGGCGCCAGCCAGCGTAGCTGCAAGCCGTCGTCAACAAGCTGACCCGCAAGAAAGGCCTGGTAGGGCAAGGGTTGGTCGGCGAAGTCCCAGGTATGCGCATGCTTGCCGTTCAAATAGCCGATTTTGGAGAAAAAACGGCCGAATCTCGCACCGAATCCCGCCGGTAATGCCGTGGCTTCGACCCAGGCCTCCTCCAGCTCGACCGCGGCCTCGCCATCTTCGACAGCAATAGCCGCTGTCAGCCACGCCGTGAACTTGTCGTCGACGTTCGCGTTCATGATGATTTCTGTCTCACCGAGACTCAGGCCTTCGCTGATGGGTCCGGCCTCGCCACCGTACGGAAAGCCCTGCACCGCATAGCCATCCGGATCGCGCGCATAGTTCCATACATTGCCCGTGAAGATCACTCCAATCGCAGGGTTGAAAGCCGTATTGCTGCCAGCCGAGGCAGCCGGAGCCGGCTGTGCCGCATAGTTCGCCTGCATGGCGTTTTGCTCGGCTATCGCGAGACGTCGCTCGAGATCCGCGATGCGGGCCTCATAATCGCTGCGTAACTCCAGGAGCTCCGAACGAAGTGTTTGGATGTCGGCATCTTCGGCGAACAGATCACCCGAGAAACCGATGCACAGCGCCAGAATGGCGCCCTTGAAAAAGTCGACACGCATTGCGTCGCCTCCTAACTCAACAAAAAAACAGTGCGCTGGTAACCCGGTTGCCAGCGCGTCTCCGGTCTATCTAGCTGAGTTGAGGCGGACCACGGGAATTAAAGGACCAAAACGTGTCGCAGGGGGCAATTGTCTCCGAGTACTCGCATGCGAACTCCGTCGCGGGTGTGAGCTGAAACTCAAACGGGCTGGTCGAAACGGCTACCGGCGCGTTCGCGTGATTCGAACACGAGACGCAATCGATGGCGTCGCCCGAGGCGTGTGTCGTCGCGTGCAGGCCGAATGCCACGTGACTGAGCACGAACACGAGCAGCAGGGCTTGGACACATTGGCGGGAGGCGAAAGACATAGGCGCGCAGTATTGATGAAAGTCCCGATTTTGACAATGCTAGCCCGTGTTGGTTCGTCGGACGGCGCAACATAAATGACATTAGATAATGTTAGTTATTTATTGTTTTTACTCAATAAATGCCGACCCAGGTGGGTATCTTCTTCCAGCTGCTATTGAGATCCTTATCGAGCCGCTGGTAATCCGGCTCGAACTCGGAAACCAGCCGCCAGAAGCGCCGGGAATGATTCATGTGCTTCGCGTGGCATAGCTCGTGAATCATCACGTAACGAAGATGGGCCGGGTCCAGGAACATGAGGCAGTAATTAAGGCTGACCGTCCCGGAGCTCGAGTGACTCCCCCAGCAGGTGCGCTGGCCACGGACATGCATGTTTTTGAACGAGCAACGCGTTACTGCCGACAGCGACCTCAGGATCGGCAGATATTCTGCCTTCGCCTGGCTGATCAGCCAGCGCTTCAATGCGCCGACACAAAGCTTTTCGTCGCTAGTCCGGCCCGACAACACCAGTCTGTTGCCGGTGCAGCGGTAGCGCACTGTGCGCGCCGCTCGCTCCGGCTCATAGGCTACCGAGTATTGTTTTTCGACACCCGGAAGAACCACGGATCGCGGCAAGGCGAAGGGCTCGGCCGGGTGTTCCGCGGCAAAATTGTCGCGGGCGTTCTGTATCCAGCTCCGGTGAGCCTCGACGAACTCGCGCACGTCCTTAGGCCGCGTTCGTTTCGGCACAACCACCTCAACCCGCCCCCGGGGGTACACCTTGATCGAAAGTCGCTTGGCCCTGCCACTCTCGCGCACAGAAAAGCCCGACATCGTGTCGGGCTCATCGTCATCTGAAAACAGGGCTAGTTGTCTGGCTGCGCTGAACACAGCCGTCATTCTACGTACTTTTACGGGCGATCGCCGCTAAAGCGAACGGCATCGGCCATCGTCATCTTGCCCTCAACGCCGCCGACCTCGGCCGTCTCGCTGATGAACAACTCGACTTCCTGCTCGAGCCTGATAACGCCTTTGACGCTGGATCCCGGTCCAATGACGATACGTGGCTTGCGCTGGTTGCTTTTACCCCAGCCCCAACCGCCGCGTTCTTCAACGATCAGGTTACCTTTAATGACCGCGCCTTCAACGACATCGACATCACCGGTAACGGTCGTTACATCAGCGCCGATTTCGGCGCCGATGAGTTCGATGTGCCCATTGACGTTGGAGACACCGTCGGAAACGCTGGAGCCTTTGCGCACATTGATGCTGCCATTGACGGCCTCAATTTCGCCGTCGACGGTGGCGGATTCGCCAACCTTCACCGCGCCGTTGACGGTAGACAGGTCATTTGCCTTCACGTTATCCGCGAGGCGCACGCCCCCGTTAACGGTAGATGCGTCCTCTATGGTCGCGCCGGAATCCACGCGAATGCTGCCGTTGACGGTATTCACGCTTCCCGTAACCACGGCATTCTCGCCAACCGATATGCTGCCGTTCACGGATGTCGCGCCGCTGGACTCTTCGCCCGCACCGACCTTGATGCTCTTGTTAATCGAGGCGCCGAAAGCCGGCACCGTCAGCAACATCACGAGCAAACCAATGGTAAACGTCGTTTTTGTCAGAAATTTCATCTCTTTGGACCCCTGCAACCTGTTTCCTGATTCTTAGATACCGCTCGAAACGAAATGGTTGCAAACCGAGGTACACTCGCCGGATGACCGTAGCGCTCGAAGCCCGCAATATCCGAAAACAGTACCCCGGCGTGACGGCCGTCGACGGTGCCAGTTTTTCGGTCTGCGAAGGGATCTGTTTCGGTCTGCTGGGACCCAACGGCGCTGGCAAGACCACGACCGTCGAAATCATCGAAGGCGTTACGCCCGCGACCTCGGGCGAAGTCCTCTATTACGGTGAGCCAGCGGGCGCGCGATTCAGGCAGGAAGCCGGCATCCAGTTCCAGAATACCGCCTTGCAGGACTTCATCACGGTCCGGGAAACCATTGAAATGTTTCGTGCGCTTTATACGCGCAAGGCGGATTTCGACGACATCGTCCAGCAATGCTCTCTCGGCGACCTGCTTGACCGGGACAACCGGAAGCTGTCGGGCGGACAACGACAGCGACTCCTGCTGGCGGTCGCTCTCGTAAACAAGCCTCGCCTGATTTTTCTTGACGAACCGACAACGGGGCTGGACCCGCAGGCGCGACGCAATTTCTGGGATCTTGTCCAGAACATAAGAGCAGGTGGCGCCACCATACTGTTGACGACGCACTACATGGACGAGGCGCAGGTTTTGTGTGATGAGATCGCGATCATGGACGCAGGAAAGATCATCACGCAGGGATCGCCCGAACAATTACTGCGCGCGAGGTACGAGGGACTGATCATCGAATTACCGATTTCCGACCTCACCAACGGCCTGTCCGGCATCGAGCATACGGTATACGAGAAGCTGGGCATTATTGAGGTTGTTACGACTGACGTCAGCCAGTCTTTGCAGCAACTCAGGCCGCACGTCAGCAATCTGAACCAAATCAAGATTCGGCAGCCGAACCTCGAAGACCTCTTCCTGGATCTGACCGGTCACTCGTTGCGAGCGTAGCCGAGATGCTGAGACGAATTTACGCCATCTTTCAGGCCCGCAATCGTGAATTTCTGCGCGACCGTGCCGCCCTGTCGTGGAACCTGATTTTGCCCATCGCGCTGATGTTCGGTCTGTCGTTTGCTTTCGGTAACGATCGGGATGCGTACACGGTCGGCGTATTGCAGCAGGGTACCGAAATCAACCAGGACGTACATCCCTTCCTCAAGACAAAGTTCATACACTTCGTCGCCTACCAGGACTTCGACCTCGCAACGCTTAAGGTCTCCCGGCACCAAATTGATTTGCTCGTCGAGTTCGCGGAAACGCCCCGATACTGGATCAATCCTGAGTCGCCCAAGGGCTACTTCGCGGAACTAGCGTTGCTGCAATCGACCTCCAGCGGCGAGACCAACATTGCCAAGCAGGAAGCCACCGGTGATGCCGTTGGCTATGCCGACTGGTTGCTGCCGGGCATTCTGGGCATGAATATGATGTTCAGCAGTCTGTTCGGCGTGGGCTATGTGGTCGTCCGCTACCGCAAGAACGGATTCCTGAAGCGCTTGCGTGCAACACCGCTGACGTCATTTGAATTTATCGCGGCACAGGTCCTCTCGCGGCTGGTCCTGATACTGCTTATTACGACCTTCATCTACACGGGCACCCACCTGATTTTGGGCACGCGCATGGAGGGCAGTTACTTCACACTCTTCCTGGTCGCGCTCGTCGGTGCCGCATCGCTGGTGTCTTTGGGCCTGGTGGTATCGGCGCGCGTCACGAGTGAGGAACTCGCTGGCGGACTCCTCAACCTGATTAATTGGCCAATGATGATGCTGTCCGGCGTCTGGTTTTCACTCGAAGGCGCGCCGGACGTTGTCAGGTCGATCGCGAATATCTTTCCGCTGACGCACGTCCTCAATGCGGCGCGCGCCGTAATGCTCGACGGCGCCACGCTGATCGACGTCGGGCCGAGCCTGCTTGCGCTGACTGCGATGAGTGCCGTGTTCTTCGCCGTTGGCGCGAAAGTCTTTCGCTGGGGGCAGTACTAGTGTGCCCCGCCGCTAAGCTTGCGAAGCTGGTCGATATTGGTGCGAACATTGCGCACAGCAGTTTCGACGACGATCGCGAGGCCATGATGCGGCGCGCCACCGATGCTGGCGTCACCCGGATCATCGTCACAGGCAGCAGCGACGAAAGCAATGTCAGAGCAGCGGAGCTCGCCGAGCAGTCACCGGGCGTTCTGTATTCGACGGCCGGTGTGCATCCGCATCATGCGTCGGACTATTCGGACGACAGTGATGCGCTCATACGCGCACTGGTACAAAAAGAGGTGGTTGTCGCTGTGGGGGAATGCGGGCTGGACTACTTCCGCAATTTCTCGCCGCGTGAAGCGCAGCTGAGCGCTTTTCGCAGGCAGCTTGATATCGCGAAGGAGACCGGCCTGCCCGTCTTTCTGCACCAGCGAGACGCTCATGACGATTTCGTCGAAGTGCTCGAACCGGCTTTGCCCGACCTGTCGAACGCGGTCGCCCACTGCTTCACCGGGGAAGGCGAGTCGTTGCGAGAGTACATCGCGATGGGCCTCTATATCGGAATCACCGGCTGGATTTGCGACGAGCGACGCGGCAAACATCTTTACGATATCGTCTCGGCGATCCCGGACGATAAGCTCATGATCGAAACCGACGCGCCGTATCTGTTGCCGAGAACCCTGCCTGAGAAACCGAGCAGCCGCCGCAATGAGCCCATGTATTTGACGGAAGTCCTGCGCGTCGTCGCCGCAGCACGCGGCCAGACGGAAGCGCATGTCGCCGCCATCAGCAGCGCAAACGCAGAGCGATTTTTCCGGCTACCCGAATCAGGGCTGCATTAAGACTGCGCGGTAATGCGCCAGGTCTCCCGGCGAGAAACAACAGAACAGAACTTCACCGATCACCTGTGTCCCTTCAACAGCCGCGGATACAGTCGAAATCGCAATCTCGGTCGCCTCCCGCATCGGGTAGTTATAGACGCCAGTGCTGATCGCGGGGAATGCTATCGAAGCCACATTGTTGCTTTCCGCGAGCGCAATACATTCCCGGTAGCAGGAGCGCAGTATTTCGGCCTCGCCGCTTGATCCGCCCTGCCAGATTGGCCCAACGGTATGAATGATATGTTTAGCAGCCAAATCGAAACCGGGCGTCAATTTTGCCTGCCCGGGCGTGCAACCACCCAGGTGGCGGCAAGCTTCCAGCAACCTTGGGCCCGCAACACGATGAATTGCCCCATCCACACCACCTCCGCCCAGGAGCGATGCATTGGCCGCGTTCACGATTGCGTCGACGTGCAAGGTCGTAATGTCAGCACGGATAGCGCGAAGCGTCGGCATCGTCGCCTAGCTTAGCGCCGCTTTACGAATCAATTCCCAGTGTGGCTTGAAAGCCTCGATCTTGAATTTGGCAGCCTTCTTGTCTGTCTCGCCAAATTCACGGACCAGCTGGTCGAGGTTGGTAACGAGTGACGGAGTACCCTTCGTAAAATCGGCACCGTCAAGAAACAGAATGCGCCCGGCAACTGGCACGTCGCGCACGATCTGCCGGACTGACGCAATCCGGTCGTACAACGCGGGCTGCGGATTGGAGAACGTGTACCGTCGTTCCTCGTTGATAACCGTCCAGTCCTGCAGCTTGTCGCCGCCGAACACCGCGCCCTTGACGTCTTTTACTTCGAGAATCAGTAATCCCTGCGATGTCAGCAAAAGATAGTCGATCAGAATTTCGCCTTCGTCAGCGCTAGGAATCACGAGACCGTCGATGCGATCGAAGCTAATCTCCTCGATCGCCTGCCGCAATCCGCCTTTCCTGCCGCGCACGACACGCAGAAGCAGCCAGCCCAGCAACAGAAGGACAGCCAGCGCGGGCAATAACAGGGGGTAGGCGTTCGCCTGGAGAATATCGCTCATGGGCGGGGATTATCCTATGCCCGGCAAGGCAGCGGCAAGCGAGTCCAGGCTGGGGTCGATCGACACGGATCGTGTCGGACGGGAAAGAATATCGGCGAGCTCCGGCGGCAAAGGCACACGCTCACCGATCAGGGGTTCGACGACGGTTTCGAATTTCGCGGGATGCGCTGTCGCTACCAGTATCCAGTCATTCTTTTCAGCCAGAGCCGGATCCAGTTGCCGCCAGGCATGCGTCGCGGTTGCCGTGTGAGGACACGTTGCGAATCCGAACTCACGAAAATCCTGGCACATCGCCGCTTTGATCTCGTCATCGCTGACTGATACCACACCGAGCTGATCCCGCAAGACGTCCGCGTCTCCGATTAACTTCCGCAGCCGCTCCATATTACTGGGATCGCCGACGTCCATTGCAGACGCCAGGGTCTGGAGGCTGGCACGCGGCAACCATCTCTGCGTCTGCAAATAATCTGCGATCGTCCGGTTCGCATTGGTTGCGAGGATGATTGGTCCTATCGGCAATCCCATTTCGCGAGCCATGATGCAGGCAAAAGCATTGCCCAGGTTGCCCGTAGGAATGATGAACCCGGGCTTTACTCCTGTGCGTCGGAAATGCCGCAAGCTGGCGTCCGCGTAGTAGGTGCTTTGCGGTAACAGGCGCCCGATATTGATACTGTTTGCTGAGCTGAAGCGATAGTCCCCGGCAAGTTTCGCGTCGGCCAGGGCCGCCTTGACCATCGCCTGGCAATCATCGAAGCTGCCCTTCACTTTCAGCGACAGGACATTGTCGCTCCAGCAGCACAGTTGATGTTCCTGCCGGGCCGACACGCGGCCTTCCGGAAAAAGCACAACGACTCGCATCCCTGGTCTTCGATCAAACGCAGCCGCCACGGCACCGCCGGTGTCCCCGGACGTTGCCACCAGCACGGTCAGAGGTAGTGCCGCGTTTTTTTCAAGTCGCGACAGGCAAGCCGCCAGGAATCCCGCGCCGACGTCTTTGAATGCAGCGGTCGGCCCGTGGTAAAGCTCCAGCAAAGAAACTCTGCGGTCGCCCGCCTCTATCGCGGTAACAGGAATCGGAAAACTGAAGGTCTCCGCGAGAATTCCTTCGATCTCGTCCTCAAGCACGGACGCCTCGAAATACGGAGACAACAAAACATTCGCAACCTCGGGGATGGACTCAGCCGCGTCGAAGTCGGCTAGCCGAAACGTCGGCAGCTGCTCCGGCAGGTACAATCCGCCGTCGCTGGCGATACCGCACCGCAGCGCCTCATCGAGACTTACCGGTCCAGCGCCGCGTGTACTGAAGTAGCGCACCTCAGCTCTCGATGCTTGCGCCGGGCGCGTTCATCGAGCTCACCCAGGACTGGCAGCTAATGCCAACTCCGCGGCAGGCCTGCTCCATTGCACTCGCAACATTGCGCGCATCGTTGTCCTTGCACAACGCGAAAATGCTGGGACCACTGCCCGACAATGTTGAGCCTAAAGCGCCCGCTTTCAGAGCCGCTGCAACCACCTCGTCAAAGCAGACGACATTACCTTTGCGATGCGGCTCGACGACAACATCACGCAATGACTGCCTGATCAAATCAATATCATCGGTCGCGCACGCGTGTATGAACGCGGCCAGCAAACCCTGTTGCTCAAGCCACAGCTTCATCGGAACGGATTTCGGCAGCTGAAGTCGTGCCTGCGCCGTGTTGACCTGCAAATCCGGGTGCAGCAAAGCAACGCTCACACCTTTTGGCGCCGGTAAGCGCATAATTTTGGGCAGCAAGACCACTGGACTTAAGATCAGGCCCCCGAACAAGCTGGGAGCAACGTTGTCGGCATGTATGCCGCCACTGGCATATTTTTCACCTTCAAGGGCGAACGGCAGGAGTTTTTCGACTGCAAGCGGCGAGTCCAGTAACGCGTTGACCGCGACGACAGCGGCAACCGCCGATGCGGCGGAGCTACCCATGCCGGACTGCAGCGCCACACCCTTAAACACCTTTAGCTCGACGCTGCCTGCCCCGCCATGTGCATCCCAAAGCGCCTGTGCCGCGATCGACGCCGTGTTTTCCCTGGCGTTCGTTGACAGGTAAGGATGGATTTCGCCATCGAGCCCGCGCACTTCGGCGACAGTGACTTCGTCATTATCGGTACGGCGCGCGGCAACGCGGTCGCCCACTCCAGCCACAGCGACCCCCAGCATATCGAAACCGACGCCGAGATTGGCGACCGAGGCAGGTGCAAACGCAGTTACAAAATCAGACATAGCCTTCACCGGTATTGAGGAAGTTTGCGAGTCGAAGCAGGTCGGCAAATACGCCCGCGGCCGTTACTTCCGGACCTGCACCCGGGCCCTGAATGACCAGCGGATTCGCTGAGTATCGTTCCGTTTCAAACTGCACGATGTTATCGGTCAGGTTGATGTTGCAGAACGGGTGCGATTTTTTCACAGCCTCGAGCCCTACGGATGCATTTCCGGCAGCGTCGAGGCTGGCGATGTAGCGCAACTGCTTGTTGTGCCCGGCGGCTTCGCGATACAAAGTTTCGATCTCTGCGTCGTATTCGGGCAGTTTCGCGAGGAACTCATCCACGGAGCAATCGCGTAGCGCCTCGGGCACCAGGTTGGTCACAGGAAAATCACCGATTTCCAGAGGCTGACCGAGTTCGCGGGCAAGTATGATGAGCTTGCGTGCGACATCCATGCCGGACAGGTCATCGCGCGGATCCGGTTCCGTGTAGCCATTTTCTTTCGCGACGCGGACGATCTCCGAAAACGGCGTCGAGCCATCATAAACGTTAAAGAGATAAGCCAGCGTTCCCGAAAATATGCCGCGTATGGATCGAACTTCGTCGCCCGTATAGATGAGGTCGCACAACGTGGTGATGACCGGCAGTGCCGCACCCACTGTCGTTTCGTAAAAATAGTGTGAGCTGCCTTTGTCGGCGGCATCCTGCAACGCGGTGTAGCCGGCATAAGGTCCGCTGAACGCCCGCTTGTTGGGCGTAATCACGTGTATGCCGCGCGCCAGCCAGTCCGCGTAGCGAGACGAAATCTGTTCGCTCGCTGTGCAATCGATGATCAGGGCATGCGGCAGGTGGTCCGGATTCAGGTGCCGCTCGAAAGCATCGAGGTCCGCGGGCACTGCCGATGACTCGAAATCCTCCTGCCATGTCTTGAGGTTGATCCTGCGATCGGCCAACAGCATCTTTTTCGATCGTGAGATCGCCCTGATGCGCAGATCGATATTGAAATTTTTCTTTAGCTTTTCGCTTTGCTTGTCGATCTGCCGCAATAAGGCGGTGCCCACGGATCCCGGGCCGATAATGCCTATGGACAGAGTTTTTGCCGAAAGATAAAAACCCGAATGCACCGCCCGCAATGCCTTGACAGCATCTGAAGTAGCTACGACAGCCGAAATGTTTCGCTCCGATGAACCCTGCGCGATCGCCCGAATATTGATTCCGGCGCGACCCAGTGTGCCAAAGAATCGTGCTGCGATGCCAGGCGTACCGGCCATGCCATCGCCCACAACGGCGAGTATGCTCTGCTCGTCACTGACTTCGACGCTTTGAATTTGCCCGCTCTCTAACTCGTCCGCAAATGCTTCAGTGATGACCACGCGTGCACGTTCGGCGACATCCTGCGGAACAGCGATACAAATCGAGTGCTCAGAGCTCGCCTGTGAAATCAGCGTGACCGAGACACCTGCGCGTTTCAGGGACGCAAATAATCGATCGGCCGTGCCTGGAACGCCGATCATGCCGGATCCTTCGAGATTAACGAGCGCCATGCCGCCGATCGCCGTAATACCTTTGATATTGGCGGACACCACGGAGTCAGCCTCAATTCGACTTCCACTATGTTCGATGTTGTGGCTGTTGCGAATGATGACCGGAATGGCGTGTTTAATCGCGGGACCCAGGGTTTGCGGATGAATGACCCTGGCACCGAAATAGGCAAGCTCCATCGCCTCGTTGTAGGTCAGGCGGTCTATGACCTGGGCTTCCGGCACACGATTCGGATCAGCGCTCATGACACCGTCAACGTCGGTCCAGATACTGAGTTCAACAGCACGAGTCAACGCAGCGAATATTGATGCCGAATGGTCGCTGCCGTTACGGCCCAAGGTCGTCTGCAGGCCATTTTCGTCGCTGGCAATGAATCCTGTGAAGACGACTATGCCGGAAAAATCCGCCGGCAAGGCTTTGTCCATATTCTGCTGGGAGTCTTTCCACAGCACCGTAGGGCCCAATTCCGTCTCGCGCACCCTGATTACAGCACGTGCGTCCACCCAGGCTCCACCGCGCTTCGGTGCGAGTTGGCCGAGGTAGGCTGCCAGCAAACGCGCCGACCAGATTTCTCCGTAGCCGGAAACTACATCACGGCTGCGTTTCGGCGCCGATTTCGCGAGTGCGGCGGCCTGCAGTATGTCAGCGATACCGTCGGCGTCCTTGCTCCAGCCATCCAGTACGTCGACAAGATGATCATCTTTGAGCAGCGCATTCGCCGTCGTTGAATATCGCTTGCCAATCTCGTCCAAACCGGTTTTGTAGCCGGGGTCGCCCTGCTCGGCCCGCAGCGCCAGGTTGATCAGGGCATCCGTCATGCCACCCATCGCGGAGACAACGACACCGAGTCGAACCTCTTCATAGTTCAATACGATGTCGGCAACACGGCGAAAACAGGCCGCATCGGCGAGGCTACTGCCGCCAAACTTGTGAATTTTCCAGCGTTTATCCGCCACTTTTGCAGAAGCCCTGTGCACAAAACGGTGCATGATAGCGACACCGGACGATGCCGTCGCCTGTTTTATCAGAAACCAACTAAGGCAGACAGGTGGTGGGGCGATGGGCGCCTGTCAGTAGCAGATGGCGGTGGTCGATCCCTGCAAACACAAACCTGGGTACGGAAAATGCACATCCCGGCGCTTCTTGATCATGTCGATCAATACCAGCTTGGCAAGATTGAGCGCCGCTTTTCCCCGTTCGTTATTCAGAACCGCCATGTCCACCGATGTCTCCTGGTAACCGTAGGCGGTTACCACGAGCTTGTCGCGACGAAAGTAGTAGGCACCTCGATACCGCTCACCGTTAACGTGAACAGTTACGATTCCATCAGGCAAATTGATCATAGAGACAGACCCGCGGCTTGTTGCATCGCAGTTTGCGAAATAGCCGCGAACCAATCCACTGTCGCTCAATGCCGACTCGCAACACCCGATTGCACGGTCACGGCTGCGGACTCGCGCCTCAGCAGCCCCGATTATGGAAAAAAGCGTGCGCAGGGCGCGACATCACTACGAAACTGAAGCCATTTTGAACGAGGAAAAATGGTGGGGCGTGAAGGATTTGAACCTTCGACCAGTCGGTTAAAAGCCGAATGCTCTACCACTGAGCTAACGCCCCATCTGGGTGCAGGTGGCGAGAATGCCAACCGAATGCCGGCGGCATGATACCCGATCACCGCTAAATTACAAAACGCCTTTTTCCGGTGCTTAATGAGGACCCTTAAACGCCCTCTTCCTGCATACGCTCCAGGCGTTGGCCTGCAAGACGGGCTGCCGTTGTTTCCGGGTATTCGGTTTGCACACGTGTCAAAGACGCGCGAGCAGAATCCCACTGCTTCAATTCGTAGTAGCAATAGCCCATCTTCAGAAGCGCATCGGGCACCTTCCGGGAATCGGCGTATTTGCTGATAACGGCTTCGAATTCTTTGAGCGCAGTCTGGAACTGCGTCGTCACATAGTGCGTCTCGGCCAGCCAGTATTGGGCATTGTCAGCGCGTTCGCTCTCCGGAAAAGCGACCAGGAACTGCTGAAACGCAGCAGCGGCCGGCTCGTAACGTTCCGCTTTCAGCAGTTCCAGCGCTGCCTGGTAGTTATCGCGATCAGAACCGTTCGGTACCGGCAGCTGGCCGGCGGGCAAAGCGCCACCGTCCATCACGTTGACGACTTTTCTTTGCTCTTTGATTGCCGTTTCCAGCTGTTGGATGCGGGTATCGAGATCGAGATACAACTGTCGCTGCCGCTCTGCTGTCGTTTCAGCGCCGTGCTCCAGCTCCTCAAGACGACCCTGCAACTCGTCACTGTCACGTTCGATCGCGGTGACCTGCTGCGTGAGATTGACGAGACTTTGATTCTGTACCACCCGTTCAATGGTCTGCAGCCGATCTTCGAGCTCAGTCAGCCTGATCAGCACCGGGTCTTCTTCGGGCGGCACGGGCATCAGGGCACAGCCGCCGAAGACCAGCGTGGCCACCAGGGGCCACGCTGTCTGTTTCATCTTCGCCATCGAAAACCTGTTAATTGGTGTACGTGATTTCGACACGACGGTTTTGCGCGTAGTCACTTTCGGAATTGCCGAAAGCTACAGGACGCTCTTCACCAAAGCTCACGGTCTGGATCTGTGACGCGCTCACGCCCTGAATCATCAATAACTGGCGTACCGCCTGCGAACGACGCTCGGCGAGGCCAATGTTGTATTCACGGGAGCCGCGCTCGTCTGCATGGCCTTCCAGGCGAACGTTCTTGAACGTATCCTGATTGAGCGCGATCGCATGTGCGGCAACGAGCTCCTGGTCCTGCATACGGACTTCAGACGAATCGAACTCGAAATAGATTACGGTGCCAAGTGTCTCGTCCATCGAGTTGTCGGGGATTTCCTCGCCACCGCCCCGCCCATAGATGCCACCGCCGGAGGTGTCAGCGCCACTGCCACCGTAAGTCGTGTCGACCGGTTCCGGGTTTTCTACCGGGGTTTGCTTGCAGCCGGCCAGGAAAAGACCAAGCACGGCGATAGCGAAAAGTTTTGTGTAGGACATAATTGAACCTTTAAGAAAAAAATAATTAAAAATCAATAAGTAATGAATGATACTTCAAGTATATTCACCACTAAAACCTTGGGAACGGCGACCAGACCGGCTCGCGTACATCTCCCTTACCTGACGCCAATTTCTGCCGTATCAGGCCGTCGGCCGACACGGTCTCCAATACGCCATCACCACCTTGTCGAGTCGCGTAAATCAGGCTGTCGCTATTCGGCGCGAAGCTGGGACTTTCGTCCTGGCGGCCCGTCGATAGCACCAGCAGATCCTTGCGTTCGATATTCATTACCGCAATGCGGAAATTTCCCCGGTCATTGTGCACCACCGCCAGTCGGGTGCCGTCCGGTGACAATCGCGGCCGCGCATTATAACTCCCTTCGAACGTAATTCGCTCAGGAGTTCCACCATTAGCTGAAATTCTGTACACCTGCGGCCCGCCGCTGCGATCCGACGTGAAATAGATGAATTTGCCGTCCGGCGACCAGCTTCCTTCCGTATCAATGGCGCGATGCGTCGTCAACCGTGTCGACTGGCGCGAATTGATGTCGAGCACGTAAATATCCGGATTGCCGTCCACACCGCCCAGGGTGATCACGAGCTTGCGACCGTCGGGTGAAAATGAGGGTGCGCCATTGATTCCGGGCTTGTTCGATACCTGGAAGCGGCTTCCCGTACGCAGGGTTTGTACGAAAATCGACGATCTTGCGCCCTCGAACGAGACGTAAGCCAGCTGCCGGCCGTCGGGCGACCAGGCCGGCGACATGATCGGATCCTTGCTTTCCATGATCTTGAATTCATTCTCGCCATCCTGATCGGCGACGATCAGCGAATAGAGTCGGTCCTTGCCCTGCTGCTCGGCGACGACATAGGCGACCTGGGTTCCAAATACGCCCTTAATGCCGGTCAGCTTCTCGTAGATCATGTCGGCCGCGCGGTGGGCCGAGCTGCGCATGGTGCCGCGGCTCGCCGGCATTCGAAAGCCCACGAGCTGCCGGCGGGTGAACGGATCAAACAGCTGGAATTGCAGGGTATAGGCGTTCTCGCCGGACTGAATGACCTTGCCCACGACCACGGCCTCGACACCGAGGATAGTCCAGTCATCAAAATCGACATCGGCGCCGTCGGTCGGTTTCTGCAGCATGTCGTTCTCATTCGTCGGCGCAAATCGCCCGCTGCGCCGCAAATCGTTCTTGATGACCGTCGCGACATCGAGCGGTGCAGCCGGCGTACTGCCTTGCCAGCCAAACGGGACGACCGCCACGGGTGTTGGTTGGGCCACACCCTGCACATCGATGACCAGTTTCTGCGCGGCTGCACTGTCAGCCAATACAATAGTCAGCGCGAATACAAACAAAGTTCTTTTAAACACGTTCACCTCAATGGGTCAGTTTTGCTGTTCTGGCGTCAAGTTTAGCTCCAATAGCGGTCTAAACAGTTCCGGACTTGATGGCTCCGGCAATGGCGACGAACGTCGTATGGCCGCCTCAACGGACCTTTTCACGGCTTCGTCGCCGTTACAACTCAAAATGTTCACGCCGACAATCTCACCACCGGGAATCTGCCTGACACTGACGACACAGCGCGTGTCCGAACCAGCGCTCGCCGGGACCGACCAGTTTCTGCGGATTCTTTGCGCAATGGCAAACTGGTAAGCCGCCATCGCGGGCGACGAATTAGCCGCCAGCCGCTGCTGCTCATCCGTAATTTCCTGCTGCCGCTGCTCAGCTTCCAGTTCCTTGCGTATGCGCTCGTTTTCCTCGCGCTGGCGCTGTTCATCTTCCTTACGCTTGCGTTCCGCTTCCTCGCGCTCGCGTTCCTTCTTCGCTTCTTCGTCCTTCTTGCGCTGTGCTTCCTCGCGCTCTTTCTTGAGCCGCTCCGCTTCTTTCTGTTGCCGCAGCTTTTCCAGGCGCTCTTTCTCGATCAGAGCATCCTGGACACGCTTTTGCTCCTCGGCTTCAAACCGTAACTGCTCGCTGTTGTCAGGCTCAGGCTCGGGTTCCTGCACAACAGGTTCGGGCTCGGGTTCCGGCTCCTTCCTGACTACCGGCGGGGCGACTTTCGGAATCTCGGTGACCAGCGTCGCCTGGATGGCCATCGGCGTAATCGGCACGTGCCGGGTGAAATTGACGGCAATGAGCATCGACGAAAACAGGGCGACGTGCAGTAGCACCGCCATGCTGATCGGAACGATAGTGTTGTCGCGCTGAACCACGTTTGGCCTTACTCGGGTATCGGGTAACTATCCAGGGGATCGGTTACGAAGCCTATGCTCTGGGCTCCACCCTGCTGCAGCAGCACCATGGCGCCGACCACATGTCCGTAGGGCACCGCACGATCCGCCTTGACCAAAATCGGAGTGTCAGGACGATTTCTGAGCACGGCGCCCACTCTCGCAACCACATCCTTGCCGGTCGTCGGTTCGTCTTCGTTGTCGCCAACGTTGATATACAGGTTACCCGTCGCATCGACGCTCAATACCAGTGGCTGGTGATTGGGCACCTCTTTGATGGGTTCGGAATTCGCCTTGGGTAAATCAACCTCAATGCCTTGCGTTAACAAGGGTGCTGTCACCATGAAGATGACAAGCAAGACCAGCATCACGTCGATATAGGGCACGACGTTGATGTCGCCCATCAACTTTCGTTTTTGCAGTGGAGTGGCCATTTCAGCTCCCCAGTTTGGCACGCGCGTGGCGTTGCAGAATGCTCGAAAACTCCTCGCTGAAACCGTCGTAGCGGTATTCGAGCCGAACGACCTTATCGGCATAGCGGTTATAGCCGATGACCGCCGGTATGGCGGCGAACAAGCCCATCGCGGTCGCGATCAGCGCTTCAGCGATAGGCGGTGCCACCACGGCCAGCGTCGCCGATTGCACGTTGGCGAGACCCATGAAGGCACCCATGATCCCCCACACAGTGCCGAACAATCCGACGTACGGACTGGTCGATCCGATCGTCGCCAGCGTCGCCAGGCTTTGTTCGACCCGATCAACTTCGCGCATTTGGGCGACCCGCATCGCGCGACGGCATTCCTCGACGATTTTGTCGGCACTGCCGCCGCCTGCCTGCAGTGCGCGATTGAACTCGCGAAAACCGGCTTCGAAGATGCTGGCCATGCCAATGCTGCCGCCGGATGCGCGCGTTGCGCTTCGGTACAGCGTGTTGAGATCGCCGCCGGACCAGAACGCGGCTTCAAATTCATCCGATGCCTCGGTGGTGCGCCGCAGCAGGCGTCGCTTGGTAAATATGATGCTCCACGACACCACTGAAGCGGCCACGAGCAGCAACATGACGAGTTGCACGGGTATGCTGGCTTGAAAGAGCAAGCTGATGATTGACATATCGGCTGTCATGAGGGGATTTCCTTAAGAAAGTCTTGCGGTATACGCTTCGGTCTCATTGTGTCAGCAGCCAGGTACGCGGCAGTTACGCCGCCCTGGATCAACAGCTCTCCGTCGCTGCTGCCACGATAAATATTCTGTTCGATCTCAAATGTCGCCCGACTCAATTGGCTGAGTCCGGCGGTCACCACCAGGGTGTCGCCTAATCGGGCCGGGATGATAAATTTTGCATGCGCTTCTGTCACGACTAGTATGCGATTGTCTTCTTTCATCATCGTGACGTGATCGACGCCCATGGCTTCCAGCCATTCGGTCCTGGCTCGTTCCATGAAGCGAAAATAGTTCGCGTAATAGACCACACCCTGCGCGTCGGTATCTTCATAGTAAACGCGCACTTGCAGTTCGAAGGGTTTAAGACTCATCACAAATCACAACGGTTCATTGTCGAAAGGCAATTCTTCGGTCGCCGACGATGTCGGCGGTTTCAGACCGAAATGCAGATAGGCGTTGCGGGTCGCGACCCGCCCACGAGCCGTACGCATCATGAATCCCTGCTGGATCAAATACGGCTCCAGCACATCCTCGATCGTGCCGCGTTCCTCGCCGATGGCCGCCGCGATGCTCTCGATGCCGACGGGACCCCCGTCGAATTTTTCAATGATAGTCTGGAGCAGGCGCCGATCGAGTGCATCGAAGCCGTTGGGATCTACCCGCAATATGTCCATCGCATCCTTCGCTACGGCTCCCGTCACCACGCCATCGCCCTTTACTTCTGCAAAGTCCCGAACCCTGCGCAACAGTCGGTTCGCAATACGCGGCGTACCGCGCGACCGGGTCGCGATTGCCCGCGCTCCCTCGTCATCTATAGGTAGATTCAGGATTCCGGCGGATCGTCGCGTAATTCCCTCAAGATCTTCCGATGAGTAAAATTCGAGTCGCTGCACGATGCCGAAACGGTCGCGCAACGGCGAGGTCAAGAGACCGGCGCGCGTGGTCGCGCCGACCAGCGTGAACGGTGGCAAATCCAGTTTGATCGAACGCGCGGCAGGTCCTTCGCCGATCATGATGTCGAGTTGAAAATCCTCCAGCGCCGGATACAGCACTTCCTCGACAATCGGACTTAGGCGATGTATTTCGTCCACGAACAGCACGTCATTGGGTTCGAGGTTCGTCAATATCGCCGCCAGGTCACCCGGGCGCTCGAGCACAGGGCCGGAGGTCTGGCGCAAGCCAACGCCCATTTCATTGGCGACGATATGCGCCAGCGTCGTTTTGCCGAGTCCGGGTGGCCCAAATATCAGGACGTGATCCAGCGCTTCGCCACGCCGGCGCGCCGCCTCGATGAAGACACTCATCTGCTGGTTTACGCTGGGCTGGCCGTGATAGTCCTTAAGTGTTTTCGGACGAATGGCCCGATCAAAGGCTTTGTCCTCACTCACCGCGACTGCGCTGGTCAGGCGATCGTGTTCTACGTTACTCACTAAGTCGCCGCCTGTCGCAACGCCAGCCGGATGATGTCTTCAGCCGACTTGTCTTCAATATCGAGTTTCGCGATCAGGTTGTTCACTTCTTTCGGCTTGTAGCCCAGCGATACCAGGGCGTCGACAGCCTCGTTTCGTGCATTGGCCTCCAGCGTCAGCGGCGCCGCCCGGCCGCCCCCGGGAGCCGCGGCATCAATGCGATCGCGCATTTCGATGATCAGGCGCTCCGCCGTCTTCTTACCAACTCCGGGAATCTTGGACAGCGTCGTTGCGTCTTCGAATTCGACACAGCGCCGAAAATCGTTGGTCGTCATCGCTGACAGGATGCCCAGTGCGAGCTTCGCGCCCACGCGGTTTACTTTCAGTAAAGTACGAAACATCAGCCGTTCGTCCTCACTCGAGAAACCGTACAGGATCTGCGCATCCTCGCGCACGAGGAGATGCGTGTAGAGAAACAAATCCGCGCCTGGCGCTGGCAAGTCAAGGAAGGTGGAAAGCGGCGTTTCCAGCTCATATCCGACACCACCGCACTCAATCACAACCTGTGGCGCCTGCTTGGCGATGATGCGGCCACGCAATGAACCTATCATCGGGAACTCGCAATGGCCTTGCCGTTGCCGAGCTGAACCTGGATGCGCCACTGGTGGCCGTGGCAAAGAGCCGCCGCCAGGGCGTCGGCAGCATCCGGCGCCGGCACGCCATCGAGCTTCAGGATCGAAACCACCATGTGTTGGACCTGCTCCTTCGTGGCCGCGCCGGTACCGACGATCGCCTGCTTGATTTCACGTGGCGCGTATTCGTGGATCTCGATGCCATGCGCGAAGGTTGCGCAGATCGCCGCCGAGCGGGCGTGGCCGAGTTTCAGCGCGCTGCTGGCGTTCTTGTGCATGAACACGCTTTCGACAGCAACCAGGTCCGGGTGAAACTGATCAACGATGCCGCCGACAGACAGGAATATCTGCCGCAATCGGTCGGCGAAAGCACCTTCGATGCTTTTAACGGTACCGCTGGCGACATACACCGCCTGGTCCCCGTCAAAATCAACTACGCCAAAACCCGTCAGGCGGGAGCCTGGATCGATTCCGAGGATACGTCGTTTACTGGTCAACTGGTGCACTAGGCCTCGAGTTCTGCCAGAACCGTTTCGCTGATATCAGCGTTACTGTAAACCTCCTGGACGTCGTCCAGGTCCTCAAGCACTTCGAGCATTTTGATCATAGATCCGGCTTCGTTCACACCCAGCTCCGCACTGGTCGATGCGCGCATCGTTATCTCGGCGCTATCGGCGGCCAGACCTGCCGCAATCATCCTGTCGCGGACGCGCTCGAATTCGCCTGGTGAGGTCAGAACTTCAATTGAACCGTCCTTGTCCGTAATGACATCTTCAGCGCCGGCCTCGAGCGCAGCCTCCAGAATGGCGTTTTCGTCGCTGCTCGCCGGGAACAGCAATTGCCCAACCTGGTTGAACAAATAGTTCACCGAGCCGTCAGCTCCGAGGTTGCCGCCGTACTTGCTGAATGCGTGGCGAACTTCCGCCACGGTTCGATTGCGGTTATCCGTCAGGCAATCGACCATGACAGCGGTACCGCCGGGCCCGTAGCCTTCGTAGCGGATTTCCTGGTAGTCAGCGCCATCGATCTCGCCGGCACCACGCTTGACGGCCCTTTCGATATTGTCCTTCGGCATACTCTGGGCCTTGGCCTTATCGACCGCCAAACGGAGCCTCGGGTTCGACAATAGATCGCTGCCGCCCATTTTGGCGGCCACGGTGATCTCGCGAATGAGCTTGGTGAAGATCTTGCCGCGCTTTTTGTCCTGGGCGCCCTTGCGGTGCTGGATATTCGCCCATTTACTGTGTCCTGCCATGATGTCCTGTTTTTGCTATGCCCAAGTACGACTCCGACCAGACAGGCTGGTCGAAACTGCGCGTATGATAACGGGTATTGAGCGAACAGGCACACACGAGAATTTCGACGATGTCGGCGAGTGACGGGGAAAATCAGCACGATTCAAGCGCGGTGGACAACAGCATCGCCGAGGTTCGAACGTATCTCGCTGCTTTGCCTCTATCGGAGGGTCTTGCGGCCGCAATTTCGGAAGGCGAGAAGATAGCCGCCATCATTGAGCCACTGGGCCTGCCGCCCGGAATCGTCGCTGCCGTGCACGCATACCCGTTGTTTCGCGAAAAATATATTGTCGAAAAAGACTTACAAAACAATCCTTTTAGTGATATTTCTCGATTTGTTCTAGGTCTGGAACAGCTTAACCAGTTCTCACTGCCCGAGAACTGGCAACCGGGGGAAGCGCTCGCACAGCAGCAATCCGAGGCGCTGCGCAAAATGTTGCTGGCAGTCGTCTCCGATGTGCGCCTCGTGCTCGTCCGGCTTGCTGAACAGTTGTACCGACTGCGGGCTGCCAAGGACGCACCGTCCAAGGTCAAGACTTCCCTGGCGCTCGAAACGCGCGAAATCTACGCAGCCCTCGCCAACCGCCTCGGTGTCTGGCAACTGAAATGGGAACTTGAGGATCTCGCTTTTCGCTACGACGATCCGGACACTTACCTGGCGATCGCGAAAGCGCTCAACGAGAAGCGCAACGAGCGGGAAGGGTTTATCGCGAATGTGGTCGAGGAGCTTCGCGGCGAGATGCAGAAAAACGGTATCGACGCCGACATCTCCGGCCGTCCCAAGCACATCTACAGCATTTATCGAAAAATGCAGCGCAAGGATCGTGGCCTGGAGTCACTGCATGACATCCGGGCAGTGCGCATCCTCGTTTCGAACGTCAATGAATGCTACGAGGCACTGGGCATTGTCCACAGCCTCTGGCCCTACATACCCGGGGAGTTCGATGACTACATCGCGAATCCCAAGGAAAACGACTACCGCTCCCTGCATACGGCCGTGATCGGCCCACAGGGCAAAACCGTTGAGATCCAGATTCGCACTCACGAGATGCACAATCATGCGGAACTCGGTGTCGCGGCGCACTGGCGCTATAAGGAAGGCGGAGCGGCGCCCGCTGCGTTCGACCAGAAAATCCGTTTCCTGCGACAACTGCTCGAACCCACGGAGGACGGCGTCGACCTGCTCGACCAGATCCGTGACGATTTCTTTGAAGACCGGGTTTATGCCATCAGTCCCAAAGGAGATGTGGTCGAGCTTCCGGCGGGTGCAACGCCGCTCGACTTTGCCTATTACGTGCACACGCAGGTCGGGCATCGCTGCCGTGGCGCAAAGATCAACGGGCGTATCGTGCCCCTCACCTACCACCTGCAGAACGGTGACCAGGTCGAAATCATTACAGGCAAGCAGGCACACCCGAGCCGGGACTGGCTGAGCCCGAAACTCGGCTATCTCGCCGGGTCCCGCTCACGCGCGAAAGTTCGCAACTGGTTTCGCGCCCAGGATCGCGACCAGCACTTGCGCCAGGGACGCGAAATACTTGATCGGGAATTGGTCAGGCTATCGATTAAAGATGTCTCGACGGACGACATCGCAAAGCGGCTCAAGCACAAGGACACCGAGGGACTTTGCGTCGCTCTCGGTGCGGGCGATCTGACCTCGGCGTCGATTGCTACAGCAGTGCAATATCTGCGCGGGACTGACCCGCAGTCCCTGAAGTCACGAACTCCGACGAAACGTCCGGAGTCCAAACCGAACTCGGTCGGCGTCGCCGGCATAGGTGACCTGCTGTGCAATTTCGCGCGTTGTTGCCGTCCGGTACCGCCGGAGCGCATCGTTGGCTATATCACCCAGGGCCGCGGCGTCAGCATTCATCGGCAGGACTGCGGCAATTTTCTCGGGCTAAAAGCACGCAGTCCCGAACGCGTACTTGAGACTGACTGGGGCGAATCCGACCAGGGCTCCTACCCGGTGGATCTCACTCTGCATGCTTTCGATCGCAATGGACTCATTCGGGACATCACGAGCGTGCTCGCCGATGAAGGCGCGAACGTCCTCAGCCTCAATACGCATACAGACAAAAAATCCCTGCAGGTGATGATGTCACTCAGCCTGGAGATCAAGGACCTGCCGACCTTAAGCACCGCGATCAATCGCCTCGAGCAAGTACCCAACGTCGTGTCGGTCAGGCGCAAGGCCTGACCGACGAACGACCTTATTCCGTGGCTGCCGGTTTGCGTTTGGCGATGTCTGTCGCCAGAGCCATCATCGAGGTGAGATCCGCGAGATTCGACGGCACGACAAACGTGTTGCCTGCTTTGGCCAGGTTGCCGAATTGCTGGATGTACTGTTCCGCGATGCGCAGTTGCATCGCGTCCGGTCCACCCTTGTCGATGACCGCCGCGGCAACTTCCCGCAACCCCTGCGCCGTCGCAGTTGCTACAGCCAGAATAGCTTCAGCCTCGCCCTGCGCTTCGTTGATTTGCTGAGTCTTGACGGCTTCGGACTGCTTGATCACGCGTTGCTTGTCGCCTTCCGCCTGGTTGATCTTGGCGTCGCGCTCACCTTCCGAGGTCAGGATGACCGCGCGCTTCTCTCGCTCGGCGCGCATCTGCTTTTCCATCGCACTCAGCACGTCGTGCGGCGGGTTGATGTTCTTGATCTCGTAACGCAGTACCTTGACGCCCCAGGGTTCACTGGCCTTGTCGAGCTCGGCGACGACATTCTGGTTGATCGTGCCGCGCTCCTCAAAGGTACGGTCCAGGTCGATCTTGCCGATTTCGCTACGCAACGTCGTCTGCGCGAGCTGAGAGATCGCAAACATGTAGTTGCCGATACCGTAGGATGCGCGGCTGGGGTCCAGAACCTGCATGTACAACACCCCGTCAACGCCGACTTGCACGTTGTCTTTGGTAATGCAGACCTGCTCAGCGATGTCTGTTGCCTGTTCTTTCAGCGAGTGCTTGTAGGCGACTGAATCCAGAAATGGAAACAGAATGTGGAAACCTGCATTCAGGGTTTTGTGATATTTACCCAATCGCTGTACGACGTAAGCATTCTGTTGCGGAACGACCACCGCCGTCTTGACCAGAATAATGATCGCAACAAAAACTACTCCTAATGACACATATAGTGATTCCACGACTTACTCCTTTTCAGCCATCATTCTGCTTCGACATGCAGGGTCAGGCCGTCGACTTTGACAACCCGTGCTCGGGCACCGGCCGGTATGACGGCTGCTCCAGTGTTACGGACCGTCCATTTGGTGCCACGAAATTCGGTGCGTGACTCGCTGCCAGCCGCCAGGTCCTCTTGAATGTTGACGGTCTCACCTGCGATGGTCTCGCGATAAGCTGTTGATCCCCCGCCGCGAATCTTCTCGTAAAGCGTCTTGCGGAATGTAAAAAACGAAATCAGCGACAATGTCGCGAAGGCAGTCCACTGCCCCCATTCCGGAAGCGCGAGACCGAAAAGTTCGGCGAGTCCGACGACGGCAGCCGAAATACCGAGGAACACAAGATAGAACTGCGCGTCGATCGCAAAGAGTTCTGCGCCGAGTATGACTGCCCCAAGAATCATCCAATGCCACCACAACATAGTCCTGCTCCGCTGTTGAATCGCCGCCACTATATCGCGAATCGGGACTTTACGGCAGATTGAAAGCGCCGCGTTGCACCCCAATATGCGGTAACATTCCGGGCGCTGCTAACAAACAAGAACAAGGGGCTCGGCATGCAGGATATCGTCGCAACGATAAACCAATACGTCTGGAGCGAAGCTCTGATCTACCTGTGCCTTGGCGCAGGGCTGTTTTTCTCAATCCTGACCCGGTTTGCACAAGTGCGTCATTTCAAGGAAATGCTGCGCCTGTTGTTCTCAAACAAGGAATCGGACAGAGGTATTTCATCGTTCCAGGCGCTGTCGGTCTCGCTGTCGGGGCGCGTCGGTACCGGCAATATAGCGGGCGTTGCAGCAGCCATCGGCTTTGGCGGGCCCAGCGCCGTATTCTGGATGTGGGTGGTTGCCTTCCTCGGCGCCTCGACGGCCTACGTCGAGTCGACGCTCGGGCAGATTTATAAGGAAGAAGACGAAGGCCAGTTTCGTGGCGGCCCGGCGTATTACATCGAAAAAGCCATGGGGCAGAAGTGGTACGCGTGGATATTTGCCATCGCGACAATCATTGCGGTGGGCGCACTGTTACCCGGCGTGCAATCCAACAGCATCGGCAATGCAGCAGAACTCGCTTTCGGCGGCGATTCCACCGTGAACTTCTTCGGTGACAGCATCTCGTTGACAAAAATGGTGACCGCCGTCGTGGTTGTCGGCATTCTCGGCTTCATTATTTTTGGTGGCGTAAAACGTATCGCGCATTTCACGCAGGTTATCGTTCCCTTCATGGCGCTGGGATACATCCTCATGGCGCTTGGTGTTGTCATCTATCACATCGCCGATTTGCCACACATCTTTGGCCTCATCATGAAAGACATCTTCACACCCATGGCGGGTTTCGGCGCCGCGATCGGCTGGGGCGTGAAACGGGGCGTTTATTCCAACGAGGCCGGTCAGGGCACCGGCCCCCACGCCGCCGCTGCAGCAGAGGTCGATCATCCCGCGCAGCAAGGACTCGTGCAGGCATTTTCTGTGTACGTGGATACGCTGTTCGTTTGCTCGGCAACCGCTTTCATGATTCTGATCACACAGCAGTATTACGTTACGGGTGTCGCTGCCGACATCAGCGGCGGCATGGCGGCCGTTGATGTGTCTGCGAACAGCCCGGCGTTCACGCAAATGGCACTGCAGACGGTCGTCGGTGCGTCCGGAGAAATCTTCGTCGCCATCGCACTGTTCTTCTTCGCATTTACTACACTGCTGGCTTACTACTACATCGCGGAAACCAATGTTGCGTACATTCGTCGTAGCATTCGTTTCCCCGGCGAACTCACCATACTCAAGATCGTACTGATGACATCCGTGTTCTACGGCACGGTGCGTTCGGCCGATCTTGCCTGGGCGTTGGGCGATATTGGCGTGGGCTTAATGGCCTGGCTGAACATCATCGGCATTCTTATTTTGTTTTTCATGGGTAGCCCGGCGATAAAAGCGCTTAAGGACTACGAGCAGCAGAAAGACGCGGGCGTTGAGAAATACACTTTCGATCCGGAAGCGCTTGGCATCAGGAACGCGGATTTCTGGAAGTGATTATCACGAAGACATCGCAAGTGAGTACGCAGCGACGTGCAATTGTCGCCGGTGCGCTTGCTGCATCAGCGCAGCTTATGTTGCCGCAATCAGTAATTGCGGGTGCAACGCAGGCCACGGCGACCAGGAGTAAGCAAATGGACATCGATCGTTTTGTCGAAGATTGTGTAAGCGCCAACCGGGAGACTGATGCGCAAGCGGCGGTCAACGAGGTGCTTGCCAGAGCTGTTGCAACGCCGTCAGCCGTGTTGGCGGCCCTGGGTGAGCCGGCCAGGGCCGGTCTCAATGTACTTCTCAAGTCGCCGTCGCTGACGATCTTCGCTGCAACCTGGACGCCGCAGATGAATCTCATGCCGCATGACCATCTGATGTGGGCCAATATCGGCATCTACACGGGACGCGAGGACAACATATTCTGGAAAAGGACATCCGACGGATTAAGCGCTTTTGGAGCAGACGCCCTCTTTGAAAGAGACACGGCGATGCTGCCTGAAGATGCTCTGCATTCGGTGACCAATCCGTTATTGCGTTTCACCGGGGGAATTCATATCTACGGTGGTGACTTCTTCAATACGAAGCGCCATCAATGGGACCCCGAATCCCTCGAAGAACAACCGTCGGACGGCGCTGTCATACGCAGCATGTTTGAGCGCGAAAACAAAAGACTGGGTCTTGACTAGAAATCCGGACGAACAGAAGGCGATTGCCTGATGCCAGGCGCCGCACCCAGCAGGGGTCTCGTTCGCGCGTTGACGCTGGTACCCGCCACGTCGGTGCTCCTGGCCAACATCATTGGTACCGGCGTATTCGTCAAGGCGCGCGTGATGACCTGCAATGTCGGCAGTCCGGAGATGGTTCTTACCGTCTGGCTGGTCGCAGGATTGCTGACGCTCGCAGGCGCCCTCGTCTATGCCGAACTTGGCGCCATGTTGCCGCGGTCCGGCGGGGAGCTGCATTTCATCGGCGCTGCGTTTGGGCGTCGCTGGGCCTTTCTTTACGGCTGGTCGAAGACGGTGGGGTTGGGGGCTTCGGTAGCAGCCGCGGCTATCATTATGGTCGTCTTCCTGAACGACCTGACGGGCGGCAAGCTACCAACGCTGCTACTCCAAACATTGCCGCTTCTTATCATCGGCTCGGCAACAGCCATCAATTTCGCGAGCGTGCGATCCGGCGGAATTACGGCGACCGTCTTAACCGCTGTGAAAATTGCGCTCGTGCTGCTGGTCGGACTGGGCGCATTCCTGTTGGCCGACGGATCGTGGGACAACTTTGGGATGCATGGCGCGGCAGGCAGCTGCGAAGGCGTCCCCGATAGCGCGCGACTCGGCATTCAGGGCTTCGGCGCCGCCATGCTCGGCGCCCTCTGGGGCTACAACGGCTGGGCCGTCATCGCAGCGTTGGGTGCTGAAGTTCGCGATCCCGGACGGACGCTACCGCGGGCACTGATCGGCGGCACTTTGCTCGTGATTATCTTGTACTTGCTCATCAACGCGGCGTATTTCTACGTGCTCACTCCCCTTGAAGTCGCCAGCGTTGCCGAATCGTCCTCCGTTGCAGCTGAAGCCGCCTCTCGTTTCTTTGGCCCCGGGGTTGCCGCACTGATGTCTGCAGGCCTGATGCTCTCCGCCTTCGGCACGCTGCACACGACGCTGCTGACAGGAACGCGCGTTCCTTTCGCGCTTGCCCGCGGCGGTCTCCTCCCCTCTGGTCTTGCCTGGCTTTCCGGCAGCGGCGTACCGACCGTCGCCGTTCTCGTTACCGGCATCTGGTCGGTAGTACTCGCGGCGAGCGGCACTTTCGATATCCTGACTGATATGTATATCTTTGTACTCTCGGTATTCTTCGCGATGAGCACCGCTGCACTCTTTGTGTTGCGGCGACGAATGCCAAATGCCACGCGACCCTATCGCGTCTGGGGTTATCCGTTCGTGCCTGCGCTGTTCCTGCTCGTGACGATCTATTTGCTGGTCAATACGGTCTTCGCAACCCCATTGCGGGCATTCGCCGGTATCGGTTTGATTGCCATTGGCCTGCCGCTGTACGAGTACTTCGCACGCTATGGTCGCGTTCTAGAAGCTATGGAATGGACGGAGCTAAGCGATGGCTAACACTTGTCGGCTTCGCATCCCGGAATCAGCCTGGTCATTCTGTTCAGCGAGCATCGCTTCCGAGGTAATCCAAGGCGTGTGCTTTAAAGCACTGATTGAGCGACGACTACCGATTCGGATAATTCAGGGCCTTGTTATCCACCGCCAATGACGCTTCATGCATCGCTTCGGCCAAACTCGGATGCGCATGAATTGTGCGTTGAATATCTTCGGTGCTGGCCGAGAACTCCATCGCCAGCACGGCTTCGGCAATCAGTTCGCCAGCCATCGGTCCAACGATATGAACGCCGAGGACTTCATCGTCGTCTTTCGATGAGATGATCTTGACCATTCCCGCCGTCTGTTCCATCGCCTTCGCGCGCCCGCTTGCAGCGAACGGGAACGACCCGGTTTTGTACGGCTTTCCTGAGTCCTTCACTTCCGCCTCGGTTTTACCGACCCATGCAATCTCTGGTGCCGTGTATATGACGGACGGGATAACGCCGTAATTCAATTCTGCGATCTCTCCTGCGATAAGATCGGCAACCATGACACCCTCTTCCGAGCCCTTGTGCGCCAGCATCGGACCGCGCACGCAGTCACCTATCGCGAACACACCCTTCACTCGGGTGCGGCATTCGTGATCGACGACAATAAAGCCACGCTCATCGAGCTGTATGCCTGCGTCTTCCGCGAACAGGTTTGTGGTATGCGGCTTGCGTCCGACTGCGACGACGAGTTTGTCGACTTCGACTGACTGTGATCCGTTCTTGTCGTCGTACGAGACTGTCACGCCCTTCTTGCTGACCTTCGCCGCAGACACTTTCGCGCCAAGACGTATATCAAGACCCTGTTGTTTGAACTCCTGCGCTGCCACCTTTGCGACGTCGCGATCGGCCATGAAGAGAAAATCGTCCATCGCTTCCAGCACCGTGACTTCAGAACCCAATCGCGACCAAACGCTGCCCAATTCCAGGCCAATGACACCCGCGCCGACCACGCCAAGCCGTTTTGGCACCGCGTCGAGTTCCAGCGCGCCCCAGGAATCGATAATCCTGTCGTCGTCGAAAGGCGCGATTCGCAGTTCTATCGGCGATGATCCGGATGCCAGAATCACGTGAGCGGCTTCGAGTTTTTCAACTTTTCCATCAACGGCGGTGAATTCAACCTGCTTGCCAGGCAGTAATTTGCCGTGACCGACCAGCGCCTCGATTTTGCTGGCCTTCAACAGGCCGGCGATGCCGCCCGTCAGTTGTCGAACGATACTCGCGCGACGCTTTTGCATCGTTGCCAGATCCAGCTCTACACCGCCCGTCTTGATACCGTGTTTCTTGAACTCGTGCTGAGCACGATGAAAAAGCTCTGATGACTCCAGCAGAGCTTTCGACGGGATACATCCTGCGTTCAGGCAGGTGCCGCCGAATGCATTCTTGCCATCCTTGTTCTTCCACTCGTCAATACATGCCACGGTCTTGCCGTGCTGCGCCGCCCGAATCGCCGCAATATAGCCTGCCGGTCCGGCACCGATTACGACTACGTCGAAACTTCTGCTCATTGTCTTGCCTGTCCTTGTCTTGCTTCAGTCAGTTACTGGATGCGGGTTAAATCTGCAGCAGCAGGCGCGCCGGATCCTCAAGTTGTTCTTTGATGGATACGAGGAACTGAACCGCCTCCTTGCCATCGATGATTCGATGATCATACGTCAGCGCGAGATACATCATTGGCCGCGCAACTATGTTGCCGTCAACAACCATCGGGCGTTGCTGAATTGAGTGCATGCCGAGTATGGCGCTCTGCGGCTGATTCAATATCGGCGTCGACATCATCGAGCCGAAAATGCCACCGTTGGTAATGGTGAACGTTCCGCCCGTCAGGTCTTCCATGCTGATGGTCCCTGCCTGCGCTCTCCCTGCGACTTCGTTCAGCGCTTTTTCAAATTCGGCGAAGCTCATTTGATCCACATCGCGAAGTACGGGCACCATCAGACCACGATCACTGGAAACCGCGATGCCGATGTCAAAGTAGTTGTGATAGATAATATCCGTACCTTCCACCGAAGCGTTCACAACCGGGAATTTCTTCAGCGCCTCAACCGAGGCTTTTGCGAAGAACGACATGAAGCCCAGTCGAACGCCGTGTTTCTTCTCGAATGCTTCCTTGTAACGCTTGCGAAGCTCCATCACCTCGGTCAAATCGACTTCGTTGAAGGTCGTCAGCATCGCTGCTGTACGTTGTGCGTCGAGTAGGCGTTCCGCGATGCGGGCACGAAGGCGGGTCATCGCGACACGATTTTCTGTGCGCACAAATCCACTCGCCATTGCCTCCGGTTTCTCGGGTTTCTGATCACCCGCCGTAACATTCGCGCTGTCGTCAGACTTCAGGAATGCCATTACGTCCGATTTGGTAATGCGGCCATCTTTCCCGGTACCGCTTACCATGGTTGCATCCAGATCGTATTCATCGAGCAAACGCCGCACGGCAGGGCTGGTCTTGATCGGCCCATCCGTTTCGTCTTCTGCACTTGCCGGCGTCGCCGCTGGCGCGGATTCCTCCTTTTGCACTGGCGCAGCATCGACCTCACCCTCTTCGAGTATCGCCAGCACATCCCCGGACACCACCGTTGCACCGTTCTCGGCGACAATTTTCACAATCGTGCCCGCCGCAGGTGCGGGAACCTCGAGCACCACCTTATCGGTTTCCAGGTCGACCAGATTCTCATCTCGTGAAACCGACTCGCCCGCGGACTTGTGCCAAGCAACCAGAGTGGCATCGCTGACTGATTCGGGCAGTTGTGGAACCTTGATCTCTATGCTCATTTGGACTTCCGTTTTGTCTTAACAGGCTTCACGACCTTGCTCGCTTCGGACTTGATATCCAGAGCGGCGTCAACCAGCGCCTGCTGTTGTTGCAGATGAATCTTGAATATACCCGAGGCCGGGGCCGCCGCACTGGGGCGCCCGGCGTAATACAGTTCCTGGTGACTCTGCAGTCCCTCCTGCAGGCGATGCTTGATCTGGTACCACGCGCCCTGGTTCAGCGGCTCTTCCTGGCACCAGATGATTTCCTTGACATGTCCGTACTCAGTAACGAGAGCCGCATATTCATCGACCGGGAAGGGATACAGTTGCTCAATTCGAATCAGTGCAATGTCGTTGATGCCGTGCGTCTCACGCGCTTCAAGCAAATCGAAATACACCTTGCCGCTGCAAAACACGAGACGTCTCGTTTTCTCGATCTCGATGGCCTCGATTTCGGGAATGATGCACTCGAAGCGGCCACCGGAGAGTTCATCAATGGCAGAAACCGACATCTTGTGACGTAGCAGGCTCTTTGGCGTCATGACGATCAGCGGTTTTCGGTAGGGGCGTACCTGCTGACGTCGAATCATGTGGAACATTTGTGCCGGAGTCGACGGAATACAGACCTGGATATTGTGCTCTGCGCAGAGTTGCAGGAATCGCTCCAGGCGTGCCGACGAATGCTCCGGGCCCTGCCCTTCGTAACCGTGCGGCAGGAACATGGTAAGGCCGCACAACCTGCCCCACTTCGCTTCACCGGAACTGATGAACTGGTCAATTACGACTTGCGCGCCATTGGCAAAATCACCGAACTGGCCTTCCCAGATCACCAGCGTATTGGGGTCGGTACTCGCAAAGCCGTATTCGAATCCAAGCACAGCCTCTTCCGAAAGAAACGAATCAATCACGCGAAATGCGTCAGGCCGATCGACGACGTGATTCAGAGGCGTGTATTCACGATTGTTCAACTGGTTGTGGATTACAGCGTGCCGGTGGAAAAAAGTTCCACGACCACTGTCCTGGCCAACCAACCGCACATTGTGCCCGTCAGCGAGCAAAGACGCATAGGCCATGGTCTCTGCGAAGCCCCAGTCCATCTCAGTCTTGCCGGCCAGCATCTTGGCGCGCTGGTCCATAATGCGTTGCACACGGCCATGCGGCTTGATGTCGGGGGGAATGGTTGTCAACGCAACGCCAAGACTTGCAACCGTCTTCGGGCTGATCGTCGTATCAACGGCATCATCCCACTCGGTATTCAGGTATGGCGTCCAATCTGCCGTGAACTTGTTGCCGATCATTCCGAGGGAGGCTTTTTGCACGTGCTCGCCACGATCGAGGCGGTCACGGTAATCGTCCTGCAGCTTGACTATATCGGCGCTGCCGATCACTCCGGCCGCGACGAGATGGTTGGCGTACAACTCACGCGTCGTCTTCTGGTCCTTAATGCGACCGTACATGATCGGCTGCGTTGCCGACGGTTCATCAGCCTCGTTGTGGCCATGCCGTCGATAACAGACCAGGTCAATGACCACATCCTTCTTGAACTTCTGTCGATACTTCAAAGCCAGCCGCGTAACGAATATCACCGCCTCGGGATCGTCGCCGTTGACGTGAAAGACGGGCGCTTCGATCATCTTGGCAACATCGCTGCAGTAATCCGTTGAACGCGCATCCGACGGCCTGCTGGTCGTGAATCCCACCTGGTTGTTCACGACGAGGTGTATTGTGCCGCCGGTCCGGAATCCATTCACCTGCGACATCTGGAATGTTTCCGTTACGACGCCCTGCCCCGAAAATGCGGCGTCGCCGTGTATCAATACGGGCAGCACTTCCTGCCGTTCGTGGTCACCACGACGCTGCTGTCGTGCCCGAACCGATCCCTCGACCACCGGGTTGACGATTTCGAGATGCGAGGGATTAAACGCCAGTGCGAGGTGAACATTTCCGCCTGGCGTTTTCAGATCAGCCGAGAAGCCTTTGTGATATTTCACATCACCGGAGCCTTTCAATTCCTCGACGTCGTAATTGCCTTCAAATTCCTCGAACAGCTCTTCCGGCGACTTGCCCAGGATGTTGACCAGTACGTTGATACGGCCGCGGTGCGCCATGCCAATGACGATTTCTTCGATGCCGGACTTTCCACCCTGCTGAATGATGTCATCCAGCGCCGGAATCAGGCTCTCGCCGCCTTCGAGCGAAAATCGCTTCTGTCCGACATAGCGGGTATGCAGGTAACGTTCTATGCCTTCGGCGCTGGTCAGTCGCTCCAGGATATACAGGCGTTCTTCGTCGCTGAGCGTATTAGCCGATGCGCCCACTTCGAAACGCTTGCGCAGCCAGAGGCGCTCGCGCGCCCGGGAGATGTGCGCAAATTCGACGCCGATCTTGCCGCAATAGATAGACCGTAACAAAGCGAGAATATCGCGCAGCTTCATCCGCTCGTTACCGGAGCCCGCCAGGCCTCCCGTGAAAAATTCGGAGTCCATGTCCGACTCTTCGAGATCGAGGTAGTCCAGTTTCAGGACGCCCGGTACGCGCCGCTCCATCAATCCCAATGGATCGATGTCCGCAATCTGGTGACCGCGCAAGCTGTACACCTGGATAAGCCGGGAAACAGCCGCCTGCTTCTCGCCAGTGGACGCTTCCTTGCTCGCGGCTTTCCCGGGCAAAAGGCCGATCTTGCGGCCCTGAAGAGACTCCTGCAGCAGCTGATCGCGTATGGGCGCGTGCGGAATCTCGGACGCAGCGTCGCCCAGGCTCTCAAAATAGTTGCGCCACGCACCTGACACAGATCCCGGCCGCTCGAGGAACTGCTCGTACAGCGACTCAACGGCAGCCGCATTGGCACCGAACAGCGGCGTTGACGCCAATTGTTCTTTGTGAGAATTACTCATCTTTTCAGGGACTTACACGGCCAGAGCATGCTTGAGACCGGCAATCCCTGCCCGGGCTCAAAAAGGGGCGCTAGTTTAGCGTAAGCGGCCACCTTAGGGAATGCGCCGCCAAGACATTTGCGTCACAGCAAAGCGAACAGGCTCACAAACTCGTAGCAGACGAGGCAGGCGTATAAAACGAAAAATACGGTCAATAGTGCGCCCGTACGATAACGATTGAGAAAACGGGATTTGGCCAAAAAGACGAGGACCAGGACTCCAACTGCCGTCATCGCGAGTTTGGTGCTGGTAAAAAGCATTGTGCTGTGTCCCATGACCGCATTCATGACCGGATTGATCTCCAGCATGCCGAGGTCTATCAGCTGCAAGGTCAGGAACGCGTCCACACAAGACATCAGCATGATCCCGGTGGCGAGGAAAAACAGCCACGGGTGATGCCAGTCGAGGAACACCACGTCATCGTCAATGAATCGACGATGCTCGCGGCGACGCGACCGTGTAAATCCAAAAAAGACCGTTCGCCACGAGAACAAGCGGCGTTCATCTTCGTTGCGTTTGTCCCCTGCTACCCGACCCAATTCCATAGAATCTCGCATCATTATTGTTTTAGTGGTTGCCGGAAGTAACGACCAGCAGGTAAGCAATCAAGTCGTCCCTGTCTGCCTGACTGAATACACCACCGAAAGCCATTCTGTTGCCTGGCAGAAACTTGCCGGGTTGAGCCAACCACGCGTCCAGCGCTCTCGGCGTCCAAACGAACGTCGCATTACGCATCACCGGCGAGTAATCGAAACCGGCGTGCTCTCCGACGCCCCTGCCAAACATACCGTACAACGCCGGTCCGATCATATTGGGACCGCCCGATTCGAGGCTGTGACACGCTTTGCATATCTGCGCCTGACGCATGCCGTTTCCCTGATCAGCGTTGGCGAATTGTTCTTTTGCCAGGTAATCGGCGACCGGTAATACCGTTTGCTCGCCCAGAGTTCCCGCCGTCAAAAGCGCTGTTTTCTCGCCTGATGACCCGGACCCTTCCTGCTCGCCACCGCAAGCTGCAATCAAGAACAGAAAAAACAACGTGGCCGATCGCCGCATGTGTAAGCTCAAAACTTTTCCTCAAACCGGGTAGCTGTCTGAAGAATAGAGCAATTATCACGCCAGTGCCTCATCGTATTGATATAACGTGTCATTCTTCGCATCACTGCATCCTGTACTCGATGTTTTGTATAATTTACCGACAGTAAAATGGTGGATAGTTCGCAATGAAGGCATATGTGGGTACAACAGCGGACGGTGTGGCCGTCTCCTACGTCGACAAGAAGCGCTGGTTCTGGTTGCTGTCGGTATTGTTCCCGTTGCAACCGTTCATCGCGATCACACTGCACTACAAGACCGGAGTGGAAGCGTGGTTCCTGCTGCCTTTTCTGATCAATTACGTCCTGCATCCTATTATTGACTGGCTGATCGGTGAAGACACAAATAACCCACCGGAAGAAGTTGTCATGCAACTGGATCAGGATCTCTACTACCGGCGACTCACTTACGCCATTGTCCCATTGCACTTTGTCAGCTTGATAGGAAGCGCCTGGTACGCGACAACGGCGGCGCTGAGCTGGTGGGCATTCCTGCTGTTGTCTGCCTTCGCCGGTTTTGCCGCGGGGCTTGCGATAAATACCGCGCATGAGCTTGGCCATAAGAACTCGAAAATCGAAAAGCTGCTCGCGAAGATAGCATTGGCAATCCCCGCCTATGGCCATTTCACAATTGAACACAATCGCGGTCATCACAAGTATGTGTCCACGTTCGAGGATCCTGCGAGCGCACGCATGGGGGAAAGTATTTACAAGTTTGCGTTACGCGAAATTCCGGGCGCCTTCAGGGGAGCCTGGGCTATCGAGAAGGAACGGCTGCAGAGTCGTGGTAAATCCGTTTGGCATCCGAGCAATTCAATACTGCAATCGTATGCGTTGACGGTGCTGATGACCGTGGCCTCTGCATTGTTCTTCGGCTGGCTGGCCCTGCCCTTCTTGCTCATTCATAACCTCTGCGCCTATTGGCAACTGACCAGCGCAAACTACATCGAGCACTATGGTTTGCTTCGCCTTGATGATGAAACAGGCAAACTCGAACGCTGCAAGCCACATCACTCATGGAACAGCAATCACACGTTCAGCAATCTCGCCCTGTTCCATCTTGAACGACATTCCGATCACCACGCGCATCCTTTGCGCCGCTACCAGTCTTTGCGTCACTTCGACAATTTGCCACGGCTGCCCAACGGCTACTTCGGCATGTATGTGCTTGCCTACATTCCGTGGCTCTGGTTCAAGGTGATGGACAAACGTCTCATGGCCTTGCCGCATGTGGCCGGCGACATTGAAAAGGTCAATATCGATCCGGCGGCCCAGCCGTCGATATTCCTGCGCTGGGGCCGGGACAAGATGGAGGAACCGACCTACACGAACCTGCCGGGCCTTTGACCGCAAAGCACAAATCTGCAGAAATCGGGCCGTAATTAAAGGCGTACCGGCGACATGGATCCCATAGGATCTGCCGCATGCCCCAACATCGGATTTCGCGTACCACGATCATAGCCGTGCTAACGGCGACCGTCGCGGCACTGATCGCAAGAGCCTGGCTGCAACTTCGACTGATCGACGACGGCATGCAACAGGCACTGGCTGCCGACCTGTCTTACCTGGTCGTACCACCAATACTGCTGATCCTGCTGTTTCCGCTGTGGCGCAGCGAAAAGGTGTTTCTGACGTCGCTGTTTCGGCGGGAGTCACTCAGCTGGCGAATCGTACTGACGGCGATCGCTATTGGCATATTGCTGCGGCTTTCATGGTGGAGCCAGCTAATCGCCGGCGTATCGTTTGGGTTCTACCGTTCCGGTAATCTCGACGCCGCAATGGGGCCATCATTTTCGTTTGGCTGTCCGCCGCCCGCTGTGCTTGCAGTCGGTATTTTGATAACCGCTGTTCTCGTGCCGCTGATTGAGGAGATCACGCATCGCGGATACTTGCAGACTTTCCTGGAGCGCCGGGATGTCATCGTTGCCATTTTGCTGTCGGCCGCGATATTCGCGGTTTTTCACGGGTTATCGTCATGGCCCTTTGCATTCGTCGCCGGTATCGTGCTCGGTGTGCAGTATTGGGCGACTCGGTCGCTGTGGTCATCGGTGATCGCCCACGCGACGATGAACGGTCTCATCCTGTTGGACTGGCGTTGCCAGTCAACGAGCTGGAACCCGCGCACCGGCGATCTTCCGCTCTGGTTCCCAGGCATAGTCGCAACGCTGGTTTTCGTAATTTGCCTGATCGGATTGATTCTGCTCCTACAAAAAATGACTACCGGGGCGCGAGCGATACGCCCCGGTAGTCCAGCACTATAGTGCTTTCGCGACCCGCTCGATAACGTGGGATGTCGCCGCGACCAGTCCCTCGTAAATAGCGATCAG
>JAOUNH010000077.1 GCA_029881055.1 Gammaproteobacteria bacterium
TCGAGGCCTATGACCAGGAAGTAAACACCGTAAACAATGCAGTCAAGTACGCGGATTATGCGTTGGGTCAGTTTTTTGAAAAGGCGAAAGCGTCGTCGTATTGGGACGACACGGTCTTTCTTGTCGTGGCAGACCACAATTCCCGGGTGTATGGCAACGACATTATCCCGGTGGAGCGGTTTCATGTTCCGGGCCTGATACTGGGCGGTTCGATCGACGCTGGTGAGATTAATAGTGTCGCGAGCCAGATCGACCTCGGCCCGACATTGCTGTCGCTGATCGGTATCAATGCCGAGCATCCGATGATCGGCAGGGATTTGACCGCGCCTGCCATGGCGGCCGTGCCGGGAAGAGCTATCATGCAGTTTAATTCCACCCAGGCCTATCTTGAGGGCGACAGGCTGGTCATATTGCAAAAAGACCTGCCGGCCGCGAGTTTTAGTTACGCAGATGGACATATGATCGAAAGTTCTGAGCGCGACGAAACACTGATAAACCGGGCACTGGCCCACTCTGTGTGGTCGTCCCTGGCGTACCAGGAGTCATTATTTCGCCTGCCGCCGAAGGATTTGGAAGTTGCAGGACTCTAAGTATAAGGAGGTCCCCCCCTACCTCCTGAAGGTAAAGAGACGTGAATGAAGCTACTGCCCAAGTAGTGCACGACCGAGAGCTGGCCGCCAAAGTGGCGGCCGGCGATCGACGTGCCTTCGACGCGTTCTTTAAAGAGTATTTTCCAAGGTTGTATCGTTTTACGCTGACGAGAGTCGACAATAACGAAGAGCTGGCGGAGGAGATTGTGCAGCGAACGATGTGCATCGTCGTTCGCAAGATGGGAACCTACCGCGGCGAAGCCCTGCTCTTCACCTGGCTGTGCCAGATCTGCCGAAATGAAACGAGCGCTGTGTTTCGCCAGCGCAAGCTGGAGCAACGAGAGGATATTCCGATCGAGGACCATCCCGCGGTGCAGGCGGCGCTCGAGTCGGCGGCATCGGACGATGGTCGTCCCGAGACGGCCCGGCGCCGGGATGAAATAGCGAATTTTGTGCGCGTAACACTGGAGCACCTGCCTGCGAATTATTCGCAAGCACTGGAGATGAAGTACGTGCAGGGCTGCAGTGTGACCGAAATTGCCAGGAGCCTGGGCCTTGGCGACAAAGCGGCAGAGTCCGTACTCAGCCGTGCGCGAGAAGCTTTCAAAGAGCGTTTCCGTGCGATCTGGAACATAGAACCGAACTTCATAGTGGATTGATGTGATGAGCGACGACAATAACGAATCACTGGCCAGGTTGATAAAGCTGGCGGGCGAACGGCCCGAGATTCCGCTGAGCGTGGAGTCGAGGGTCTACCATCGAGTGCACCAGGAATGGCAGACAGCGACGGCCGAGCCGAATGGCGAAAAGGTTTACAAAGAAGTTCATAAGACCTGGCGACGTGGCTCCCTGCGTGCGGCAGTATTGCGTTGGACTTTGCCTTTGGGCGTTGCAGCGTCTGCAGTGATAGCTGTGCTTATGTTGACGCCGCCCGACACAGCGCCGTTGCAGCTTGCTGCAACCGTTTCGCGAGTCGTCAATGCAGGTCCGTTGAACTCCCGGTATGCGGAGGGCACGGCGGTGCACAGTGGCGAGACAATCAGCACGGGTCCTGATGAGGGCCTGAGCTTGTTGCTGGCGCGTGGCGAGTCTCTGCGCATTGATGCGAATACCGAGATACGAATTGATTCAGCTAATCACTTCGCATTGCTGTCCGGTCGTATCTATGCGGATTCGGGCCAGTTCGTATATCGCGAAGGCGGCCTGAATATCGAGACCGGCTTCGGACGCGTTACAGACGTCGGCACACAGTTTTCCGTCAGCGCGAGTGACGAGTCACTTGAGGTGGCGGTTCGCGAAGGCCGGGTCGATGTGCAAAGCGAGCAAGCGGCTTACGCCGCAAGAATTGGCGAACGCCTGACCCTGAAGGCAGGCGAGGCCGCCGTTGTCACCGAACTCGATACGCACGATGCGTACTGGGGTTGGGTCGCAGACCTGGCGCCGACGCTGGATTTGACGAACAAATCGCTGCTCGACTTTTTGAAATGGGCCGCGAGAGAAACCGGGCGCGAGCTGCAATTTTCAAGCGACGAATTGAGAATGTTTGCGATGCGAACGGATGTGCACGGTTCAATTGAGGGCATGACACCTGACGAAGCGCTGGTCGCAATCCTGGCAGCCACGACGGTTCATTACAGGATCGAGAACCACAGAATTTTCATCGAAGGCTGATGGCGCTCAGCCCTGGCCGGATGTAGGGAAAATCCGTCGTTGGCGAACACCGGGCCATACTCTAGTATCCCGGTATGCGTTTTTCTCGCCACCTCTACCGGGCCCTGATTCTACTCTGTCTTTCCCAATCACTTTTTGCCGCGACGGATGTCTGGCAGGGTCGTCCCTTATCAGAGCTGCTCTCGGACCTGAACGGTCAGGGTTACCAAATCATATTCAGCAGCGATGTCGTCACGAACGACCTGCTGATTGAGGCCGAACCCGATCTCACAGATCCGCTGGCCGGACTTAGAGATACCCTGGCGGCCCACGGACTTATGCTGGACAAAGGTCCGGCAACCGCCTGGGTAGTTCGAAAAAACGGCGCGGCGGCGGCTGTTGCACCGGTGGTCGCACCGCCCGAGCCGCCGGAACTTCCCGAAATTGTTGTTACCTCCAGCCTGCACCGCCTTGAGTACAGGCAGACGGGAACCCAGACTTACCTCGATCGCGAACTCGCGACCCGAATACCTGCGGCGGCCGAAGAAGCCGTTCGCATTACGAATCGCCTGCCGAGTACGGCGAGCGGCGGTATTTCGTCGCGCAACCACATTCGCGGCGGTGAGCCGAATGAAGTCTTGTTCCTGTTGGATGGACTGCGCCTGTATGAACCCTTCCACCTCAAGGACTTCCAGTCGGTTGCGACCATCGTCAATTCCAGTGCCATAGACGGCATTGATTTCTACTCCGGAGCCTATCCTGCCCGTTACGGCGATCGCATGAGCGGTGTCATGAATATCAGCCTGCGGGAGCCGCAGAAGCCGATCGAAACCGAACTGTCCCTGAGCTTCTTTAATGCGTCCGTGTTGTCGCTCGGGACATTCGGCGGCGGCGACCGCGGCGACTGGTTGATTGCCGGGAGGCGCGGGAATCTGGATCTCATCGCTGATGTTATTGACCCGGAAGTTGGCAGCCCGGAATACCAGGACTACCTCATTCACGCGGGATGGGACTTCGGATCACGCGCAGAGATAAGCGCGAATGTGCTGGCCTCAATCGACTCCATCAGTCTGAACGATCCGGACCGGGGCGAATTTGCGGTCGCAAACTACGACAACCGCGTGTTCTGGCTGAAATGGCGGGCCGATTGGAACGAGCGCTGGCGCAGTGAAACCATTTTTTCTTTCAGCCGCATTTCGAACCATCGGTCAGGCTCGCTCGATCTCCCGCAAATAGTCAGTGGGTCGCTCGACGATGCACGCGATTTCGACGCGATCGGAATCAAGCAGGACTGGACCTACGTGGCGTCGCGAAAATGGATGCTGACTTTCGGAGTCGATGGCAAACGCCAGGAAGCGGATTATCGTTTTGATTCGACCAAGAGCGTGACAGCACCGTTCGATGCGATTCTGGATAATGTTCCGGTTGAGATACGGAGCATCACCGCGCTGCCGGAAGGCTCGCAATACAGTGGCTACCTTGAAGCACGGTGGCAGCTGCTATCCAACCTGATAGTAGACGCCGGCCTGCGCTGGGACTACCAGAGCTACACAACGGCTGAAGATGACACGCAATCCAGCCCGCGGCTGAGTGTTTTGTACCAGCTGGGGGAGCACACCGATATTCGACTGGGATGGGGCCAGTACTCCCAGGCCCAGGAGATCAACGAGTTGCAGGTCAGTGACGGGATTGACGCGTTTTTTCCGGCACAGCGCGCCGAGCACGTCGTTGCGAACCTGAAACATCGATGGCGGAACGACATCAACGTCGACGTGTCCTACTATCGCAAAAGTTTCCGCACGGTCCGACCGCGTTTTGAAAATGCGTTCAATTCGCTGACACTATTGCCCGAGCTGCAATTTGATCGCTACCGCATCGATCCGGTATCGGCCGTAGCGACCGGCGCGGAATTGATGTTGTCACGCGGTGATGGTGGCGAGAACCTGTTCTGGTGGATCGGATATGCCTGGTCCGAAGTGCGGGACAAGACACCCTCCGGGTATACGGCACGCAGCTGGGACCAGACGCACACCGGCAAGGCCGGCCTGAGTTGGCGCTGGGGTCGATGGGACCTGAGCGCCGCCGGTGAGGTTCATACAGGCTGGCCGAAAACCGTCATGCCGGCCGACGAGCTGAATGCTCTCCGTTACTCCGTGTTCCATACACTGGACGTCCGTGTCAGTCGCAAGTTCGATGTTCGCCGCGGCGACCTGACAGCATTTCTTGAAGTGTCGAACCTCTACAATCGCAAAAACCCCTGCTGCACCGAATATTCCGTGGTAACCACCCCGGCCGGGTCCGAGCTGCTCGAAGACGAGGCCTATTGGCTACCCCTGGTACCTTCCCTGGGCATAGTCTGGCGTTTTTAGGCGGATTTTTGAAAAATGTTCGAAGGATTTTCTGAGAGTCGCGCTCTAACGCAGACTAGCTTGGTCCTGGACCACCGCCACCGTCGACAGGAGTTGGAATTGAAAAAGGGAAATTTTCGCACAGGCGCGATAGCGGCCCTGTGCGCTTTGCTGCTGGGAGCCTTGCCACTCATAGCCGGCGCGGCCGATTCACTGCAATTAAGCGACTACCGCGGCAAGGTGCTCGTACTCGATTTCTGGGCGTCATGGTGCGTCCCCTGCCGACGCTCGTTCCCCTGGATGAACGAAATGCAGCAGAAATACGGTGACGACGGGCTCGTCATCGTCGCCGTTAATCTCGATAACGATGCTTCCGACGCGGCTGAATTTCTCAAGGCCTACCCTGCGGAATTTACCATTGCCTACGACCCGACACGCGAGCTTGCGCGTGACTATGCCGTTGAAGCGATGCCGAGCTCCTTCGTCATTGGCAGGGACGGCACAATTATCGAGAGCCATCTTGGTTTCAAGGTCGCAAAAACAGAGGAATACGAGGCCGCCATCGTTTCGGCCCTGAGGAAACAGCCATGAAAATATTTGTTCTTGTCGCAAGCCTGCTCGTCACTGCGGGGTGTTCGTCGATGGGCGTCGAGCCCTGGGATCGCGATGTCCTTGCCAAGGATGAGATGCAACTGACCACGGACGCGCTGGAAGCAGCAACCGATGATCACATCTATTTCAGTAAAGAAGCGTCGAGCGGCGGTCGCGGATTCGGAGGGGGTGGCTGTGGCTGCAACTAAAGGGCAATCGATATCGGTTTCGCTGGCGTCCGCCACCTGTGCACTGCTGGGCGGTGTCACGCCGGCGGCCGTGCAGGCGCAGGAAGAACCGGGCTGGGATTTCAATACCTCGCTGTTGTATTACGGCGAGGATGCCGACAGGGTCCAGGACCTGAGTATCAGCGTGCTGGCGACGCGGACGTTTATGGACGACCGTGCCCTGACCATGGGCCTGACCGTGGATGCGCTGACGGGGGCGACGCCGAATGGCGGTCAATACCAGGCGGTACCGCAGACCTTTACCAGCCCATCCGGTAACGCCGTATTTACGGTACCTGCCGGTACGCTCGCGCTCGACGATTCGTTTCGGGACACACGCGTTGCGGTGAGTGCGAACTGGACTCAGCCGTTCAGCCGTCTGTATACGTTTGATGCCGGACTGAGCGCGTCCAAGGAATACGATTACATGCACCTGGGCGCGAACGCCAAAATTTCCCGGGACTTCAATCAGCGCAATACGACCGTTTCAGCCGGCTTCGCGTACGCGGCGGATTCCCTGAATCCGGTTGGCGGGACGCCGACGCCACTGACGCCGATGGCAGATGTGGGCGATCTGAGCAATCGGATCGGTGACCAGGACAAGGACGTCGTCGACTTCGTCGTGGGCGTCACGCAGGTGATTTCGCGAAACCTCGTCGTGCAGGCGAACTATTCCTTCAGCGACTCATCCGGCTACCTGAACGACCCGTACAAGATTGTCAGTCTTGTCGATGGCATCACCGGTGATGTTGTGCCGCGTACGCCGGCCCCGGGGCTGCAGGGCCCGTCACATGAGTACGTCTTCGAAAGCCGGCCGGACCAGAGGACCAAGCACAGCCTGTACGGCCAGGCGAAGTACTACATGAATGGCAAGGTCCTGGACGCATCGTATCGTTACATGACCGATGACTGGGATATCGATTCACACACAGTGGACCTGAGATTCCGTTGGCCGGTCGGTGAACGAAGCTATTTCGAACCGCACCTGCGTTACTACACACAGACAGAGGCGAACTTCTACCAGGTCGGCCTCGTCGACAGCGTGCCCCTGCCCATGTATGCGTCCAGCGATTATCGACTCGGCAACTTCGATGCGATTACGGCCGGTCTCAAGTATGGATGGACAACGCGGAACGACAACGACATGAGTGTCCGGCTGGAACTGTATCAACAGCGCGGGAGCATTCCCGCCGACCGGTTGATCGGTAGCCAGGTCGGGCTGTTCGAGTATCCGGATCTGGATGCGGTCATCCTGCAGTTCAGTTATCGCTTCGGACGCTAGGGATTAACGGCGGGGCACACTAGGTGCCCCGCGGGTTTCACGATACTATCGTGAACCCATGAGCACCCCATCACTGATCAGGCGGATCACCTCCGGCAGCCTCGTGCTGCAAATCGCAATCGGCATCGTCGCCGGCGTCGCTTTATCCCAGTTGTCTCCGGCGGCCGCGAAGTCGTCGATGATACTGGGCGATCTGTTCGTCTCGGCACTCAAGGCAGTCGCACCCGTACTCGTCCTCGTGCTGGTTGCGTCGGCGATCGCAAATCGCAAAGCCAGCCACACGGCGCAGATGCGCCCGATCGTGACGATGTACCTCGTGGGTACCGTTGCTGCGGCATTGCTGGCCGTTACTGTCAGCCTGTCGTTTCCAACGACACTCGTGCTGCAGGTAACGGATGTCAGTGCCAGCGCGCCGAAAGGCATCGCCGAAGTTTTGGGCACACTGCTGCAGAAGCTGGTCGACAACCCGGTCAACGCTATCCTGACGGGCAACTATATTGGCATTCTCGTATGGGGCGTGTTGCTTGGCATATTTTTGCATCAGGCTGCCGATGCAACGCGCCAGGCACTTGCCGACCTTTCCGCTGCAGTAACGCATATCGTACGCATCGTGATACGTCTCGCGCCGATCGGCATTTTTGGTCTCGTCGCCGGGAACCTTGCAGAATCGGGCCTGACAGTGCTCGGCGGCTATGCGCGCATCCTGACCGTGTTACTCGGCTGTATGCTGGCGATGGCGTTGTTGGTCAATCCATTGATTGTATGGGTTCGAACCCGGCGTAACCCTTATCCGCTGGTCTTCACAGCCTTGCGTGAAAGTGGCGTGACGGCATTTTTTACGCGCAGTTCCGCCGCGAATATTCCTGTGAACCTGGCGCTGTGCGAACGCCTGAACCTGGAAAAAGATACCTACGCCGTTTCGATTCCGCTGGGTGCGACCATCAACATGGGTGGTGCGGCGATAACGATTACCGTGCTGACGCTGGCCGCCGCGCACACCCTGGGAATAGTCATCGACCTGCCGTCGGCATTGTTGCTGAGCGTTGTCGCCGCGTTGTCCGCCTGCGGGGCGTCGGGTGTCGCGGGCGGCTCGTTGTTGTTGATACCGCTGAGCTGCGGATTGTTCGGCATCTCGAACGATGTGGCCATGCAGGTTGTCGCCGTCGGTTTCGTGATCAGCATCCTGCAGGACTCTGCCGAAACGGCGCTTAACAGTTCGACCGACGTCGTGTTTACGGCTGCGGTCGCGGCGAGGTCGACCTAGGCAATATCCGGCGCTGCGCCTGACGCCGCGCGTGCGTGCAGCGTGATCGTTCGAATTTCTTCGTCCATGCTTTTGTTGTCGAAAACATAGCTCGGAAATGTACAGCTCATGGCTCCGGCGATACTGCCGTCAACACCGAATACCGGTGCTGCAATACAAATCAGGCCGCGTGTTATCTCTTCGCGGTCGATTGCAAATCCATCGGCGGCAATTTGCTTCAGCTCCTCACGCAAACGCCGGCCATCGGTAATTGTGTTTTCCGTATACGACTCGAGCTTGCGATTCGTGAGGCGCCGTATCGTGGGCACATCGGCATAACTCAGCATGACTTTACCCATGGCCGTGCAATGCAGGGGAAAGCTCTTGCCGATTTCCGAGTGCAGGCGGATGCCAAAATCCCGGGGTTCGATCTTGTCGAGGTAGGTGCCGACGTCGTCGTTGCGAATGCCGAGCGTCGCCACCTGCCCGGTTGCGTCGTGCAAAGCCTGCAGATGCGGCCGCGCGACCCGCCGCAGGTCGTAGTCGGCCGTAACGGCGGCACCCAGACTCGCCAACAGCAAACCACCCTGGTAGCGCCGTGAAACCGGACTCTGGGTCAGGGCCGAAAGCTCGACCAGTTCTTTCAGCAAGCGGTGAGCGGTTGCCTTGGGCACGTCCGTTGCCGCGATGATTTCGCTGAACGACAAGCCGTCGGGCGCGGCGGTGACGGCTTTGAGTATCTGGAATCCCTTTTGTATGGCGCTCATGGATGGATGACCTGGGTTGCTATTGACAGTCGCATGGTGACCGGGCCTAATAGTCTAAATTCTAAAACTAAGTTCCACATATGGAACCACAGCGAGAGACAAAAGACAATGCCGAATATCAATGAACTGTTAGCGAACAGCCGGGTGGTACCCCTGGTGCAGGCCGACGATCCGGCCGTCGCGGTCGAGACGTCCCGAGCCCTGGCGGCTGGCGGCCTGACCGTTGTCGAGGTTGTGTTCCGCACCGACAGGGCGCTCGAGTGCCTCAAGGCTGTGGCCGAGCAGGTGCCCGAGATGATCGCCGGTGCCGGGACCGTATTGACCGCGGCGCAGGCCGAAGCGGCATTGGCGAGTGGCGCGAAGTTCATCGTGTCGCCCGGACTGGATGACGCCGTTGTCGCGGTTGCCAGGAAACATGGCGTACCGGTCTATCCCGGCATCGTGTCGCCGAGCGAGTTGCAGCACGCGTACAACCTGGGTCTGGATACCGTGAAGTTCTTTCCGGCGTCGATCGCCGGCGGAATCCCGATGCTCAAAGCGTTGTCCAGTGTTTTCAGGACCATGCGTTTCATGCCGACCGGTGGCGTGTCGCCGGGCAATCTCGCCGATTTCCTGGCAGTGCCCGCCGTACTGGCCTGCGGCGGCAGCTGGCTGACACCGAAGGATGCGATCGATGCCGGTGACTACAAAGCGATTACGAAGCTCGCGGCCGAAGCCGTGAGCATTGCGAAGAAAGCGAGGGCTTAAACTAATGAGTGAATTTCTGACATTTGGCGAAATCATGCTGCGGCTGAAGACGCCGGGTAATGAGCGGTTCTTCCAATCGCCAGGCTTCGAGGCAACCTTCGGCGGTGGTGAGGCGAACGTTGCCGTCGCACTGGCCAACTATGGCTTCGACGCCGGGTTCGTCAGCGCACTGCCGAAAGACGACATTGGCGAAGCGGCAATTCGCGAGTTGCGCAGCTTCGGTGTGAGCACAACGCACGTAAATCGCAGTGGCAACCGGGTTGGTATCTACTTTCTTGAAACGGGTGCCAACCAGCGTCCGTCAAAGGTTATTTACGATCGGGCAGGCTCTTCCATTTGCGAAGCCAAGCCGGGCGACTTCGACTGGAAGAAGGTCTTCCGGGGTGCGAAGTGGCTGCACATTACAGGCATTACTCCCGCACTTAGTGCGTCGACAGCGGACTTAAGTCTCGAGGCGGTCAAGACCGCCAAGGAACACGGCCTTACGGTGTCCTGCGACTTCAATTATCGAGGCAAGCTCTGGAAATACGGCAAAACGGCACCTGAAGTGATGACCGAGCTCGTCAAATACGTCGATGTCGGCATAGCCAATGAAGAGGATTGCCAGAAATCGCTCGGTATTACGGTCGACGTCGATGTCGAAAGTGGTGAGCTCGATACGGCGAAGTATGAAGCGCTGAGCGAAAAGGTCCTGAAACAGTTTCCGAACATGTCAGTCATCGCCATCACGTTGCGGGAGTCGCACAGCGCGGATCGCAACGGCTGGTCCGCCTGCCTGCGCGACGCGGATGGATTCAGGCTCTCCCGGCACTACGAGATCACGGACATCATCGACAGGGTCGGCGGCGGTGACAGCTTTGCCTCCGCGCTTATTTATGGCCTGAACGCCTACGAGGACAGGCAGCAGTCGCTCGAGTTCGCCGTGGCGGCGAGCTGCCTCAAACATTCGATCATGGGTGACTTCAATCGAGTATCCGTCGCCGAGGTGACCAGTCTCATGGGTGGAGATCAATCTGGTCGAGTACAAAGGTAGCGTAGCGGCCTCCACGCAACGACTGCGCCCGTCGCACTCGACACCCGCGCGCATGGAATTGGTGTCGAGAAAAAAGCGTGATTGAGTAATACTCGCAGTGCGGTCGAGATCGAGCTTAAGAAGAAGCTGGAAGCGCTCCTCGATCCGGACAACATCCTGAATCCTGACAAGCTTATCGTTTAGGTTGTCATAGCGGAGCAAACAATGGACTTCGAGTTCTCACCCAAAGTGCAGGATCTGCGCCAGCGCTTGCTGGCGTTTATGGACAGGCACATCTATCCGAATGAGGCCCTCTACCTGGAGCAGGTCGAGGAGGGCGACCGCTGGGAGCCCGCGGCAATGCTGGAGGGCCTGAAGAAACAGGCGAAAAAAGAAGGCCTCTGGAACCTGTTCCTGCCCAAAGAATACGGGCAGTACAGCGCTGGCCTCTGTACGCTTGAATACGCGCCGCTGGCCGAAATCATGGGCAGGGTTTTGTGGGCATCGGAAGTGTTCAATTGCAGCGCGCCCGACACCGGGAACATGGAGGTCCTCGCCCGGTACGGGAACGAGGCACAGCAAAAGGAGTGGTTGGTGCCGCTCCTGCAAGGCGAGATTCGATCGGCGTTTGCGATGACGGAGCCGGAAGTGGCCTCATCGGATGCGACCAACGTGCAAACGTCGATGGTACGCAAAGGCGAAGAATACGTGATCAACGGCCGCAAGTGGTACATCAGCGGCGCCTGCAACAAGCGCGCGAAAATCATGATTGTCATGGGCAAGACCAATCCCGACGACGAGAATCGTTACCAGCAACAGTCGATGATCCTGGTGCCGATGGACACCAGGGGAGTGACCGTCGTTCGTCCCATGAAAGTGTTTGGATACGACGATGCACCCGAAGGGCACGCAGAAGTAACGTTCGACAACGTGAAGGTGCCTGCGAGCAATTTACTGCTCGGTGAAGGCCGCGGTTTCGAAATCGCACAAGGTCGGCTTGGACCGGGCCGCATTCATCACTGCATGCGGCTGATTGGCATGGCGCAACGGGCACTTGAGGCCATGTGCGTGCGGGCAGAAACTCGTATCGCTTTTGGTAAGCCGCTTTCCAAGCAGCAATCCGTGCGCGAAGACATCGCGCGTTCGGCCTGTGAAATAGAGCAGGCGCGATTATTGACACTGAAAGCTGCTGCGAGAATGGACGCAGGCGGCAACAAGGCGGCCAAAGACCTCATCGCGATGATCAAAATCGTTGCGCCGACCATGGCGTGTACGGTCCTCGACCGGGCGATACAGATACATGGCGGTGGCGGCGTGAGCCAGGACTTCTTCCTGGCGCATGCCTACGCAGCCGCGCGTACCATTCGGCTGGCCGACGGTCCGGACCAGGTACATATGATGCAGCTTGGTCGAAACCTCGCTGCTGCCACAGCCAGACTTTAGGTAGTCGTATTGCCTGCCGCGTCTGAAGCCTTGTCGCTGGATATCCTCGGTCCTTATCTCGAGGCGAATGTCACCGGTTTCTCGGGTCTGCGCCGTATCGAGAAATTTGCCGATGGCCAATCCAATCCGACCTTCAGAGTGAGTGCCGATTCGGGCGAGTATGTGCTTCGTCGTCAGCCGCCGGGAAAGCTTCTGAAG